>NZ_CDBZ01000143.1 GCF_000819985.1 Aeromonas media | reverse complement strand
GTGGCGGCGACTGCTCGGGGAGCTACGCCGCCACAGTCCGGATGCCCTGCTGATCCAACTCGAAGATCCGGCTTCCCCCCAACCCCTGCTGGGGGATCTGCACCTATCCCTGGCCAACATGAGCGAGCTGGCCCGCTTCACCCGCGGCCTCGCCCTCTTCGTCAGTTGCGACACAGGTCCCCTGCATCTGGCTGCCGCGAGCGGCGTGCCCTGCCTCGGCCTCTTCACCCAGACAGACCCGGCGCGCTACGGCTGCCTCGGTGCCCAGCACCTCAATCTGGTGATCGAGGATCGCAATGCCATCCCCCTCGACGGGTACTGGCTGGCCGAGGCGCTGGCGCGGGAGGCGCCATCGCAGGGGTGGCACAGGCCGCAAAACCCAGCACCATACCCGCAAACCGGCGCCCCCCTGCTGCTTACCCCCTGAGGGGCTTAAGGCCCTCATGCAAAAAAAGAGGGAAGGCCTGCGCCTTCCCTCTCTCGTTATCTCAGTGCTCTTGCGTTGTCTGCCGAGCAGTAAGAGGCTGCTCAGGCCAGTTCGGCTCGCAGCGCCCGGGTCGCATCGACCATCACCTTGAGGGCAGCCGTGGTCTCTTCCCAGCCGCGGGTCTTGAGGCCGCAATCCGGGTTGACCCAGAGGCGATCGGCCGGGATCTGTCTGGCCGCCTTGCGGATCAGATCCTCAATCCAGCCCTGGCTCGGCACGTTCGGGGAGTGGATGTCGTAGACGCCCGGGCCGATTTCGTTGGGGTAGTTGAAGCGCTCGAACGCTTCGAGCAACTGCATCTGGCTGCGGCTGGTCTCTATGGTGATCACATCCGCGTCCAGCGCCGCCACCGCCTCTATGATGAGGTTGAAGTCGCTGTAACACATGTGGGTGTGGATCTGGGTGCTGTCCACCACTGGGCTGGCGCTCAGGCGGAAGGCGCGCACCGCCCAGTCCAGGTAAGCCTGATGATCCTGCTTGCGCAGGGGCAAGCCCTCGCGGATCGCCGGTTCGTCGATCTGGATGATCTTGATGCCGGCGGCTTCGAGATCTGCCACCTCGTCGCGAATGGCCAGGCCAATCTGCAGGGCGGACTGCTCGCGGCTCACGTCTTCCCGGGGGAAGGACCAGCAGAGGATGGTCACTGGCCCGGTCAGCATCCCCTTCACCGGCTTGTCGGTCAGGCTCTGGGCGAACTTGGTCCACGCCAGCGTCATGGGGGTCGGGCGGTCGATATCCCGGGTGATCACCGGCGGCTTGACGCAGCGGGAGCCATAGCTCTGCACCCAGCCGAAGCGGGTGATGGCAAAGCCGTCCAGCAGCTCGCCGAAATACTCCACCATGTCGTTGCGCTCGGCCTCGCCGTGCACCAGCACGTCCAGCCCTATGGCTTCCTGGCGCTCAATCGCGTCCTTGATCTGGGCCTGAATGCCCGCCTCGTAGGCAGCGTCGTCGATGCGACCGGCCCGCCACTCCTGGCGAAGCAACCGGATGTCGGAGGTCTGCGGGAAGGAGCCGATAGTGGTGGTGGGCAAGAGCGGCAGCTTGAGATCATTGCGCTGGGCTTCGGCGCGTACCGGATAGGCGCTCTGGCGGTCGAAATCGCTGTTGGTGAGGCTGGCCAGACGGGACTGCACTGCCCGCTTGTGGACCCGGCTGTCGGACTCCCGATCGACGATGGGCTGGCTGTAGGCGGTGATCTTGTCCAGATCCCCTCCGTCCAGGTAGTCGGAGAGCAGCCCCAGCTCGTAGCACTTTTGCAGGGCGAAGGCGAACCAGCTGCGGGTCTGGGGATCCAGCTCGTGCTCCAGGGTCAAATCCACCGGGCTGTGCAGCAGGGAGCAGGAAGAGGCAACCCAGAGGCGCTCGCCGAGCTTGGCTTTCAATGCTTTCAGGGTCGGCGCCAGCTTGCCCAGGTTGGCACGCCAGACGTTGCGGCCGTTGATGACGCCAGCGGAAAGCACCCACTGGGCCGGCAGATGCGGGACCAGGGTCTCGAGCTGCTCGGGGGCGGCCACCAGATCCAGGTGCAGGCCATCCACCTTGAGGCTGGTGATGATGTCGCGCTGATGGGCCACAGAGCCGAAATAGGTAGTGAGCAGCAGCTTGCAGGGGCCGCTCAGGCTCTCGTAGGCGTTGAGGTAGGCCAGGCGCCACTCGTCCGGCAGGTCCAGGGCCAGGGCCGGCTCGTCAATCTGCACCCATTCCACTCCCTGGGATGCCAGTTTCGCCAGGATCTCCTGATAGACGATCAGCAGGCGGTCGAGCAGCTCGAGGCGGGAGAAGCCGCTCTCTTTCTCCTTGCCTAGCCAGAGGTAGGAGACCGGGCCCAGCAGCACCGCCTTGACCGGCAGCCCCAGCGCCTTGGCTTCTTCGACCTCTTCAAAGAGTTGGCTCCAGCCCAGCTTGAAGCGCTGATCCCGGCTGAACTCGGGCACCAGGTAGTGATAGTTGGTGTTGAACCACTTGGTCATCTCGGCGGCGGCAGCTGCGGGGCCGGTCGGCGCACGGCCACGGGCCACCCGGAACAGGGTGTCGAGATCGGTGTCGCTCTTACCATCGACAACATGGCGGTGACGGGCAGGCACGGCGTCCACCAGCAGGCTGGTACCGAGCACCTGATCGTACCAGGCAAAATCCCCCACCGGCAGCAGGTTGACCCCGGCGGTGCGCTGGGCCTGCCAGTGGCGTTCCCGCAGGCTCTTGCCCACGGCGACCAGCTCGGCCTGGGTGGTCTCGCCGCGCCAGTAGGATTCCAGGGCAAATTTCAACTCGCGCTTGGCGCCGATACGGGGGAAGCCCAGGGTGTGTGCTCGTGTCATAGGTCCAATTCCTTATGCTCATTCATCTGATGGGAAACTGGATGATTTAGCCATCCAGATGTTTACACATCTAGAGTGACGAGATAAGGTGGCCTTGGCTATTGAATCCTCTTCAACTGGCTCTCAAGAAATCCTCAACTGACGCACAAAGGAGCAGTGCCATGGGTGTGCCCAACCAGTCGACCAGCCATCAGAACACCAACGCGGGCATAGATCTCAAGCACCTGAAGACCATCAGCGCCCTGGCCGAGCAGGGTTCACTGGCGGGGGCGGCCCTCTGCCTCAACCTCACCCAGTCAGCCCTCTCCCACCAGTTGAAAGAGCTGGAGACCCGCCTCAATCTGGAGCTTTATCTGCGCAAAAGCCGCCCCCTGGTATTGACGGCAGCCGGCCAGCATCTGCTGGCCCTGGCCCGTCAGGTGCTGCCCGCCCTGGCCCAGACCGAGCGCCAGCTGCTGGCCCTGCACAGCGGCGATGCGGGCAGGCTGCACCTGGCGCTGGATTGCCACAGCTGCATCCAGTGGCTGCTGCCGCTGTTGCCGGGCTTTCGCCGCCAGTGGCCCGGGGTGGCGCTGGAGGTGGAGTCGGTACCCGGCTTCGATGCCATCAGCGCCCTGCTCGGTGGTCAGCTCGACTTGCTGCTCACCTCGGACGTGCAGGCCCGCGGGGATCTCCACTTCGAGCCCCTGTTCGCCTTCGATCTCACCCTGGTGATGGCGCCCGATCACCCCCTCTGTCACCAGACCAAGATAACCCCGGAGGATCTCAAGCAGGAGGTGCTGCTGGTCTACCCGGTGGAGCGGGCCCGCATGGACGTGTTCAGTCGCTTCCTGCAACCCGCCGGGGTGGAACCCGCCCGCTGCAAGCCGGTGGACAACACCTCGGTCATGTTGCAGATGGCCGCCGCCGGGCTCGGTGTCGCCGCCCTGCCGCGCTGGGCCAGCGAGGAGTTCGTGCGCCAGGGCTTGCTCGAGGCGCGCCCCCTGGGCAGCGGGATCCGCCGCCATATGTACGGGGCCGTGCGGGCCGCCGATCGGGATCAGCCCTGCCTGCAGAGCCTGTTCGAGCGCATTCGCACCCAGATGGCCGAGCAATAAAAGGGTATGAAAAAGCCGCCCCAGGGGCGGCGCTCACGCTTTCTTTTCCATGTGCCTGCTCTCTGGCACCTCAGGATCCCTAGTCGCAGCTGGCGGCCCCCTGCCGTCTCGGGCAGTTGCCACAAAGCTCCCCATCCCCTCGCCTGTAGTGCAGGCAGCAGCGCTGGCGCACATAGCCAGGGAAGGCCTCATCCCGGGGGAGCGAGGCCGGACGCCAGCCCGCCAGATGCCCGGCGGGCAGAGCGCAGGCGGCGAGCCAGAGCGGCGCATGGGCTTGGACCACCTCTGGGCTTATCTCCCCGAAGAAATCCGGCACCCGCACCAGGGCCGCCAGCAGATCGTCCGCCAGGAGCGGGCGCACGAAGCCGGGGCGTAGCCGCTGCACCTCTCCAAGCAGCGCGAACAACTCCTGCCAGTGGGCCTGCAACCGCTCACCCGCCACCTTGATCAGGGTCTTCACCTCCCCCTTGATCATGGGCTCCGCCGGCAGGCTGAAGCCGGACACCAGCCCCTCCTGATAGCCCTGCCCCATCCGATCCAGGGCGGGCACGGCCCCCACCCGATAGACGGCCACCATGGCGAGATAGATGGACTGCCAGCAGAGCATGCCCCAGCTGCGGGTCAACCAGTAGGCCGCCCCCGCCTCAGGGTGCGCCTGCTGCCAGTGGCCATGCAGGGCAGCCGCGACCTCGTTCGGGGCGCCATGAGGGGGCGCCATCAGCAGCGCGGAGGACTCCCCCGCCAGCCGCCCCTTGAGGGAGGGGATGAGCCCGGCCGCCGCCGCAAACAGGGCGTCGTGATCCGCCAGCAGGGTATGCTGGCTGTACACCGCCAGAGCGCCGAGGCCGCGAGGCAGGGCGTGCTGGTGGCCATCGGGACCCGCAGAGGGGGCGTGCCCCGGCGCAGGTCCGGGGCGCAAGGTCAGAATACGTATTTGAGTCGAGCCTCCACATTGCGCTCAGCCCCGAACCAGCAGTTGTTCTGGTCGTAGCAGGAGTAGTAGGTCTTGTTAAGCAGGTTGCTGGCGCTAAGGGATGCCCCCACCCCCTTCAGGCTCGCGCTGAGGGCGGCGAGATCATAGGAGGCGGACATGTCCATCAGCAGATAATCCGGTACTGTGTCGGTGTTGGCGGCATCGAGCTGCGCCTCCCCCACGTAGCGCAAGCCGGCGCCGACCCGCATCCCCTCCAGGCTGCCGCCCGCCTGGTAGTTGCTCCAGAGCGAGGCCATCTGCTTGGGCACCCAGACCGGGGTCTTGCCCTGCAAGTCTGTGGTGTCCTTGGTGATCTCCATGTCCTGGCGGGTATAGCTCAGCGCCAGATCCAGCCGGCTGGTGAGATCGGCGCGCCCTTCCAGCTCTATCCCCTTGGAGACGATTTCGCCGGTCTGCAGCTTGGGCCCGTAGACGTTGTCCGGATCCGTCACCAGGGCGTTTTGCTTGGTGATATGGAAGGCGGCGACGGTGAAGGTCTTGCTCATGTCCTCGGAGAGGAACTTGAGCCCCCCCTCCCACTGGTGGCCAGTAGAGGGATCGAACGCCTTGCCGCTCTTGTCCGCCCCCGGTACCGGCTCGAAGCTCTCGGCATAGCTCACATAGGGCGACAAGCCATAGTCGAGCTCGTAGAGGGCGCCGAGGCGGAAGGAGAGGTTGTCCTGATCGATCTGGGCCAGGGACTGGCTGGCGGCCCCCAGGTAGAGACCGCGGCTGTCGGTGTCCATCCGGTAGCTGTCGTAGCGGGCGCCGCCTATGGCCACCAGCCGGTCGAGGCGCACCTGATCCTGCAGATAGACGCCGGTCTGGGACTGACGGATGGTCTTGCGATCCTCATAGGAGAAGGCCAGGGCATCCGGCCGGATCTGGTTGTGGTCCGGGTTGAAGATGTCGATGGCGGGGGCAGAGTAGTCGAGGGTGTCCTGATAGAGGATGCGCGCGTCCAGATATTGATAGTCGACCCCGAGCAGCAGGTTGTGCTGGGCAGGCCCCGTCATCACCTTGCCCGCCAGCTGGTTGTCGATGACAAAGCCCTTCGACGCCTCGTCGGTCAAATAAGCGTTGCGGGCCAGGGTGCGGTTGTCCGCCGCCAGGGCCGCGTTGTAGGTGTTGCGCTGATAGGCGGAGGCATCCATGTAGCGGGCGTTTTGCAGCACCTGCCAGTCCCCGTTGAAGTCGTGGCTCAGCTTGTAACCGAGCAGGGTCACATCCCGGTTGTACTCGTTCCAGTTCTGGTCACCGAGGAAGCTATCGCTGCCAAGCTGCCCCAGGGGGTTGCTCTTGACCGAGCCGCTGGCGGGTACAGTGGTGTAGATGCCGGCTTCGGGATCTTTCTGGTAGTAGAGGTTGAGGTTCAGCAGGGTGCGCTCGCCGAGCTGCCAATCCAGGGAGGGCGCAAAGACGTAGCGCTCCTCCTCCGAGGTCACCGCCTGCCCCTCCTTCTGGCGAGCCAGCCCCACCACACGGTAGGCGAGCTGATCGTTGATGGCCCCAGTGCTGTCGAGGCTCATCTCCTTGAGAGTACCTGTCCCCGTCGCCACACTCACACTGTGATTGCTCTCCCGCTGGGGGCGCTTGGCAATGAGGTTGACCATGCCGCCCGGCGGCATGCTGCCATAGAGCACCGAGGTCGGCCCCTTGAACACCTCCAGCTGCTCTATGGCCACCGGATCTATCTGGGGTTGCAGGTTCCACTCGTTGTATTGCAGCAAGAGGCCGTCGTAGAAGTTCTGGTAGTTGTCAAAGCCGCGGACGTTGAACAGATCCAGCCGGTTGACCGCCCCGCCGCGCAGCTCGGTATTGACCCCGGGCACGTAGCGCAGCGCCTCGCTCACCGAGCTCACGCCACGCTGTTCCAGGGTCTCGCTCTCCACTACCGAGATCGCCTGGGGCGTCTCTATGGGGTCGAGCCGGGTCTTGGTCGCGGTGTTGCGATAGGTCTGACCCAGCACCGTCAGGGTCTCGTCGGCCAGCGCCGCGCCCACCAGCCAGGACGCGGCGCTGGCCGACGAGA
>NZ_CDBZ01000142.1 GCF_000819985.1 Aeromonas media | reverse complement strand
CCGTGGAACCACCTGATCCCATGCCGAACTCAGAAGTGAAACGCGGTAGCGCCGATGGTAGTGTGGCATTCGCCATGCGAGAGTAGGACACTGCCAGGCACCCAATACAAGAAACCCCGCTCACTCGAGCGGGGTTTTTTATTGCCTGACATTCTGTGCTTCAGCACCGATTTACTGACTGCTCAGAGGATGCTCAGGTCATCTGCCTCAAAATAAATGACCCGCTCTTTACCCACCGGCTTACCTTTCGACTCTTCTACTCTCTTCGCCAACCCTGATAGCCCCTGGCTATGCCTCCTGCCTATGTTCACTATTGCCGTAACGGGGGAGTGACAAGGCGGGCTGGATCCATAGACTGTGAGTTTCATCGGCAAGGGAGCTGTGTATGTTGGGGATCCACGATCTGGCGTTGTTTATCGTATCCAGCCTGCTGTTGAACATGATGCCGGGACCGGACTCCCTGCTCATCATGCTGCGCAGTGGCTCGCAAGGCTGGCGAGCGGGCTCGGTGGCCGCACTGGGCATAGGAACGGGTACCATGGTGCATGTGCTGGCAGCAGCGCTGGGGCTGTCTGCGCTGCTGAGTGCCTCCGCCGAGCTGTTCGCCATCATCAAGCTGATGGGGGCGCTCTATCTGGTCTATCTGGGGGTTTCCCTGCTCAGGCAAGGCGTAAGCTCACCTGTTGCGAGCGAGCCTGCGGTATTGCAGCCAGCGCTCTCCTATGGCCGGATCTTTCGGCAGGGCCTGCTGACCAATTTGCTCAATCCCAAGGTAGCGCTTTTCTTCCTAGCCTTTGTGCCCCAGTTCATCGCTCCCGATGCGCCGCAGAAGGCGCTGGCCTTCATCGTGCTGGGCTGCATCTTCAACCTCAACGGCATGATCTGGTGCCATCTGCTGGCGTTCTCGACCGCTTATGCGAGTCGCAAGGTGAGACTGCCCGCCCGGGTGGGAACCTGGCTCAACCGTTTGATGGGGGGCCTTTTCGTCGGGCTTGGTATCAAGTTGGCCACGGAGTAATACCCAAACGTAGAAAGTCGACCATAGAAAAAGGCGTATCCCATCGCTGGGATACGCCTTTATCTGCACTGCAGCAGAATGACTGAAATCAGTTCATGCCGTATTATCACACTGCGTGTCTAATGCTGTTTGGTTATGTCTATAGGTTGCATCTATATTGTTGATTTATATCGTCTAAATTTCCATGGTTGTCTAAAGTCATCTTAGGGGATATAAGACAAGTGTGGGTTCAAGTGTGGGTTCAAAATGGCAATCTCAGATTCAAAACTCAAAGCAATGCTGCGTGGTCACGATGATGATACGCCCAGAAAGGTTGCGGACAGGGATGGGCTATCTGTTCTGTGGAGGAATAGCGGAAAAGTCAGCTTCGTGTACCGTTATCGAATTGTAGGCAAGGCAAAAAACCTGACTCTGGGATCCTATACCGGCCAAGAGGGGGGGCTGTCGCTTTCCGAGGCAAGGAAAAAGGCGGCGCAATGTCGAGCTTGGTTGGAAGAGGGCAATGATCCCGCCTTGATGACTAGGATCGGGAAAGATGAAAGGCTTAAGCCTGTCACGGTTAAAGATGCACTCGAGTATTGGCTCTGTCATCACGCCGATAAGAAAAGGTCGAACAGTGAGAAGCATCGCCAGCAATTTGCTAAGTGGGTCTATCCCCGTATCGGAGATCTTCCTTTGTCAGATTGTGATACTCGTCACTGGTTGAGCGTCTTTGACGAATACTCGAAGGTAGCACCTGTGGCTAGTGGGTATTGTTTCCAAAACTGTAAGCATGCTCTGAAGTTTTGCCGTGTCAGACAGTTTGCAGTGAGTAATGCATTGGATGACTTGACCGTCGCTGATGTTGGGCAAAAAGCAAGTAAGCGAGATAGGGTTCTGACGCTAGAAGAACTGCGAACACTATGGGATTGGGCTGAGAAGCTAGGTCCATATTGCTACTACGGAAATTTGGCCAAGATTCTATTGTCGTTCGGTGCAAGAACTCAAGAAGCTCGGCTATCAGCACCCGAAGAATGGAATCTAGCCGAAGGTACATGGACAGTACCTGCGTCTAACTCAAAAACAGGTAATAAAATCGTGAGACCAATACCTGATTTTATTCGGCCGACGATAGACGCCTTGCTGAAAGCAGCCGCCGCACAGTCATCCCCATACTTGCTAGGGGAACTCAAGCGACCAGAAGCGGTAAGTCAGTGGGGAAGGGGGATTTGGAAGCGGCTCGGGCATAGCGCCCCTTGGACATGGCACGATCTGCGAAGGAGCTTGGCGACCCGCCTAAACGAGGCTGGGATTGCCCCTCATGTCGTGGAACAAATTTTAGGCCATGCTCTACCTGGTGTAATGGCTCACTATGTTCATACGGTTCGGTTACCGGAGCAAAAAATGGCTCTGGAGTTGTGGGGAGGGATTTTGAAACCATCAGAAAAACCGGCAGACAATAATATTGTGCATCTACAAGTGGGATAGGGGAGTACAGCAGCTCTTTTCTTAAATTCGATTTTTAGACTGTGCCTATGGAGGTTACATCGAGTGTACCCTCCATTTTTACCCAGCCTGTACAGCCATGCTGGCCATGTTAGCCGCAGTTACAGAGCTGGAGCCTGTAAAAAACAGAAAGGCCACACTCTATCGGCATGGCCTTATCTATTTAGACGAGGAACTCATCCAGCTGACGACCTTGTTCGAGTTGTTCAGCCAAGAACTTGGGTGTGCGGCCCTGACCGGTCCAGGTATGCTCCACCCCATTCTTGACGTAACGGTATTTCGGAGGACGAGGGGCTCGTTTAGCTTTTTTGTCGATTGCAGCAAGTAGTTCAGCTGGATCAATTCCAGCCTTGTCCATCAGCGTTTGGAACTTAGCCAGCTTTTGCTCGTGTGCTGTCGGCTTAGTTTTACCCTGTTGCGTCGAGTTGAGAACCCACCCTTTTTGTGCTCCTTTACCAAAGGTGCGAATTTTTTTGCCACTTGATAGTGTAGTATCTGCATACGCAAGTACATCTTGAATAAACAAGTCGTGAATATCATTAAGCATTTTTTGTTGATTCGTAGCCGTTTGAAGGTTAATGCGGCTTCGTGTACCTCGATACGAAAACACATCTCCATTTTTAACCTTTTCCCGCCACATCTCACCGATTGACTCCATGATATTAAAATGTTTGCTCCAGTTCTCTTTTAAAAATAAAATCACATGCAGGTAATATCCCCTGACAGAGCAGTAATCCATCTTCCATATATAACCATCAATATATTTCATTATGGGGTTCTTAGCACCATTTCTAAACACTGCATTTCTGCCGGCACGTAGCGTCATTAGCCTGTAGTCATTTACCTGAGAGGGGGTTTTCAATCTCAATTCCAACGCCTTTTCAAACTCAACATCATACTCATCATCAAACTTGAAATTGAACCCTAGGCAAAATCGTATGGCATGAGTACTGCCACTTTTCATGATGGTATTGGCATGTTCCATCACTGAAGCCACGTTTTCTTGCACATTGAACAGCCTTTTACTGGTTGCTTTTTTATAGGCTGGCTGATTGAATATCAAATTGAATCGATTAACGAAGGCGGTAATCAAATCCATCGAAAAGTAACGTTCAAAATCGCCTTTATTTGTTATGTCTATTTTGTTTGCATTAACGGTATTGATGAAAAGCGACACTGCAGGATGCACATTGAGGTGTTGCAAAAAATCATCATGTCCTAAAATGGCGCTCACATTCATTTTCAACAAACGCCTTATTCTCTCCTTTATGTTTCTTTTTTGTACCTTGGTGAATATGCGCCGTTGATTTACATTTTCTATCTGCACGTTACTTTGAATATCTGAATTCAAATCTTCCAAGCTGTTGTATGTCTCGAGTCGGCGACCGATCCGAGGGGGGGTGTGAAAGTTAAACTCTCTGATATATGAGATAAAATGCAGAATCTTATATATGCAAAGGAAGGTATCAAAGTCATCTGTCAGAATTTTTTTGTTACTGTACACCGAGTCAGACGATTTATTTTCCGCAATAAAAATATCTATCTCGGCATTTTTACCTGCACTTAATCCTTTCTCACCTAATCCCTCTCGTGAAAATGCACCATGTATGTTTGTCCTTGTTCGCTTAGCTGCGACGACCCACGCATCATTGCAATCATATATTGCATACGGTCTCGCTATATTGGTTGCGATTTTTTCTTCATTCTTTTTTTTGGAGGTTATTCTGCGCGATGGTTTTAAGTGCGCTTCGGGCGGTACCACTTTATCCTCATTAGATAAGTGGCTGGTGGAAGATAATTCACTTGATGCAATTTTGGCATCGTCGCTCTCGATTTCTCTAACTACAACTCTTCTTTGGCTTTTTACTATGTCTCCAATTTCGCGAGCCAACTTACTTTTTACTTTTTTAGCCATATCATCTTCACCGTAATTCTAAACAGACAATGTCAAATCACTTAAAGTGCAGAGTAGCGCATTATCTTAAGGTAAGTTGCGTTTGTTTTTCATTATTGCAATTCAAGTCACAAATCAGGCCTAGAGGTATCTTTTGATATAATGTGGTTGCAGTTGGCTGGCCGTGTAGACCCTTTATTTCCCAACGTCCATATCGCAAAACGGCCCTCATAAACCCACTAAAAACCCACGGATGTGGTACGTAAAAAATTTCTTACATGCCCCTAGCTGACCTTAAATGGTGGATTCAGACCTCCATACAATGCAAATGAGGGGCTGGTTGCTAACGTAATGCCTTCATTGTGCTCTCACCCGCTCGAGTTAATCATGTGTTTTTTAACGGGCCCGCTCTTCTGATGAAACAACCCACTACATCATCAGGAGTACACACCATGAACAACACCATCAAAGTCCTGCGCATCAAAGACCTCATCAACAAGATTGGCATGGCCAGGTCTACTATCTATGACTGGCTTAATCCCAAGTCTCCTCGTTATGACGAAACATTCCCCAAACCCTTCAAGATAGGTCAGGCCTCTATTGGTTGGTTTGAGCACGATGTTGATAGCTGGCTTATTCGTAAAAGCCAGTCTTGAATGCATTTTTTCCATCCCTAGTGAGCTCCATAACTTCCAGCGTTATAAATCATACCTTGATAGGCTCATGGGTTAGGGAAATAGCCATGCCTTCTTATATATGTTTTTGGCGTTTTCGTAGGTAAGGCATGCGTATCACGTTTAGGTATATTTATTATTTGATATCACTACCATTCATTAAACATTACTTCTATTCAATACTATTCCTACGCTATGTACAGCCACCCATAAACAACCAATAACCATTACCACTATCGCGTACCATTACACCACTCCCATGTGGTGGTCATGCTACCACCAGCATAGTTAGCCAATACCACTCCACTAATCGCCCCTATATGCGCGTGTGTCTATCACACAGCGTAGGGTTACTCCTGCCTAAGCGAGGCCATCATGTTTAATTCAATTAAGCTATTAGATATCCTTACACTTACCGATAAGCTCCAGCATATGACATTCCCGATTGTCAGGGCTGTTTATTCAGCCCCAGGTAAGTCATACATCACTTGCGTTGACCGTAGGCTATCAACCAAACTCTTTAATGTATTGGATACTGTGTGTGATTATTTTTATTGTCATGAGGAGGTATCGTCAGCGCATCCAACGGTATCGCTATTCCTAACGCATATGCGAGAGGTTTATGGATTGCATCTCATCCATGAGCGATATCTCGATAGTGATGTCGGTGACGAATTAGCCAGGGGTATCAATAACGCGCTGTATGCGTTTCTAAGAGAGTTCAAGAGTAAGGCGCACCGTAAGTGCCTCAAGAACCTTGAACGCGTTGAGAGCCGCAATCAGCGCAGTATAGCGACGTATGTTAATAGCCTATTCGACCAGCATGCCAAGCTATTAGTCATCCGATTGGATATCGGCTATCACGAAGACTACTACGACCAGCTCACGTTAGACCTCGTGACGGAAGATCGGAATTGTTACCTTCGTCGAGTACAGAACAAATATCCCGCTCTGTTAGGCTATATCTGGAAACTGGCTAATAACATCATGTCGATCAGCCAATAACATCATGCCGATCACCGTTTTTCTGCCCGCGTTTATAGCGTCTTTCTTTTACTCCGCCTGATCGGCTTCGGTCAAGTTGGCACCCTGTTTTCGCATCGATTCTCCCGTTAAGGTCACGCGCACTGCTCTGTGGATCAATCGGTCCAGGATTGCCTCGGCGAATGTTGCCTCTCCGATCATTCCGTACCACTTCTCCACCGGCAATTGGCTCGCCACTATCGTTGAGACTTTGCCGTAGCGGGTATCGATGATCTCCAGCAGGTTGCTGCGTTCGCTCGCGTCCAGCATCTCCATGCCCCAGTCATCCAGGATCAACATTCCTATGTGACTTACTTGCTCCAGCAGTTTCGGATAGCTGCCATCCGCTTGTGCCAGTCGCATCTCTTCGAGCAGGGTTTTCAGCCGGTAATACCGCACGCCCACTCCTTGCCGGATAAAGTAACGACCCAGAGCACACGCCAGGTAACTCTTGCCACAGCCTGCCGCGCCCGTCAGCAGCAGATTTTGTTGATGACTCAGCCAGTGTCCTTCCAGCAGTTGGCGGATCTGCGCTTGGCTCACGCCTCGACCCGCCCGATAGTCGAGCTGCTCCACCTGTCCGGCGAGCCGGAACCGGGCTTGCTTCTCCAAACGGTTGGTTTTCCTCTGCTCCCGTTGCACCAGCTCATGGCTCAGTAACAGTTGCAGCCGCTCTTCAAAACCCATATCCAGGTACAGCATGCTCTGGGCCTGCTGCTGGTTCAGGGCCTGTTTCATACCGCTCAAGTGCAGGCGGCTTAGTTGTTCATTGAGGTGTAATTGCATGGGCTTCTCCTGAGCTGTGGGGGTTAGTGGAAGTAGTGCTCGCCATGGACATTGTCATGACGGATGTCTTGCAGCGGATCCTGTCGCTTGCTGGCGATGGGTTGTTGCTCGAGGCCGTTCTTGAGCATGCTGCGGATGTTGTGCAGCCGGTTGGCGCCGGTCAGGTAACCCCGGAGGCAGGCCGCTTCCAGCCGCTCCTTGCCATAGGTTTTGCTCTGCCCCAGCAAGGCCAGACAAGGTCGCACCGCTTGCGCCGGGTGTGCCACATTCCGGATAAAACCATCCACCCAATGCGTGGTGTAGGGTCCGATGGATACCGCCCAGCCGAGCAGACGCTCGGGCGACCATTCCAGCAGCGCCTGGTGATGCGCGGGCATATGGGCAGGCAGGCTGCTGTGCTGACCTTTGCGATGACTCCGCGGGTGCTCGGCCACGACCTTGCCGGCGTGGTACAGCGTGACGGTATGTTCGGCCAGATGAGCCTCCAGCCGCTTGCCCTGCAAGGCATGGGGCACGGAGTAATAGTGCTTTTCCAGATCGACGTGGTAGTCCTTACCAACCAGTACCAACATCACTTTGGTGTAGTGATAGGGATAATCCGGCAGCGGCTTGAGCGCCGGAGCATCGAGCTCGGCAAACTGTGAGGCACGGCAGCCAGGAAGCTTCTGGAAGGGTTTCTGGTTGAGCCGGGTCAGCAGTTCACCCATCCGCTGATTGAGCTGGGCCAGGCTATGGAAGGTTTCATGACGCAGCACCGCCAGGATCCAGCGGGTGACGATCTGCACGCCCACCTCTGCCTTGGACTTATCCTTCGGCTTGCGGGGCCGCGCGGGCATGATCGCCGTACCGAAATGGGCCGCCAGCATCTGGTAGGTGGGGTTGAGATCCGGATCGGTATTGCGCGCCACGCTGACGGCACTCTTCAGGCAATCGGGTACCACCAATTGCGGCACACCGCCAAAGAACTCGAAAGCGCGCTTGTGGCTCATGACCCAGTCCTCGAGCTGCTGGGAGCGGGTGGCCTCGGCAAAGGTGTAGTTGGAAGCACCCAGCACGGCGACAAAGATCTGGGCCCGGTAAAGGATTTCGCCGGTGTGCGGATCGACAATCGGCATGGTCTGGCCGCAGTAGTCGACAAAGAGTTTTTCGCCCGCAATATGGGTCTGCCGCATCGAGGGTTGCAGCAGGGCCGCCCACTCTTTATAGAGCCGACAGAAGTGGTTGTAGCTGTAGTGGGAGCCAGAATGGCGCTCGGCGTACTCCTGCCATAGCAGCTCGAGGGTCACGCCTTTTTGACCTGTTTTTTTGAGCTCCTGATGCAGCAAGGCCCAGTTGGGCGTGGGTTTGTGCTGAGTGTTATGGACGGCGCGTGTGTTGAGGAAAGCGCGCGCCAGGGAGACATCATCCCAGGACTCAGACAGGGGCCAGGTCAGGATGCCCAGTTGAGCAGCGCGGTTGAGGTAATAGGATACGGTGCTGGGTGAGATATGCAGGCTGAGGGCGATCTGCCGATGAGCCAATTGAGCCTGATATTTCAGACGAAGAATTTCTTTGAGTTTTCTCACAGTGATAGGCCTCGCAGACATGCACGTTCCTCTGTTGGAGCAGATGGGAAAGTGCGGGTTTAACGAAGCGGGGAGAAAAAGTCACCAATAACATGGATGCCGATCATGGTTTCCCATCGAGGGTAAAAAGTGATCGGCTTGGGATGTTATTGAGTGATCGGCATGAATGTTATTGAGCGATCGCCATGCGTGGGAATATGCAACTGCATATTCCGGCCGATCATGAACACCAATTCCGATTCAACGTGAACACCATTTCCGGACCAATGTGAACGCTCATTCCGGTTCAACCTGAACACTTCGCCCCTCCTTTCCGGAAACAGTGTTCAACATC
>NZ_CDBZ01000141.1 GCF_000819985.1 Aeromonas media | reverse complement strand
GGATGGCAACGATGTGGCGGATGCCTCCGCCCGCCTCGCCCGCTTCGCCCCCTACATGTGCGACGCCTTCCCCGAGACCCGCGCCAGCAAAGGCATTCTGGAGTCCGAGATAGCGGCTATCCCGGCCATGCAGGCAACGCTCAATGCGCGTTACGGCATCGAGGTAACCGGCAAGTTGCTGCTGAAAAAAGACAGCCACCTGCCCATCTCCGGCTCCATCAAGGCCCGTGGCGGCATCTATGAGGTGCTGACCCACGCCGAACGGCTGGCCATCAAGGCCGGGTTGCTCTGCGAAGAGGACGACTATCGCAAGCTGTTCACGGACGAGTTCCGCCAGTTCTTCGGCCAGTACAGCATTGCGGTGGGCTCGACCGGCAACCTCGGCATGTCCATCGGCATCATGAGCGCCAAGCTCGGCTTTACCGTCACCGTCCACATGTCTGCCGATGCGCGGGAGTGGAAGAAGCGCAAGTTGCGCGAACATGGCGTCATCGTGGTGGAATATGCCGAGGATTACGGGGTAGCGGTGGAGCAGGGTCGCAAGGAAGCCGAGCGCGATCCCAACTGCTTCTTCATCGACGACGAGAACTCCCGCACCCTGTTCCTCGGCTACTCGGTGGCGGGCGAGCGGGTGAAGAAGCAGTTCGACGAGATGGGCATCAAAGTGGATGCCGAGCATCCGCTGTTCGTCTACCTGCCCTGCGGCGTCGGTGGCGGCCCGGGCGGCGTGGCCTTTGGCCTCAAGCTCGCATTTGGGGACCATGTGCACTGCTTCTTCGCTGAGCCGACCCACTCCCCCTGCATGTTGCTCGGGGTCCATACCGGCTTGCACGATGCCATTGCGGTGCAAGATCTGGGGATCGACAACCTCACCGCCGCCGACGGTCTCGCGGTGGGGCGCGCCTCCGGTTTCGTCGGCCGCGCCATGGAGCGGCTGCTGTCGGGCTTCTACACCCTGAGCGATCAGGAGATGTATGACCTGCTGGGGCTGCTGGCGCGGGATGAGCAGATCAAGCTCGAGCCCTCCGCCCTGGCAGGCATGCCGGGCCCCTGGCGGGTCAGTGCCGATGGCGAGTGGCAGACATCACACGGTCTGGATGCCCGACGCATGATGCAGGCCACCCACCTGGTCTGGGCCACCGGCGGTGGCATGGTGCCCGCCGAGGAGATGGAAAAATACCTCGCCACTGCCCACCTCTGATCTTTTTTTCAACTAAAAAACCCGCCACCCTGGCGGGTTTTTCTCTTCTGGGATCAGCAAGATGGCATGCTCTTTGCCCAAGCTTTGCCGTTCCCCCTCCCCTTCCTCCTGCCGTCAATCCCCCCAAGTTGGTTATTTTGTGATACGATAGGGGCCGTTTTTTGACATCTGCGCCCCGTTGTCGCCTTGATCCTGCAAGATCACCACCCAGTCCGGTGGGCACAACACGCGGCGGCGCAGCACCACAAGTGACCCGGTTGAGTCAATGCTGGCGGCCTGTGCCAGCGAGCGACATGACATCAGGGACACCTTAGATAAGGAGATCGGGCTATGAAACAGTATCAAAGCTGGCTTGGACAATATCTGATGAGCCGTCGCGATGGCGATCACGCCATGGCGTCCGAGCTCGCCAACTCCATCTGCGAGTTCTGGCAGACGCAGGGCGATGAAGCCGAAAGCAGCAAGTGGCAACAGCTCTATCAACAGCACGTGGAAAAGACCACCTGATCACAGGTGCACCTTCAGGCCAGCGGCCTGTCACCCATAAAAAAACCGGCGCTCAGGGCGCCGGTTTTGCATTTTTTGCATTAAGAGAACCGGATTACATCTGGTCGACCATGTCCTGGGCGAACTGGGAGCAGGAGCGCAGGGTGGCACCTTCCATCAGACGCTCGAAGTCATAAGTCACGGTCTTGTTGGCGATGGCTGCCTCCATGCCCTTGACGATGAGATCGGCCGCTTCGACCCAGCCCATATGGCGCAGCATCATCTCGGCGGAGAGGATGAGGGAACCCGGGTTGACCTTGTCCTGGCCGGCGTACTTCGGCGCAGTACCGTGGGTTGCCTCGAACAGGGCCACGCCGTCACCGATGTTGGCACCCGGCGCTATGCCAATACCACCGACCTGAGCGGCCAGGGCGTCGGAGATGTAGTCACCGTTGAGGTTCATGCAGGCGATGACGTCATACTCGGCCGGACGCAGCAGTATCTGTTGCAGGAAGGCATCGGCGATGACGTCCTTGACGATGATGGTCTTGCCGGTCTTCGGGTTCTTGAAGGAACACCAGGGGCCGCCGTCGATGAGCTGGGCATCGTACTCTTTCTGGGCCAGGGCATAGCCCCAATCCTTGAAGGCACCTTCGGTGAACTTCATGATGTTGCCCTTGTGCACCAGGGTCACGGAGTCGCGATCGTTGTCGATGGCGTACTCGATGGCGGCACGGACCAGACGCTCGGTACCGGCCTTGGACATGGGCTTGATGCCGATGCCGCAGGACTCGGGGAAGCGGATCTTCTTCACGCCCATCTCGTTTTGCAGGAAGGCGATCACCTTCTTGGCTTCATCGCTGTCCGCCTTCCACTCGATGCCGGCGTAGATGTCTTCGGCGTTCTCGCGGAAGATCACCATGTCGGTCAGCTCGGGGTGCTTGACCGGGCTCGGGGTCCCTTCGTAGTAACGAACCGGACGCAGGCAGATGTAGAGATCCAGCTCCTGACGCAGGGCCACGTTGAGGGAGCGAATACCGCCACCGACCGGGGTGGTCAGCGGGCCCTTGATGGCCACGCAGTATTCACGAATGAAATCCAGGGTTTCGGCCGGCAGCCAGGCACCTTCGCCATAGACATGAGTCGATTTCTCGCCGGTATAAATCTCCATCCAGGCGATCTTGCGCTCGCCCTTGTAGGCTTTCTCGACCGCAGCGTTCACCACGTTCAGCATGGCCGGGGTCACGTCCACACCGATACCATCCCCTTCGATAAACGGAATGATGGGATTGTGGGGAACCTGCAGCTTGCCGCTGGCATCGACGGTGATTTTCTGACCCTGGGTCGGGATAACTACTTTGCTTTCCATCGGCATCTCCTAACTTCCGTTTGTTATCAATCTGATCGTTGATCGTTGCGCGCGGCCATCTTAGCCCATCCATTTGCATAATCAAATGGCGGGCGTGCATGTCCGACCATAGTCGAGTACTGGATCACAATGCCCACCCTCTCCCCCCCGGGATGAGGATCCTGCCATTGCCATCGAGGCATGGCGCCAGCCTTTGTCATGGCGTCAGGCTCTCGCTCTGCCCCTGGAGTTGGCTCAGGGCGCGGTACTGGGAGGGGGTGAGCCCGGTCTTCTGCTTGAACACTCGGCAGAAATAGTTCACATCCATGTAACCACAGCGGCTCGCCACCTCTTCGAGGCGGAAGCGGTATTTTTTCAGCATGAACTTGGCCCTATCGATGCGTACCCAGCTGATGTAGTCCGCCAGGCGCATGTGGCCCTGCTCGCGAAACAGGTGGGAGAGGTGGCTCGCCGAGACATTGAAGCGGTGGGCGATGGAGTCGCGGCTGATGGGACGGTGAAAGTTCTCCTGGATATAGATGCAGATGCCGTGAAACAGCTCAGCCCCTCGCGGCCGCTCGAAGGCGGACTCCGCCAGCAGTTGACGGGCGCTGGTGAGCAGCGCCTGCAACAGATGGTTGTCGGTGGGGGAGCGGCCTGGATCTTCGGCCAGCACGTTGAGGGCCGCCAGTATGTGTTCGTTCACATGACCGGCCCGGGCCATGATGCTGTGCTTTTGCACGTCGAAGAAATCCGGGTCTTCCCGCCGTTTGCTCACCAGGCTGAAACCGAGCTGACGCTTGCCAAACAGCAGGCTCAGCACCGAGCAGTCAGTGGTCCAGAGCGGCTTGTTCCAGCCGTTGGGGGGGATGTAGAGCGCCTGCCCCGGCAGCACGCTGACCTCCTGGCAACCCGACTCCCTGTCCCAGATCTGGTTGAGGTATTCGCCGCTGAACACCAGCTCGAGGCGCGGGAAGTTGACCTGGTAGCTGAAGCCGGGGGGCACCCCCTGATCCTGGGCAAACCAGATCTGCTCGAAGGGAACCTGGTCGTGGAGAGCGCCGTCGAGCAGCTGGCTGAAGATGAGTGACATGATGATCCCGATCAAGAGAGAGGCAAGCGATTGCGGCGGCAAAGGCCGCCCATGTTATAGTCCGGGCCGGACCGTCAATTCCACCCTTTTCTTCAAACCACTTTCTTCACACCAAATGAGGCGTCCCTTATGAGCAGTCGAGATCTGCCCTCCTTTTTGTTGATGCAAAATCCGATTCAAGGTTACGACTGGGGCAGCCATGACGCCCTCACCACCCTGTTTGGCATCCCCAATCCAGCTGGCAAACCCCAGGCGGAACTCTGGATGGGGGCCCACCCCAACGGCTGCTCCGAGGTGGTGCTGGCGGGGGATGTGCAGAAACTCTCGACCCTGATAAACAGCGCCCCCGCCGCCGTGTTGGGGGACGCCACCCAGGCCCGCTTCGGCAGCCTGCCCTTCCTGTTCAAGGTGCTATGCGCCGAAAAGGCCCTCTCCATCCAGGTGCACCCAAGCAAGGCGCAGGCTGAAGCCGGTTTTGCCAGGGAAGAGGCCGCCGGCATCGATATCAAGGCGAGCAATCGCAACTACAAGGACCCCAACCACAAGCCGGAGCTGGTGTTTGCCCTCACCCCCTATCAGGCGATGAACGGCTTTCGCGCCATTCCCGCCATCCTGGCGCTGTTCGAGCGGGTCAAGCTGGCGACCATTGCCGATCTGGTCGCGGCCCTTGCCGCCAATCAGAACGAAGCGGGCTTGCAGCACTTCTTCCACCAGTTGCTGATCCTGACCGGGCCACGCAAGGAAGACGCCCTGGCGGGCCTGCTGGCCTATGCCGCCGCCCATCAGGACGAGGAGACCTTTGCCCTCGTCACCAGTCTGGCAGCCCAGTATCCGGGGGATGTGGGCCTCTTCTCGCCACTGCTGCTCAACGTAGTGACCCTGCAGCCAGGTCAGGCCATGTATCTGGATGCCTGCACCCCGCACGCCTATGTGCGCGGCACCGGCCTCGAGATCATGGCGAACTCCGACAACGTGCTGCGCGCCGGGCTGACCCCCAAGTACATAGACGTGGCCGAGCTGCTGGACTGCACCCGCTGCCTGGCCAAGCCGGACGACCAGATCCTGCTCAGCCCCCGCATGGAAGGGGCCGTGCAGCACTACGACGTCCCCGTACCGGACTTCACCTTCAGCGTCTACCCGGCCGGTGAGCATGCACTCACCACCGCCAGCGCCGAGATCCTGTTTGCCATCGATGGCACCGTCATCCTTCAGCAAGGTAAGCAGTCACTGCGCCTGGAGAAAGGGCAATCCGCCTTCATCCCCGCCGCCACCGGCAGCTACCAGCTGCTGGCCGAGGGCCGGGTCGCCCGTGCTGGCAACCGCTGCTAAGACATCATCAGCAACATCGTGAATAGACGAGGGCCATCTTCTGATGGCCCTCGCTTCGAAGGCTTCCCCATGCATGATCCCTTGACCCCATCAGTCCAGCTCACCGCCCAGCTTCCCAAGGCGCAGCCAATTCTTAGCCCGCGCAATGAACGCTGGGTGCGAACACGGTTCCTGCGCGGGCTAAGAATTGGC
>NZ_CDBZ01000140.1 GCF_000819985.1 Aeromonas media | reverse complement strand
CTGCCATCGCTGTCGCTGGATGAACTGGCATCAACGCTAACCAGCAGGTCAGTTTCACCGTGGGTAAAAGCAGCGGTCGGCACCACATTGGGTGCTACCACGCTCACGCTGACGCTCTGACTGGCGGAAGCTCCCTGGTTATCGGTTACCGTCAGGGTGACGCTGTAGGTTCCCGCCGCCGCATAGCTGTGGCTGGCGCTCTTGCCGGTGCCGGTCGCCCCATCACCAAAGTTCCAGCTGTAGCTGGCAATGCTGCCATCGCTGTCGCTGGAGGCGCTGGCATCAACGTTAACCAGCAGGTCAGTTTCACCGTGGGTAAAAGCAGCGGTCGGCACCACATTGGCCGCCACCACGCTAACGCTGGCACTCTGACTGGCGGTTGCGCCCTTATCGTCGGTCACCGTCAGGGTGACGGTATAGGTTCCCGCTGCCGCATAGCTATGGCTGCTGGTCTTGCCGGTGCCGGTCGCACCATCACCAAAGTTCCAGCTGTAGCTGGCAATGCTGCCATCGCTGTCGCTGGAGCTGCTGCCGTCAAAGCTGGCAACCAATTCCTTGGCGGTGTGGGTAAAGGCTGCGGTCGGCGCCACATTGGGTGCCACCACGCTCACGCTGGCGCTCTGGCTGGCGGTTGCGCCCTTATCGTCAGTCACCGTCAGGGTGACGCT
>NZ_CDBZ01000139.1 GCF_000819985.1 Aeromonas media | reverse complement strand
GCCCCTGCCCGCCCGTTTGACGGTGGCCGCCCTGGTGCACTGGCAGGGCCGTTTCTTGCTGGTGGAAGAGGAGATCAAGGGGCTGCGCCGCTTCAACCAGCCCGCCGGCCACGTGGAGCCGGGGGAAAACCTGCTTGAAGCGGCCTGCCGCGAGCTCAAAGAGGAGACGGGGCTGACCGCCCCCCCCAGCGCCTGGCTCGGGGTCTATCTGTTCAAACCGGCGGACAGCGAGGCCACCTTCGTGCGCACCGCCGTCATCTTCGACCTTGAAAAGGCGCCGGGTCAGCACCATCCAGAGGATCCCGACGGCGATGTGCTGGCCTGCCACTGGCTCACCCTGGAAGAGATAGCCGAGTGCAAGCCCGCCCTGCGCAGCCCCCTGGTGTGGCAGTGTATCCAGGACTACCTGGCTGGCACCCGCCTGCCGCTGTCGGCGCTCAAAGCCTTTATATGAGGCCAACTGAAGCCGTTTTTTGCCCATCTTGGCAAACGACGGAAAAACGATTTCCCGCCGCCAGGCTCCCGAGGGGAACGACGGCAGGGAGATGTGACCGGGGGCGCAAAACTCTGGTAGAATACGCCCCGTTTAAACGAACTGGTAACTTCGACTAATGACAGACAACAGCCAAATCAAGGTGATCGTCGGCATGTCCGGCGGCGTGGATTCTTCCGTCTCGGCCTACCTGCTCCAGCAGCAGGGTTATCAGGTCGAAGGCTTGTTCATGAAGAACTGGGAAGAAGACGACACGGACGAGTACTGCTCCGCCTCCCAGGATTTGGCTGATGCCAAGGCCGTCTGCGACAAGCTGGGCATGAAGCTGCACACCATCAACTTCGCCGCCGAGTACTGGGACAACGTGTTCGAGCACTTCCTGGAAGAGTACAAGGCAGGGCGCACGCCGAACCCGGATATCCTGTGCAACAAGGAGATCAAGTTCAAGGCGTTCCTCGAATTTGCCGCAGAAGAGCTGGGTGCCACCTACATCGCCACCGGCCACTATGTGCGCCGTGACGACAGCACGGGCCGCCCGCGTCTGCTCCGTGGTCTGGACACCAACAAGGATCAGAGCTACTTCCTCTACACCCTGAGCGAAGCCCAGGTGGGTCAGAGCCTGTTCCCGGTCGGGGATCTGGAAAAACCCGAGGTGCGCCGCATCGCCGAGCAGCTGGATCTCATCACCGCCAAGAAGAAGGATTCCACCGGTATCTGCTTCATCGGCGAGCGCAAGTTCAAGGACTTCCTGGCCAAGTTCCTGCCCGCCCAGCCCGGCCCCATCGAAACCGTGGATGGCAAGGTGATCGGCGAGCACCAGGGGCTGATGTATCACACCCTGGGCCAGCGCAAGGGGCTCGGCATCGGCGGCATGAAGGATGCGACCGAAGAGGCCTGGTACGTGGTGGACAAGGAGGTGGAGCGCAATACCCTGGTGGTGGCGCAAGGGGAACATCCCCGCCTCTACTCCGATGGCCTGATCGCGAGCCAGCTGCACTGGGTGGATCGCACCCCGATCCGGGCGCCGCGTCGCTGCACCGTCAAGACCCGCTACCGCCAGCAGGACATCCCCTGCCTCATCCAGCCCATCGACGATGAGACCATACGGGTCATCTTCGACGAGAAACAGGCTGCGGTGACCCCGGGCCAGTCCGCCGTCTTCTATGACGGGGAAGTGTGCCTGGGCGGCGGCATCATAGAACAGCGTTTCAGCCATCCGGTTTGAATCCTTAACAGAAGGCAGCAGACGTGAGTGACAAATTCCAAGACAGAACAATGGCTTTCGCCGGCATCTGCCAGGCGGCCTATCTGGTGCAGAAAGTGGCCCGTGACGGCAACTGCGACGAGGCCTCCCTGCGCGAGAGCCTGCAAAGCGTGCTGGTGACCAATCCCAAGCAGCCGCTGGAAGTGTTCGGCAGCCACCTCGCCATCCGCGACGGTTACCGCGCCCTGGTGGAGCAGCTGGGGGCCGACGGCAGCCAGAAGAACGCCGAGCTGACCCGCTACGTGGTGAGCCTGATTGCGCTGGAGCGCAAGCTGGCCAAGCGCAAGGACATTCTCAACATGCTGGGGGAGCGGATCGGACAGATCGCCCGCCAGCAACAGCATTTCGATCTGCTCGACGAGCAGATCCTGGCCAACATGGCGAGCATCTACAGCGATCTCATCAGCCCTATAGGGCCGCGCATCCAGGTGGCGGGCACCCCGCTGTTCCTGCAGCAGCCCCTGGTGCAGCACAAGGTGCGCGCCCTGCTGCTGGCCGGCATCCGCGCCGCCGTGCTGTGGCGCCAGCTTGGCGGCAGCCGTACCCAGATCATCTTCGCTCGCAAGAAGATGGTGGAACTGGCCAAACGTTTCTAAGAATCGGCTCGAGCTTCGTAGTGAAAGGCCGGAAGCAAGGTGAAGAGCAGCACAGGTACCGGAGTTTATGTCGATAAATGAGGATGCCGAGCAGCACATGAGCCTTGATAACGGCCTCGCAACAGGAGCGCGAGTTGATGAGAATCCCCCACACCAATCATCAGGAGTTCACCCCATGGAGCTGTCCGCGCTGACTGCTGTTTCCCCGATTGACGGTCGTTATGGCGACAAGGCCGATGCCCTGCGTCCCATCTTCTCCGAATTCGGTCTGCTGCGTTTTCGCGTCGAAGTCGAGGTGCGCTGGTTGCAAAAACTGGCCAGCCACGCCGGGATCCCGGAAGTCCCTGCCCTGAGTGCGGCCGCCAACGCCGTGCTGGACGGCATAGTCCTGAACTTCAACGAAGCGGACGCCGCGCGCATCAAGCAGATCGAGCGCACCACCAACCATGATGTGAAAGCGGTGGAGTACTTCCTGAAAGAGAAAGTGGAAGTGAACCCCGAGCTGGCTGCCGTCAGCGAGTTCATCCACTTCGCCTGCACCTCGGAAGACATCAACAACAACTCCCACGGCCTGATGCTGAAAACCGCCCGCGACGAGGTCATCAAGCCTTATTGCGAGAAGCTGATGTCCGAGCTCAAGCGTCTGGCCCATGAGTACCGCGACATGCCGCTGCTGTCACGCACCCACGGCCAGCCGGCGACCCCGAGCACCATGGGCAAGGAGATGGCCAACGTCGCCTATCGCCTGGAGCGCCAGTACAAGCAGATCATGGCGGTGGAGATCCTTGGCAAGATCAACGGTGCGGTCGGCAACTACAACGCCCACGTCAGCGCTTACCCTGAAGTGGACTGGCACCAGTTCTCCGAGGAGTTCGTGACTTCGCTGGGCCTTTCCTGGAACCCCTACACCACCCAGATCGAACCCCACGACTACATCGCCGAGCTGTTCGACGCCATGGCCCGCTTCAACACCATCCTCATCGATTTTGACAGGGACGTGTGGGGTTACATCTCCCTGGGTCACTTCAAGCAGCGCACAGTGGCGGGTGAAATCGGCTCCTCCACCATGCCGCACAAGGTCAACCCCATCGACTTCGAGAACTCCGAAGGCAATCTGGGTCTGGCCAACGCCGTGTTCCAGCACCTGGCGAGCAAGCTGCCGATCTCCCGCTGGCAGCGTGATCTGACCGACTCGACCGTGCTGCGCAACCTGGGTGTGGCCGTGGGTTACTCCCTGATTGCCTATCAGGCGACCCTCAAGGGCATCTCCAAGCTGGAAGCGAACGCGGACGCCATGGCCGCCGATCTGGACGCCAACTGGGAAGTGCTGGCCGAGCCCATCCAGACCGTGATGCGCCGCTACGGCATCGAGAAGCCCTACGAGAAGCTCAAAGAGCTGACCCGTGGCCGCCGCGTGGATGCCGAAGGCATGCGCACCTTTATCGACACTCTGGAACTGCCCGAGGCCGTCAAGGTCGAACTGAAGAAGCTGACTCCGGCCAACTACCTCGGTCAGGCCCAGCGTCTGGTCGATCTGCTGAAATAAGCCGGCAGGATGAATGCGGGGCCCTGGGCACGACAGCCACAGGGCCCCTGTTATTTTTGACCGCCACCTGTTTTGCCATAGAGGCCTTGACCAAGGCCGGCGCCCCCCTTGGGCAAGACCTCTCTAACTTTGTCTGACCTTTTGACGAGAAGACCTATGTACGAACTCAATCTGGATATTGCCCACTTCCTCGAGCATTACTGGCAGAAACGCCCCCTCCTCATCAAGGGCGGCTTCACCGACTTTCAGGATCCCATCAGCCCGGACGAACTGGCGGGCCTGGCCATGGAGGACGTCATCGAATCCCGCCTGGTGACCCGCTTCGACGGCAAATGGGAAGCCGCTCACGGCCCCTTCGAGTCTTACGATCACCTGGGGGAAGAGAACTGGACCGTGCTGGTGCAGGCCTGCAACCACTGGGCCCCCGAGGTGCACGAGCTGGCGTTGCCGTTCCAGTTCATCCCGGGCTGGCGCTTTGACGATGTGATGGTGAGCTTCTCCACCCCCCATGGCGGGGTCGGCCCCCACATCGACAACTACGACGTCTTCATCACCCAGGGCCAGGGCAAGCGTCACTGGCGTGTCGGCGATGCCAAGCCCTTGAACGAATTTGCCGCCCACGCAGCCCTGCTGCACTGCGAGCCGTTCGAGGCGATCATCGACGCCATCATGGAGCCGGGCGACATCCTCTACATCCCGCCTGGATTCCCCCACGAGGGCTACGCCATCGAGCCCTCCCTGAACTTCTCCGTGGGCTTCCGGGCACCGGATGCCAAGGCGCTCATCTCTTCGTTTGCCGATCACCTGATCGACAACGACCTGCGCACCGAGCGTTACGGCGATCCGGACCTCAAGCCACGCGTTCGTCACGGCGAGATCCAGCCCTTTGAGCTGCATCGCCTGCGGGAGCTGATGCAGCAGGCCCTCGATGACGAGACCCTGTTCAAGGAGTGGTTCGGCACCATGATTTCCGAGGCCAAGCACGACCTGGACGTGAGCCCCATGGAGCCAGACTACAGTGCCGAAGAGATTGCCGATCTGCTGACCCAGGGCGAGCCCGCCATCAAGGTGCCGGGTCTGCGCTCGGTCTGGTTCAGCGGCGAGAGCCGTACCTGCTACATCGATGGCGAGGCCTGGACCCTGCCAAGCGAGGATGCGGCCGCCATTTCGCTCTTGTGCGACAAGGACATCATCACCCAGGCCGACATGGTGGACCTCGCCGATCAGGCCGGCTTCCTGCAACTGCTGACCCGTCTGGTCAACCGCGGTTACTGGTTCTTCGGCTAAGCCTGTGCAACAGGCGCGTCGCCTGCCCGGGCGACGCGCCTGGTCGCGACCCGATGCCAGCCCCGCGCAGTGGCCGCCCAGTGACTACACTGGGTGACGGCCAGAGGGGAAAGGGGCCCTGCCCCCCTCGCCGGAGGCCTCCCTCTTGTTTGTCATTTAACAACATGGGATGGCAACGACGAGCAGGCCAGAAATGGGAACCAAATGGCCTCACTCGCGGAAAATCAATTATTTTAGCCCCTAAAATCAGCTGTGAGCGAAAACGTTATCTTGTGAATTGAGGCGCTTTTAGCTCAAAACGTTGTTTCTGGATCATAAAAAGTATCCAAAAACTGGTGTATATTGCACGGCGGAAACTCCTTAACCATGAAGACTGACATGAAAAAGACCAAAATCGTCTGCACCATCGGTCCCAAGACCGAATCCAAAGAAATGCTCGGCAAGATGCTCGACGCCGGCATGAACGTCATGCGCCTGAACTTCTCTCACGGTGATTACGAAGAGCACGGCACCCGTATCCGCAACCTGCGTGAAGTGATGGCCGAGACCGGCAAGCACGCAGCCATCCTGCTGGATACCAAGGGTCCGGAAATCCGTACCATGAAGCTGGAAGGTGGCAACGATGTCTCTCTGGTTGCCGGCCAGACCTTCACCTTCACCACCGACCAGACCGTGGTTGGCAACAAAGACAAGGTCGCCGTGACCTACGCCGGCTTTGCCAACGACCTGCGCGTCGGCAACCGCATCCTGGTGGATGACGGCCTGATCGGTCTGGACGTCATCGAAATCACCGAACGTGAAGTCATCTGCAAGGTGCTGAACAACGGTGATCTGGGCGAGAACAAGGGCGTCAACCTGCCGGGCGTCTCCATCAAGCTGCCGGCCCTGGCCGAGAAAGACAAGCGTGACCTGATCTTCGGTTGCGAGCAGGGCGTGGACTTCGTTGCCGCCTCCTTCATCCGCAAGAAAGAAGACGTGCTGGAAATCCGTGAGCACCTGAAGGCCCATGGTGGCGAAGCCATCCAGATCATCTCCAAGATCGAAAACCAGGAAGGCCTGGACAACTTCGACGACATCCTGGCTGTCTCCGACGGCATCATGGTTGCTCGTGGCGACATGGGTGTGGAAATTCCGGTTGAAGAAGTGATCTTCGCCCAGAAGATGATCATCACCAAGTGCAACAAGGCACGTAAAGTGGTCATCACCGCCACCCAGATGCTGGATTCCATGATCAAGAACCCGCGTCCGACCCGCGCCGAAGCCGGTGACGTGGCGAACGCCATCCTGGATGGTACCGACGCCGTCATGCTGTCTGGCGAATCCGCCAAGGGCAAGTACCCGCTGGAAGCCGTGACCATCATGGCCACCATCTGCGAGCGTACCGACGCCGTGATGCCGTCCAACCTGTCTGCTGCCAACGACAGCAACAAGCTGCGCATCACCGAAGCCGTGTGCAAGGGTGCGGTCGAGACCTCCGAGAAGCTGGACGCCCCGCTGATCGTGGTTGCCACCGAAGGCGGCAAGTCTGCCAAGGCCATTCGCAAGTACTTCCCGAAAGCCTGGATCCTGGCCATCACCACCAACAAGAAGACTGCTGCCCAGCTGGTCCTGACCAAGGGTGTGGTTGCTCACGTGGTTGACAGCATCGCCTCCACCGACGATTTCTATCGCATCGGCAAAGACGCAGCGCTGCAAAGCGGCATGGGTCTGAAGGGTGACGTGGTCGTCATGGTTTCCGGTGCCCTGGTACCGAGCGGTACCACCAACACCGCCTCCGTTCACGTACTGTAATCAGTCTTGAACCATTGAAAGCGGCGCCTTTGGGCGCCGTTTTTTTTATCTCTCCCCCCTGCTTCGCCTCTCAAGCCGGTGCTAGAATCCACGCGGATTTTCCCCCAGTGGAAAACCACCCGAATCTCGCATAATCACCCGGACGTTTTATGCCCTCAATACAGTTCAGAAGAGCCTCGGCCACCCTGTTGCCGCTGCTCTGTTTACTCATCAGCCTCTGCGCCCCGCAAGCCGTGGCGCAAGACCTGCCCCAGCGCACCACAGTACAGCGGTCGCTCGATGCCCTCGGCAAGTCCGAGACCCTCACCGTCAGCCAGCAGGCGGACCAGAGATTTCTGACCGACACCCTGGCCCTGCTCGACAACATCGAAAAAGAGCAAGCCAAGGCCAAGACGCTGGCACAGCGGGTACGCACCCTGCCCGGTGAATTGAAAGAGATCAGTGCCAAGCTCGATGCCCTGGCCCTGGACAAGGGTCCGGAGCAACTCAAGAGCGAATACGCCACCATGAGCCTGGCAGAGCTGGACAACCGCCAGCCCGAGATCATGGCCAACATGCAGGAGGCCCAGGAGGCCCTCGGCACCATCGGCAGCCAGATCACCAACCTGCAGACCCTGCCGGAGCGGGCCCAGGCCAACATGAGCCGCGCCTATCAACGCAGTCAGGAGATCCGCACTCGCCTGAACTCGGGGGACGGGGTGAGCAGCGCCGAGAAGATGAAGCTCAATACCGAGCTGGCCTTGCTGGACCTGCAACTGGCCAACCTGCAAAAGGAGCTGGACAACCGCACCAGCATGCAGGATCTGGCGGTCAAGCAACGGGACTACCAGAGCGCGCGCCTCGCCCACGAGGAACAGAAGCTGCAGGCCCTGCAGGAGCAGAGCAGTGCCAAGCGCCTCGGCGATACCGAGAAGACCGCCGAGCAGACCGGCGAACTGGTGGCCACCGAAGACAACCCGCTGGTGCAAAAAGAGCAGGAGATCAACCACCAGCTCAGCCAACAGCTCATCAGCGCCACCACCAACCTCAACTCCCTCGCCCAGAAGAACCTGCAGGCCAAGAGCTGGCTGGAGCGTGGCACCCAGACCGAGCGCAACCTCAATGAACAGGTGCAGATGCTCAAGGGCAACCTGCTGCTGTCACGCATCCTCTACCAGCTCTACCAGCAACTGGAGGCCGCCCCCTCCACCCTGGTGAAAAACCTGGAGGAGCAGATCGCAGACCTGCACCTGGCCCAGTTCGAACTGAGCCAGCAGCGGGATCAGCTGTTCCAGAAGACCCAGTACCTTGACAACCTGATCGCCAGCAGCAGAGAGACGGTCAGCGAGGAGGACAAGGCGAGCCTGGCCAAGCTGATCGACACCCGTATCAGCCTGCTCGACCAGCTCAACCGCCAGATGGATGCCCAGCTGACCAACGCCATCAGCCTGCAGCTGACCCAGCAGCAGCTGACGCGCATCTATGCCTCCATCGAATTCACCCTGCAACAGCACATCTTCTGGGTCAGCAGCAACAAGCCCATCGATGGCAAGTGGTTCATCAACTGGCCGAGCCATGCCTACAAACAGGTCTCCGATCTGGTGCTCAAGCCGGACTGGCAAGGTTGGGGCGACATGCTGCTGGCGGTCTCTCTGCTCGCCTTGCCGCTGCTGCTGGTCGGCGGTCTGCTGCTGTGGAAGCGCCCGACCCTGGTCAAGCGCCAGCAGAAGATCACCAAGGATCTCGGCCGTTTCCGCCAGGACAGTCAGTGGCACACCCCGCGCGCCCTGCTCTACACCGTATTGCAGCGCCTGCCGGGTACCCTCTTCATCCTGGCCGCCGGCCTGCTGCTCGCCTATTGCGGCCTGCTCAGTCCCAAGCTCATCTTCCAGATCACCCTGAACCTGGCACTCGGCTACCTGGTGTTCAGCGTCTACCTGTCGGTGATGCGGCCGGGTGGCATCGGCGAGAGCCACTTCCGCATCCCGCGGGACGAGCTGCAAGCCAAGCGCAACAGCATGCGTTACCTCTGGCTGCCCCTGCTGCCCCTCATCATGCTGTCGACCAAGGCGGTGGTTGAACCCTCATCGCTGGGTAACGACGTGATTGGCCAGGCGCTGACCATGCTGCTGCTGGGTCTGACCGCCTACCTGGTGTTGCCCATCTCCCGCGCCCGCATCAAGGGCGAGGCCAGCATGCTGCAGACCCTGACGGCGGTCGCCCTGGCACTGGCGCCGGTGGCCCTGATGGTGCTGGCGGCGCTCGGTTATTACTACACGGCCCTGAAGCTGACCGGCCGCCTCATCGAGTCCTTCTACCTCATCATCATCTGGAGCCTGGTCTATCGCACCGCCCTGCGAGGTCTGGAGCTGGCGGCCCGCCGTCTGGCCTATCGCCGCGCCGTCGCCAAGCGCGAGCACAAGTCCTCGGAAGATGCGGAAGGGGGCGAGGCCATCGAAGAGCAGCCCATGGATCTGGAGGAAGTCAGCCAGCAGTCCCTGCGCCTGACCCGGATCATGCTGCTGGTGGTGTTCGGCGTCGCCTTCTACTGGCTCTGGTCCGATCTGGTGGCGGTCTTCACCTACCTCGACAGCGTGGTGCTGTGGCACAAGAGCGAGGGGACAGGGGCCAATGCCGTGCTCTATCCCATCAGCCTGAGCGACGTGCTGACCGGCCTGTTCCTGTTCGGGGCGGCCCTGTCACTGGCCCGCAACCTGCCCGGTCTGCTGGAGGTGCTGGTGCTCTCCAAGCTGCGCCTCGCCCAGGGTACCGCCTACGCCTTCACCACCATGCTCAACTATGTGCTGATCGGGATGGGCTCGCTCACGGCGTTGGCCATGCTGGGAGTCCAATGGGAGAAGCTGCAGTGGCTGGCCGCAGGCCTCTCGGTCGGTATCGGCTTCGGCATGCAACAGATCGTCTCCAACTTCATCTCGGGCATCATCATCCTGTTCGAGCGCCCGGTACGGATCGGGGATACGGTCACCATCGGCACCATCTCGGGCACGGTCAACAAGATCCGGATCCGCTCGACCACCCTCACCGACTTCGACCGCAAGGAGGTGATCATCCCGAACCAGCAGTTGATGATAGAGCGACTGATCAACTGGTCCCTGAGCGATACCGTCACCCGGGTCATCGCCCGGGTCGGGGTGGCCTATGGTTCCGATCTGGAGCTGACCCGCACCCTGCTGATGCAGGCGGCCATGGAGAACAGCCGGGTGTTGAAGGAGCCGGCGCCCATCGTCTACTTCCTCACCTTCGGCCCCAGCACCCTGGATCACGAGCTGCGCTTCTTCGTGAGTGAACTCGGGGATCGCAACCCGGCCATCGACGAGCTGAACCGCCGCATCGACGTACTGTTCCGCGAGCATGGCATCGAGATCGCGTTCAACCAGATGGATGTCTACATCAAGAACATGCAGGGGGACGAGCAGAAGGTGGAATCCCGCCCGGCCCTGCCGCCAGCGGGGAACCACCCCGTCTGATCCCGCCCGCTTGCACAGGCCCCGTCATGGGGCCTGATTTTTTTCTACCCTTCCCACACCTTGAAAGCGGGGTCAGTCCCCCAATATAGGGAAGACAACGGACTGTCAGCCACGAGGAACTCAATGGACTATCTCTACGCCGTGGTGCTCTTTGCCATCTCGGCCTCGGTCACCCCGGGGCCGAACAACATCATGGTGATGAGCGCCGGTGCCAACTTCGGGATACGCAAGAGCCTGCCGCTGCTCATGGGGATCTGCGTCGGCTTCACCCTGATGCTGTTGCTGGTCGGGCTGGGTTTCGGCCAGCTGTTTACCCTCTTTCCCGGTTTGCATTTCGCCATCAAGTGCATTGGCACCCTCTATCTGCTCTACCTAGCCTGGCTGATTGCCCGCTCTGCGGGCGAGGTGACGGGAGACGCCTCTGCCCGCCCCCTGGGGTTTCTCAAGGGCGCCCTGTTCCAGTGGGTCAATGCCAAGGCCTGGGTGGTCGCCACCGGCGCCATCGCCGCCTTCACCAGCGCGGGAGCCGACTTCCACCAGCAGAACCTGACCATAGCCCTGACCTTCTTCATCGTCTCTTTCCCCTGCGTCGGGCTCTGGCTCCTGTGCGGCACCCTGCTGAAACGCTGGCTGACCAACGCCCTCGCCCGCCGCCGATTCAATTACGCCATGGCGACCCTGCTGGCCCTCTCCGTGGTGCCCGTCATCCAGGAGATCCTGAGCAGGCCCTGACGCCGCGCACATGAGCCCATCAAGAAACACAGGCCCCGAAGTGGGGCCTGTGTTGTTAGGTGACAGCTATCACCCAGCGCGCATAAAGGGCGTTTAGCTGCAGGCACCGATCAGCTTCCAGGGGTCCCCTGCGCTCGGCACATTGCCACTGTTCCACCACTTGGCCTCATAGATGTTGCCGTTGTAGGTCACCTTGTTGCCCGTGGTGTACACAGACCCGGTGGCCCAGCTTGCCGGGCAACTGCTGCCCTGCTCGAAGCTGGCCGACAGGCTATGGGCACCATTCACGGCGGTGAAGGTGTAGCTACCAGCCACAGCCTGCGCCACACCATCGACGGTGAGGGATTTCACCTTGTAACCGGTATCGGGCAACAGGGTGACGGTGAAGCTGGTTCCCCCCTTGGCCTTCAACACACCGTTCACCGGCACCGGTGACAGAGTGCCGCCGACCCCAACGTTCACGCTGATGTCGAAGAAGACGGGAATGTCGATGGTAGCTTCGCTGTAGCTGCCGCTAAAACCGGCGAAGTTGGTCGCACTGAGGGTATTCACCGCCGTGTTCTTCAGCACTATCTGCTTGGCATCCCCCTTGGCATAGGGTTCAACCAGGCTGATGACCACGTCGCTCCCCTCCTGGCTCAGCTTGATGCCAGAGAAAGGTACCGGCTGGTTGCTCGGGGTGGTGATGACCGTCTTGGCCGGATCGAAGCGACTGACGACCAGCGTCATGTTCCAGCCCCAGTTCAGCGAGCTAAGCGGCACTATATAGCCGAGGCGATCGTAGCTGCCGGTGACATTGGTGAACATCTCGGGCCTGATATCCTGGAGGGTCAACCCCACCAGCTCATAGGAGGAGTAGATGCCGCCATCCTCCGCCTGCGGGCCTATCACCACCGAGGTGGCCGTCTCATAAGCCTTCAGGTGTTTGAAGCCGATGCCAGCACTGCCCGCAATCTTGTCGACCGCAGGATCGAAGCCCTGGACCACCTGCTTGCCCGAGTTCCAGGCCAGGGTGTAGATATCGGATTTGGTGATGACGGCAGCCGGATTGGCCTGCACCGACGCCGCGCTGACCCCCTTGAGCAGGACGCGCTGACCGGCAAACTGCAACTCGGCGCCATCGGCAACATCACCAATCACCAGATCCGCCAGGGGATCCGCCATGCTCCAGCCACGCAACACGATGAGATCATTGCCCAGGGTGAAGTCATTGAACGTGGTCAGGCCGTTCGCCTGCTCGTTGAGCAGGATCTGATCCTTGCCACCACCTGTGATGACAATGTCATTGCCCCAACCGGCCGTCAGCACCTCATCATAAGGTGAGCCCTGGGTGATGCTGTCACCCGGGGTGTCAAACAGGCTGTTGTAGTCACCAAACTTGTAGACGTACTTGGTGATGCAGGTCCCGAGCTCATCACAGGTGATCTGATCCTTGGTCAGCAGGGCGCCGACCCCCCAGGCGCCACGCAGGTGTGCCGCCGCCAGTATGCCTGACATGGTGGCACGGACCTGAATTGGCTGACCGTTGTCATCCTTATCGGGCCAGCTCTTGGCCAGGGCCTGTGCCCAGGTCATGTTCGCGTCCTTGAGCAGCTTGCTTATCACCTGATAGTTGAAATGCATGGCGTCGCGCATCACCAGCTCCTGCTTCTCCGGCAGGCGCAAGTCCGCCAGGGAGTTGACCCCATTCTTGCCGACAAAGGTGCCCTGCCAGCGGTTGACATCGGTCACATAGACCTTGTTGCCGCCCGAGCCCTCAATCTCGGCAAGGGCCTCGGTCTTGCAACCCGCCCAGGTGGAGTCCGGCACGAACATGTAGAAGCTGTCGTACTCCTTGCCATCGACAGTCACCTGTTTCGGGCTGTAGTAACCGGCGTCGATCAGCACCGCCTCTCCCAGCTGATAACCGATAAAACCCCAAGCGTTCAAGGAGTTGTATTGCATCTTCCGGAACATGGCCGCATCGGTCGGGGTGGCGGAATTATAGATGTTCCCCACCCCCAGCTTGTTGAAGAAGCCACTGATGGTGGTCGGCTCGGACAACATGCTGCCGGTCGAACAGTCCCGTACCAGACGACCCGGCGCCGTCACCTGGGCATAGGTGTAGACAGGGTTGTCGAGGTTTTGCAGATAAAAATCTGCCTGTGCCGGATTGATACCGGATTCAAAGTTGCGCAGCGCATCCAGGAAGTCCTGAGTGCCCCCCTTGGCCGCCAGAGCGGGGACAGCCAACGCGAGCAACACGGTTGCCGACACTATTTTCATGGTGCTTTTCAAAGCCTGAACCCTCTAATTAGTCCATTAATCACCGGGCAATTGCCCATGCAGGCTCCCAACAACAGACTCCTAGGGAAGGTGCGAATAAGCGGGGAAATTCTTCTCGGCTGACTCAGTCATTTCATTTTTTCAGTTTGAGCCGATCTTTTCTCCCGTAAATGCCTTGAATCAGCCTA
>NZ_CDBZ01000138.1:1235-37162 GCF_000819985.1 Aeromonas media | reverse complement strand
GGGTCATGGGTAATCAGGAATTATTATATAAATAATCAACGAAAAAACGGCGCCTGAAGGCGCCGTATCAGTCAACTTTCGTGCAGCCAGCCTCAGTTGGCCAGCAGGGCACGCACCTTGTCGAGATCGGTCTGGGTATCCACCCCGACCGGGGGGGCCTCAAGCGCCTGGGCCACGTGGATCTTCTCCCCGTACCAGAGCACCCGCAGCTGCTCCAGCGCCTCGACCTGCTCGAGCGCGCTCGGCGCCCAGTCCACGTAACGCTGGATGAAACCGGCGCGATAGGCATAAATGCCGATGTGGCGCTGATAGTGATTGCCAATCTGCTCATGGCTCTTGGCAAAGCGATCCCTGTCCCAGGGAATGCTGGCGCGGCTGAAGTAGAGGGCGTAGCCATCTTTGTCCGTCACCACCTTGACGGCATTGGGATTGAACGCCTCTTCGGCATCCTTGATCGGTACGGACAGGGTCGCCATGGGGGCAGTGGCGGCGGCCAGATTGTCCGCCACCTGACGGATGATGACGGGCGGAATGAGCGGCTCATCCCCCTGCACGTTGACGATGATGGTATCGGCGGCGAAGCCGTAGTGACGGCACACCTCGGCCAGGCGCTCGGTGCCGGACTGGTGATCCGGTGAGGTCATACACACCTCGACACCGGTTGCCCGCAGCGCCTGCCGCACCAGCTCATCGTCAGTGGCGACGATCACCCGATCGGCGCCCGATTGCAGGGCCTTCTCCACCACGTGCTGCACCATGGGCTTGCCATGGATGTCCGCCAGCGGCTTGCCCGGCAAGCGGGTCGAGGCGTAACGGGCCGGAATGACGACGACGAAACTCATGGCTTCAGCTCTTCCAGGGGCAGATGACGCGCCCGGTTCTCCAGGAGGACGGGGATCCCCTCCTCCAGCGGATAGGCCAGTCTGTCGAAACGGCAGATGAGCTCATGGGCAGCCTTGTCCGATTGCGGTTGATAGTGCAGCTTCCCCTTGCAAACCGGGCAGGCGATGATGTCGAGCAATTTGATATCCAGTGCCAAAACGAAACTCCTTCAACGATGTCGAGCAAGCGACGATCTCGGACGGGCTAGGCTGCCGAGCAGTTTAATGTTCCATCGCCGGAGCCGGAACCCGGCTCCTTGCAATTGTGCCGTACGGGCTATGCCGTGCAGGCGATGATCTTGCGCCATTCAGTGTGCATGGTCAGGGCCGGGTGCCTGCAGCGGGGTCAACCGCTGCAGCAGGGTATCGAGCAGGGCGGCGGGCAACTCGGCGCTGACCGGCAGATACCACCAGTGTGGCGGCGCGAAGGCCCGGCACTTGACCGCATCCTTCTCCGTCATCAGCAGGGGGCGCTGGCCGAAGCGGGCGAGCAGCTCATCCCGATCAAAGGCCTGATGATCCGCATAACCGACACGCTCTGCCAGCTCATAACCGAGTCCGGTCAGGGTGGCAAAGAAGCGGGGAGGATGGCCTATGCCCGCCAGTGCATCCACAGGTCCGGTGAGAGGCGCCTCGAGGGGCGCATCGTCGCACACGCGGCGCGGCGCGGCCGCCACCAGCGCCATGGGGTATTCCCCCTGGGCCGGGGTGCCGCCGTTGCAGATGATGGCATCGACCCGCTTGAGGCGGGTCATGGGTTCGCGCAGCGGCCCCATGGGGAGCAGGCAGCCATTGCCGAAGCGCCGGGCCCCATCCACCACCACCAGTTCGATGTCCCGGGCCAGGGCGTAGTGCTGCAGACCGTCGTCGGTGATGACGATGTCCACCTCGCCGCTTTGCTCCAGCAGACGCACCGCATCGGCGCGCCTGGGCGCCACCACCACGGGGCAGCCGCAGCGCCTTGCGATGAGCACAGGCTCATCCCCCGCCTGGGCGGTGGTGCTGGTGGCGTCCAGCCGGTAAGGGTAATGGGGCGCCTTGCCACCGTAACCCCGGCTGACCACGCCGGGGCGCCAGCCACGGGCTTGAAGCTGTTCCACCAGCCAGACCACCACAGGGGTCTTGCCGTTGCCACCGACCGAGATATTGCCCACCACGATCACCGGCAGGCTGGCGCGATAGGTGCTGAACCAGCCGCGCCAGTAGGCGAAGCGGCGCCCGCCGCTGACGAGGGCAAACAGCAGGGCCAAGGGAGCCAGCGCCCAGCGCCAGCCACTCTTGCCGTACCAGAGACGCTCCAGCATCAGCCCTTGTTACTCACAGCAACGTTGCCAAACTGAATGGCCCGCAACTGGGCATACGTGCCCTGTTGGGCCATCAGGGCATCATGGTTGCCGCGCTCGACGATATGACCCTCGTCGATCACCAGGATCTCGTCCGCCTTCTCGATGGTGGAGAGACGATGGGCGATCACCAGGGAGGTGCGCGCCTTGCACAGCTCGTCGATGGCCGCCTGGATGTGGCGCTCGGACTCGGTATCCAGGGCCGAGGTGGCCTCGTCCAGCAGCAGTACCGGGGAGTCACGCAGCAGGGCGCGGGCGATGGCGATGCGCTGGCGCTGACCACCGGAGAGGGAGGCGCCATTTTCGCCGATGACGGTGTCATAGCCCTCCGGCATCTTGCGCACGAACTCGTCGGCATGGGCGATGCGGGCGGCATGCTGGATCTCTTCCCGGCTGTACTTCTCTTCTGCCGCGTAGGCAATGTTGTTGGCCACGGAGTCGTTGAACAGGTGGACATGCTGGGAGACCAGGGCGTACTGCTTGCGCAGCTCGCTCAACTTGTATTCGCGGATGTTGACGCCGTCCAACAGGATCTCCCCCTGCTCTATGTCATAGAAGCGGGTCAAGAGGCTGGCGATGGTGCTCTTGCCTGAGCCGGAGCGGCCCACCAGGGCCACAGACTTGCCCGCCTCCACCTTGAAGCTGATGTTGTGCAGCGCCGGGGTATCCTTGGTCGGGTAGGTGAAGGTGACGTTGCGAAACTCGATCTCCCCACGGGCCCGCTCCAGGGTGCGGGTGCCAGTGTCCTGTTCCGGGGTGGAGTCCAGCAGACCGAACAGGCTCTGGCAGGCGGTGATGCCGCGCTGGAACTGGTTGTTCACGTCGGTCAGGCTTTTCAGCGGCTTGAGCAGCATCATCATGGAGGTGACCATGACGGTGAAGGTGCCCGCTGTCAGGGTCGCCTTGACCGAGTCGATGGTCGCCACATAGAGGAAGACCGCCAGGGCGACCGAGGCCACCATCTGGACGATGGGGCTGCCGATGGCGTCGGCCGCCACCATCTTCATGGTCTGCTGGCGCATCCGGTTGCTGACCTGATAGAAGCGCTTGTCCTCTACCTGCTGGCCGCCGAACATCAGCACCTCTTTATGGCCCTTGAGCATCTGCTCGGTGGAGGTGGTGATGTCACCCACCGCCTGCTGGATGTGGCGGCTGATCTTGCGGAAACGACGGCTGATGAGACCAATCAGCACCCCCACCACGGGGCCGACCACCAGGAAGATCACCGACAGCTGCCAGGAGTGCCAGAACATCAGGCCGAGCAGGCCGATGACGGTGGCTCCTTCCCGCACCAGAGACACCAGGGTGGAGCTCGCGGCGGACGACACCTGACCGGCGTCATAGGTCACCTTGGAGAGCAGGTTGCCGGTGTTCTGGCGGTCGAAGAAGCTCATGGGCATGGCCATCAGGTGGCTGAACACCTGCTGCTGCAGCCGCATCACCACATGGTTGCCGACCCAGGCCATGCAGTAGTTGGAGAGGAAGGCGGCGCATCCGCGCAGGGCGACGATGCCGAGCACAAAGAAGGGCATCCACTTGAGCACGCTGCTGTCGTTGCCGTTGAGGCCCTGATCGATGAGCGGCTTGATGGAGTAGACGAAGGTGGTATCCACGGCCGCATAACCCAGCATGCCGATGATGCCGCCCACCAGCCCCAGTTTGCGATCCCGGACATAACCGAGCAGGCGTTTGAAGACGGGCCAGCTCTCTTGTGAGGTTTCTTGTTGCATGAATAGCCGTTAATGAGGGAAATGACGGGGTATTCTAGCCAAAGCGCAGGATTACACCAAGCGTTGCCATCGCCTGGCCATCTCCCTCACCCTCCCTCAAAGGGAAATGACGGATGATTGCCCTAGCCAAAGCGCAGGATTACACCAAGCGTTGCCATAGCACCGGCACCACCCCAAAGAGAAATAACGGCCGAGGGAGAGTCCTAGTGCCATAGCCTGGGCCGCCACCAGTGGCCATTGCGCCTGTACCAGGGGCCCTGCTCGCGATCGGGCCGGATCTCGAGCCCGGCCTCCCCCGCCTCGATCAGGATGGCGCCATCCTGCCCCGTCACCCACTGACGGGCGCCCTGGTATCTCGCCACCACCTCGGGGCGGGGAAACTGCCACTGGTTCCTGTCACCGGCGCTGTGGATGACGACATCCGGGTTCACCGCCGCCACGAAGCCCGGGATCGAGGAGGTGCGGCTGCCATGGTGAGGGCTCACCAGCACGGCGCTGGCGAGGGTGCTGAAGCGAGTACTGGCAGATGTGCTGGCGAACACGCCTCCCTCTCCCTTGCTCTCCAGGGCCAGCAGGCGACGCTCCGCCTCCTGCTCTATGTCGCCACTGAGCAGGAGACGATGCCGGCCATCGCTTATCTGCACCACGCAACTGTCGTTATTGCGACCCGCCCCCGGCCGCTCGGGCCAGAGCACGCGAAAATCCAGCCCCTGCCAGTGCCAGCGCTGACCACGGCGACACAGGGTCGTGCTGCGGGCGAAGCCGAACGAAGAGAGCTCGCGGCGCACCGGCATCGCCTGCAGCATTGTTTGCCGATTGCCCGCATGGTCCCTGTCCTTGTGACTGATGATGAGGGCATCGAGTACCCGCACATCGAGCCGGTTCAACACGGGCAGGATGGCGGCCTCCGCCATGTTGTAACCGCCGGGGTAGCGATCCCCGGTGTCATAGAGGATGCCGCGCTCGCCGCGGGTGACGAGTACCGACAAGCCCTGCCCCACGTCCAGCACCCGCACCTGCCAGGGCGTGGGAGCAGGCCAGGCCCCCAGCAGCAGTGCGGCCCCCACCGGGAGCAGCAAACCGCGCCCTCCCGGCAGGTGCCAGGCCCCCCACAGCAGCACCAGCAAGGTGCTGACGGGCATCAGCCAGCCGGGAACCGACCACCAGAGCTGCAGATGGTCCGCCAGCAGGCCGAGTCCCCACAACACCCACGTCAGCCCCAGATCGGACAGCCAGAACAGGCCGTGAGCCAGGGCGGTGGAGATCGGCGCCAGCAGCACGCCGATCAGCGACAGCGGAATGATGCCGAGACAGAACAGCGGCAACGCCAGCAGATTGAGCAAGAGCGCCAGCGGGGCCACGCCCTCGAACAGCAGCAGTTGCAGGGGCAGCAGCCCGAGCAGCAGCAGGCACTGCAGACGCACCAGTCCGGGGCGCGCGTGCAGCAGGCTCGCCAGCAACAACAGGGCCACCGCCATGAAGGAGAGCCAGAAGCCGGCCGAGTAGAGGGCGAAGGGATCCCAGAGCACGAGCACCACGAAGGCCCACAGCCAGATGCGGTGGCTGGGCCAGTCCCGCTTCAGCCAGCGCAGCAGGCTCCACACCAGCACCATGATGAGGGCCCGCTCGGTCGCCACCGCAAAACCCGCCAGCCAACTGTAGACAGCGGCAAACAAGAGGGAGACCAGAATGGCCCCCCGCAACCCCAGCAGCCGCCCCAGCCACCAGCCGAGCACCGCCACCAGGGCGATATGCTGGCCGGAGATGGCGATGATGTGGGTCAGGCCGCTGCCGCGAAACAGATCCCACTGGGCATCCGTGATGCCCCCCTGCTCCCCGAAGCTGAGGGCCGCCAGCAAGGGGGCCTGCTCCAGCCCCTGCCAGGCGGTGCTGGCAGCGGCCAGCCAGCGCTCCCGCATCCCGGGTGCCGCCCCCTGGACCTCGATGAGACGGCGCAGGTTGCCGGTCGCCGTGATCCCCTTGCCAAGCAGCAGGCGCCGCCCATCCATGCCTGCCTCGTTGGCCAGCCCGTGGGCGGGCTTGAGAGAACTCACCAGGGTAATGCGACTGCCGGCGGGCAGGGGCGACAGTGCCTGGTAGGCATTGATCCTGACGAGAGTGGCCACCCCGAGGGGCTGCTCGTCCAGCGTCTCGACCCGCAGCAGCAGGCGGGCAAATTTATCTCGTGGTTTATCGCCTGAGGACTCCGTACTTTGCACCCGTGCGGTTATGATGTGGCTGGTCTGTGTCTCCAGCTTGTCCAGCCAGGCCAACCGATACTGCAGGTTCAGCTGCATCCAGAGCACGCCGAGCACCAGAAACATGAGCCGCCAATGACGGCCATGGGCGAGCAGGATGGCGAGGGCCAGCAGCGCGCCGCCCCATGCAGTAGAGGGTAACCAGGGCCAGAGCAGTGAGGAGCTTGCCCCCAGGGCAAACGACAACAGACGCAGATCCATGGAGCAAGTATTTAGCAAGGTTTCAAACATGCCCAAACGACTCATCAAACGCTGGCTGCCCGATCAGGACAAGCTCAAGGAGCACAAGCACCTGCGGCTGTTCGGCAAGTTGCTGCTCGATGCCAGCCTCTGGCACCTCAACCGCCGCTCCGCCGCCGGTGCCTTCGCGGTCGGCCTCTTCATGGCCTGGATCCCCCTTCCCTGCCAGATGCTGCTGGCGGCTGGTGGTGCCATCCTCTTTAGGGTCAATCTGCCCCTCTCGGTCGCCCTGGTCTGGCTCTCCAACCCAGTCACCATGCCGCCGCTGTTCTATGGCGCCTACCTGGTGGGCTGCCAGTTGCTCGGCCACCCCGCCCAGCACATCGATATCCAGTTCACCTGGGCATGGCTGGTCTCGGTATTTGAAACCCTGGCCCCGCCGCTGCTGCTGGGATCCCTGGTGCTCGCGCTCTTGAGTTCGCTGCTGGGTTACACCCTCATCCGCACCTTCTGGCGCATCAATACTGTGCGCCAGTGGCAGAAGCGCAAGGAGGCGCGGGCATGCTGAGCCGCTGGCTGGTCCGAATCAAGATAAACCCCGACACCCTGCGCCAGCAGAAGTGGTTCGCCCTGTTTGGTGAGCGCCTGCTGACCCCCGCCCTCTGGCAGGGTGGCACCCGGGCGCTCAGCGGCGCCGTGGCGGCCGGCCTCTTTGCCAGCTGGATCCCCGTTCCCATGCACTCCCTGGTGGCGGTCGGACTGGCGCTGGCGTTCAGCCTCAACCTGCCCCTGGCACTGCTGGCGGTCTGGTTCAACAACCCGCTGACGCTGCCCTTCATGTACCTCTATGCCTATCGTACCGGCTGCCTGGTGCTGCACCAGACGCCTGAGCCGTTTCACCTCACCTGGTCATTGCACTGGCTGGAGCACGAGGCGGCGACCCTGGCGCCCCCCTTCCTGCTCGGCAGCCTGTTGCTGGCGGTGCTGACCGCCACCACCGGGGCCCTGCTCACTCTCTTGATGCTGCAACTGGGCAGGCTGAGCCACTCCCGCTGAGCCCCCTCCCCGACCTTCGGGTTCCCTGTAGGCCGCAACTCGCCCCGCCTTGCCATCGTTTGGCTCTGCCACCACACTCCTTATAGCCCTCAGCTTGCCGCTGCCTGCCAAGACAAGGAGTTCACCATGGCCCAACCACTGACGCTGGCCTATGCCAATGGCCAACCCATCGCCCTGCTGCCCGCCATGGCCAACCGCCACGGCCTCATCACAGGCGCCACCGGGACCGGCAAGACAGTCACCCTGCAGGTGCTGGCAGAGGGGTTCTCCCGCCTCGGGGTGCCGGTCTTTCTGGCGGATGTGAAGGGGGATCTCAGTGGCCTTGGCGCCGCCGGCACCCCGTCGACCAAGCTGGATGCCCGGCTGGCCCAGCTCGGCATTCCGACTCCCGCCTTCGCCGCCAGCCCCACCCTGTTCTGGGATCTCTTCGCCGAGCAGGGGCACCCGGTGCGAGCCACCATCTCCGATATGGGGCCTCTGCTGCTGGCCCGTCTGCTCGGCCTCAACGACACCCAGAGCGGGGTGCTGGAGCTGGTGTTCAAGGTGGCAGACGACGAGGGCCTACTGCTGCTCGATCTGAAAGATTTGCGCGCCATGGTGCAGTTTGCCGGAGACAACGCCAAATCCCTCACCACTCGCTATGGCAATGTGTCCACCGCCTCCATCGGCGCCATCCTGCGCAACCTGCTCACCCTGGAGAGCGCGGGAGGGGACCACTTCTTCGGCGAGCCCATGCTGGACATTCAGGATCTGCTGCAGACCGACGGGGCCGGCCACGGCCACATCAATGTGCTGGCGGCCGGCAAGCTCACCCAGTCCAGCCGGCTCTATGCCTGCTTCCTGCTCTGGCTGCTCTCCGAGCTGTTCGAGCAACTGCCCGAGGTGGGGGATCCCGATAAACCCGTGTTGGTGTTCTTCTTCGATGAGGCACATCTCTTGTTCAACGACGCCCCCAAGGCGCTGCTGGAAAAAATTGAACTGGTGGTGCGCCTCATCCACTCGAAAGGGGTCGGCGTCTACTTCGTGACCCAGAGCCCGGCCGACATTCCCGACAGCGTGCTGGGGCAGCTCGGCAACCGGGTGCAGCATGCCCTGCGCGCCTTTACCCCGAGCGATCAGAAGGCGGTGCGCATCGCCGCCAACACCCTGCGCGCCAACCCGGCCTTCGACGCGGCCGGCGTCATCACCGAGCTCGGGGTGGGCGAGGCCCTGGTCTCCCTGCTCGATGAGAAGGGGCGCCCCTGCGTGGTGGAGCGCGCCTTCATCGCCCCGCCCGCCAGTCGCATAGGTCCCCTGAACGACGCCGAGCGGCAGGTCCTGATCCAGGGGTCAGTGCTCCACGGCAGATACGAGACCCGCGAGGATCGTGAATCCGCCTTCGAGCGTCTCAATGGCGGGGCACCAACCGCCGCAGATGATGCCCCCCAGACCCCGTCGGAGCAGGGTGGCGGATTGCTCGATGCCCTCAACGGCATCCTGTTCGGGCGCACAGGCCCGCGCGGTGGCCAGCATGACGGCGTGGTGCAGACCGCCGCCAAGAGCGTGGCCCGCACCCTGGGCAACGAGGTGGGTCGTCAGTTGGTACGGGGGGTGCTCGGCTCTCTGCTCGGGGGCAGCAAACGGCGCCGCTGATGCCGGAAAACAGGCATGAAAAAGCCCGCCGACATGGCGGGCTTTTTACTGAGCGGAGGCCGATGGTTGTGCTTACAGCACCTTGGCAATGGCATCGCACAGGGGATCTATTGATATTGACGCGGGTGATTCCCGCATAGAACCTCTTCGCCTCAGTTACAGCACCTTGGCGATGGCGTCGCACAGGGGATCTATGTTGGCGCGGGTGATCCCGGCCACACTGATCCGGCCGGAGCCGACGATATAGATGGCAAACTCGCTCTTGAGGCGCTCCACCTGATCCTTGGAGAGACCGGAGAAGGAGAACATGCCGTTCTGCTCGCGGATGAAGCTGAAGTCCTGGCTCACGCCGAGGGCGCTGAGTTTCTCCACCAGCAGCTCGCGCATCTCGCGAATGCGCACCCGCATGGCCGCCACCTCTTCCACCCACTCTGCATAGAGGGCCGGATCGCTGACGATGGTGGTCACCACGGCGGCGCCGTGTGACGGCGGGTTGGAGTAGTTGGCACGAATGACGGTCTTGACCTGGGTGAAGGCCACGTCGGCAATCGCCTTGGTCGCACTGACCAGGGTGAAGGCGCCGACCCGCTCGTTGTAGAGGCCGAAGTTCTTGGAGAAGGAGCTCGCGACCAGCAGCTCGTCATGGCACTCGGCGAAGATGCGCAGCCCCTCGGCATCTTCCTCGATACCACGGGCAAAACCCTGGTAGGCGAAGTCAAACAGCGGCAGCCAGCCGGCGGCGGCACTCTGTTTGGCCAGGGCGCGCCACTGATCGCTGGTGGGGTCTATGCCGGTCGGGTTGTGACAACAGCCGTGCAGCAGCACCAGATCGCCGGCCTGCGCCTCGGCAAGGGACGCCTGCATGGCGGCAAAGTCGAGACCCTTGGTCGCCGCATCGTAGTACTTGTACCACTTGACGGTGAGGCCGGCGGCCTGGAACACGCTGACGTGGTTGGCCCAGGTGGGATCGGAGATCCAGATGGTCTTGGCCAGACCGTTGCGCACCACGAACTCGGCGGCGATGCGCAGGGCACCGGTACCACCCGGTGCCTGGGCTGTCTTGGCGCGGCCGCTGGCGACCAGGGCGGAGTCCTGCCCGAACAGCAGTTGCTGCACTATGCGGCCATATTCGATATTGCCTTCAATACCGAGGTAGTTCTTGGTCTTCTCGTCGGTGAGCAGCTTCTGCTCGGCTTTCTTGACGCAATGAAGGATAGGAGTGGCACCGGTCTCATCCTTGTAGATCCCGACCCCCAGATTGATCTTGTGGCTGCGAGAGTCGGCACGGAAGGCTTCGGTCAGGCCCAGGATCGGATCCGCTGGGGCGGCAACAACCTTTTCAAACATGGTATTCCCTGTATTCCGTTGAGTTCGTTGGCTGGCAAAGTAGATTGGCAAACAAAAGCGCCCCTTTGGCGAGCGCTCCGTCAACTCTTTATACCACTGCCTTCCATAGGGGAAAACCGCTTTCTCAACGGGGATGGCGGCCCCGTCAGCCGATGGCATGCCAGCCCGATGCCAGGGCACACACCTCGGCCGACAGGCCGCGGTTGGACTCCACCAGATCGCTGCACCACGCCCGCAATGGACGGGGGATCCGGCTCGGCTCCCAAGGGCGTGCGTCCTGCAGAGGGGCGGCATAGGCCTCCTTGATGGGAGCCAGATCCCGGGGCAGCCACCAGCTGGCCGGACGCCCCAGCCGTTGGGCCAGCGCCTGCACCCGATCCACCCCGGCAGGGTCGAGAGCGGTGAGATGGCTCCACAGCACATTGGGCGGCAAAGCGGCCACCACCTGCTGCAGGGCCAGGGAGGCAGATGGGGGTGCCCACACCAGCAAGCTGCCTGACTCAAGAAGAAGCTCGGCAAAGGCGCCGACGCTGTCGGTGGTGATCACCCGCTCGATATTCCCCTCCCCCCACAGGATCTTGCCAAGATCCGCACGGGTACGCTCAGGCAGGGACACTTCGCCGAGGGCCTGCAGCCAGGGCGCCGCGTCGATCAGGGTACCGCTGCTAAAAAAGAGGCTGAACGGCTGGGCGGAGCGCAAGCGCAACAGCTGATCGGCACAGAGCCGAATGCCCTTGTCCTCAAAGTCGATCTGCTCGTTGGGGGTGAAGTTCACATCTGACTTGCGATAGAGCGCCGCCAGCACCCGCTCGTTAACCTGCTCCCCCAACTGCCAACCCTGAGCATGAAGCCACTCCTCGGGCTCGGGGGGAGCGGTGGCGATCTCGGCCAGCATCAGCTCGCGGGTGAGATAGCGCCGTCCGGCCGGTGTGAGCTCATAGCTGTTGCTGCCATGGGCGAGCAGCAGCTGGTTATCCTTGAGCAGACCCACCAGCGGTTGCCACTGGCGGCCACGGATCACCACAGGCGAGTGGCCCAGCAACTGCTGCGCCAACGCCCGCCACTCGGGGTGACTGAAATCGATCACACGCATCCTTCCCTGTCGGCAGACCATCTTTCAACGAATTGAATAATCTAGCGATTTACGAGGGGGGAGCCAAGGGCGGAAAAGAGACAACGTGACCTGGCGCAGGGCCAAACAGCGGGGTATGAGGAAGGTGAAAGGCAGATAAAACAAAACGGCCAAGCAAGCTTGGCCGTTTATCAACTAAATCCGTACTAAGACTGGATTAGAAGTTGTATTGCAGGGCAACAGTGAACTCGTCGTCCAGGTCGTCGATACCCTGGATCTTGTACTCGGTGTACGCTTTCAGCTTGGAAGTGAAGTTGTACTGTACGCCCAGCAGGGTCTCGTCAACGATGTCTTCGTAGGAAGAACCGGAAGAGTTGGACAGCACTTTGCCTTCGGCAAAGTTGTAGCCAGCCAGGAAGGTCCAGGCGTCTACGTTGTAGGAGGCAGCCAGCTCGTAGCCACGGCCCTTGTCCTTGTTGCTACCTTGGGTGGTGTTGTCGTAGCTCAGGTCACCCTGGGTGTACATACCAGCGAAGTAGAAACCGTTGATGGCGTAGTGTGCGCCCAGGGCCCACTCTTTCTTGTCGCCAGAAGCACTGGAAGCGGTGCTTTCCAGGTCGGAGTAGGCGTAACCGGCGTTCAGGCCCAGACCGAAGTCGAAGTCATAACCAGCAGCAGCGGCGTAGCCGTAGTTACGCTTGGCTTTCGGACCATAGATGGCGTCTTCTTTGATGCCTTGACCGATATCAGTAACCTTGACAGCCTTGTCATCGTTGGTCTGATAGGACAGTTTGCCCTTGAAGCCACCGAAGGTGTTGGAATAGATGATCTGACCTTCTTGACGACCGTCATAGAAGTTACCTACGTCACCCCATTCGTTGAAGATATCGGTCGGCTCCAGCACGTCGTAGAACGCAGTGTCGGTCTGGCCGAAGATGATCTTGCCGTACTGGGTACCGTCGAAACCGACGTAGATGTGACGGGAGTCAAACTTGTTGGCGGAGTTCTCAGCAGAGACTTGCCATTCGGTCTTGGCGATACCGGACCAGGTGTTGTTCAGTGCAACTTTACCGGACCAGCCCAGACGGGAGGAACCAACCAGTTCTGCGTCGGTGTCGTCGTGCTCGCCGTAGTAGTTGGCTTGTACACGGCCGTAGATATCAAAGGAAGTACCGTCTTTGTCATAAACGACTGCGGCGTTAGCGGCAGATGCAAACAGAGCCGGGATAGCGATAGCCAGAATTGTCTTTTTCATAGTTGTTTCCAATGCCTACTGTAATTAAACACTAAGTCCTTGTTATTCCCTGTGTTAGCGATGTTCTTTGCATCACTATGCAGCCGAGACTATCACCGGGTTTTACGATCCGCAACGAAAAAACTTGGAACTTTTTGAGAAAACCATAGTCATAGGGAAAAAATTGTGAGCTGAATCCCATATTGTTTGCCCTCTCAGGGAAAACGTTTACAGCGATACTTGCTACCTGAATCGCCCTTTTTTGGTGGTTTATTGCACGTGCCGCTCACCCCATAACATAAGTGCGGATCCCGACCCCTAACCCCTGCCTCGCCTTGCCTCGACCCAGGCCGCCTGTTGCGGGTATCCTGTGGCCATTCATCCCAGACACGGTCACACCTCATTCATGCTATCGACTCGCCTCAAAGCCACCATTCGCAATACCTATCGACAGATTGCCGATGGTTTACCCGGTTTTGTGCCGCGCAAGGAGCAGAATTTTCTGGTGGCCGAAATCGCCAAGACGCTCACCGGTGAGTATGAGAAGAGTCGCCGCATCCTGGTGGCCGAGGCGGGCACCGGTATCGGCAAATCCCTCTCCTACGCCCAGGGCGCCATCCCTGTGGCACGGCTCACCCAGAAGAAACTGGTGATCTCCACCGCCACCGTCGCCCTGCAGGAACAGCTGATCCACAAGGATCTGCCGTTCTATCATCGCCACAGCGAGCTGCCGTTTCGCTTCATGCTGGTCAAGGGGCGTCAGCGTTACTGCTGTGAACATCTGCTTGAACAAGCAGCAAGCGGCGCCGAGATGGCCAATCTCGAACTCGACTTCGGTAGTTTGAGCAAGCACAAGCCGTCAGATTCTGACAAGGAACGCTATCAGGCGCTGTGGCAGGCCTACACCGAGGGGAAGTGGGACGGGGACAGGGACAACTGGCCCAAGCCCATTCCGGATCTGTGCTGGGATCGCATCGCCGCCGATCGCCACAGCTGCAACAAGGCACTGAGCCACCATCAGCACTGCCCCTTCCACCGTGCCCGCAACGACATGGACGCTGCCGACGTGCTGGTGGTCAACCATGCCCTGCTGCTCTCCGACCTCACCATGGGCGGCGGTATCATATTGCCGCCGCCGGATGAGTGTATCTATGTGCTGGATGAGGCTCATCACCTGCCGACCATAGCCCGGGATCACGGTGCCGCCTCGGCCAGCATCAAGGGGTCCCGCCGCTGGCTGGAAAAACTGGTGCAGAGCGCCGGCAAGCTGGCCAGGGCGCTGAACAAGGAGAGCTTGCTCGACCCCCAGCTGAAACTGCAGGATGCCCTGGCCTCCCTGCAACCGGATCTCAAGGCGCTGGAGCAGTGGCTCGCCGGCAACGATCACCTGTTTGGCAGCGAGCAGCACCACAGATTTGCCGAGGGGGTCCTGCCCGATCCCCTGCCCATGCTGGCCGAAAACTTGAAGGAGGCGAGCAAGAAGGCGCTGCGGGCGCTGGACAGGATGCAGGGCGCCATCGGCGAGGCACTCAAAGACGGCGAAATCCGTCGCAAGGAGGCCGAGCCCCTGCTGGCGGAGAGCGGTTTTTACCTGCAGCGGCTGGAGAGTTTCTGCGCCCTGTGGGAGATGCTGAGCCGCCACGTGCCGTCGGGCAAGACACCGCTGGCCCGTTGGATGGCCAGGAGCGAGGATGGGGACATCTGGCTGCACGCCTCCCCCATAGAGGTGGGTTATCTGCTGGAAGAGTGGCTCTGGTCCCGCTGTCTGGGCGCCGTGCTGGTCTCGGCCACCCTCACCGCCCTCTCCTCCTTCAGCTATTTCCGCCACCAGGTGGGGCTCAAAGAGCATGACGGCACCCGTTATCTGCGCCTGCGCTCTCCTTTCGAGTACCACAAGGCCGAGCTTTATCTGCCAAAAATGACCCATGAACCGAGCGCTCCCGGCTTTACCCAGGAGCTGGTCGATACCCTGCCCCGTCTGCTGGCGGGCAAGGAGGCGAGCCTGGTGCTCTTCTCCTCCTACCGGCAGATGAACGAGGTGGCAGTGGGGCTGCGGGCCAAGGGCCTCTCCCTGCTGGTACAGGGGGAAGCGTCGCGCAACGCTCTGCTCACCCTGCACAAACAGAAGTGCGACGGCGGTCAGGCCAGCATATTGTTTGGTACAGGCAGCTTCTCGGAAGGGCTGGACCTCCCCGGTCACTACCTCACCAACCTGGTGATCACCAAGCTCCCCTTCGCGGTGCCGAACTCCCCGGTGGAGGAGGCGACCGCCGAGTGGGTCGAAAAACGCGGCGGCAACCCCTTCCTGCAGCTGACGGTACCGGAGGCGTCCCGCAAACTGATCCAGGCCTGTGGTCGTCTGATCCGCAAGGAAGCCGATCGGGGCCGGGTAACCATTCTCGATCGGCGCCTGCTCACCAAGCGCTACGGCAAGGGCTTGCTCGATGCGCTGCCCCCTTTCACCCGGCGTATCGAATGAGGCATGTCGGGTTTATTTGACAGATAAGTCAGCAAGCTGACTGCCGGGCGGCGCCATAAACGGCTATTGCTGCTGTGGGGCAAACCTGTAAAAATGAGCCCCTATTTTTCAGTGGGCAATCGCCTGACTGTTCAAGGAGATGAAATGAAACTGACTGTTCTGGTGCCGGCCCTGGCTGGTCTGTTGTGGGCAGGTAGCGCCCTGGCTGATAGCCAACTGGAAATAAGCAATCCCTACGTGGTCCAGCTGATCGATGGCGAGTCCATCAATCCCAAGCTGTTGGACAAGAGCAGCACCTTCCCCATCAGTGCCGGCAAGCACCAGGTGGTGGTAGCCTTCGAAGGCAACTACTCCAGCCGCAGCGAGATCAAGCTGGTGACCGCCGAGCCCCTGGTGATCAACTTCACCGCCGGTGACAACCAGAAGCTGGTGCTGGATTTCAAGAAGCCCCGTAACGAATCTGAAGCCCAGCAATTCGTGAAACAGCAGAAAGTCGTTCTCAAGGACAAGGTCAGCGGTCAGGCCCTGGCCAGCGAACAGTTCATCATGCCGAAAGTGGGTGGCTTCCAGCTGACCCGTGACTATCAGCAGGAGCTGCTCAAGATGGGCAAGGCCTTCAACCAGCCAGCCACCGTTGCCGTCTCCAGTGCTGCCGTGATGGCCGCCGCCAGCGCGCCGGTCGAAGTGGCGCCGAGCAAGGCTCAGAGCAATCCGGAAGCCCTGACCCAGCTGCAGAGCTGGTACAACAGGGCCGATGCGGAGACCCGCAAGGCCTTCCAGATCTGGGTGATCCAGCAGCAATAAGGGCGCAGCGCGTCGCTTTATGCATAGAGGGGAGCCTGGCTCCCCTTTTTCATATCAGTTCGGGCCTATTGCCATGTCCCTGCGCATCTTCTACCACCCCTATTACTCCTCCCTGACGCTGCCCGAGCGCCACCGCTTTCCCCTGGCCAAGTACCAGGCGATCTACCAGCACCTGGCAGCACTGGGCTATCCGCTGGCAGAGGCCCCCGCCGCGAGCCGCGAGCAGATAGCACGGGTCCACGATGCCGACCATGTTGAGGCAGCCCTCACCGGGCAGCTTGAAAGAGAGGCCATCCGCAGGCTCGGTTTTCCCTGGTCACCCATGCTGATTGAACGCACCCTGCGCTCGGTCGGGGCCACCGTCGCCGCCAGCCGTCACGCCCTCGAGCAGGGCTGCGGCCTCCAGATCTCCGGCGGCTATCATCACGCTCACAGGGACTTTGGCAGCGGCTTCTGCCTGTTCAACGATCTGGTGATAGCGGCCCGGGCCTGCCTCGACGAGGGGCGCTGCGAGCAGGTGCTCATCGTGGATCTCGATGTCCACCAAGGAGATGGCAGCGCCGCCCTGTGCACGGGGAGCCGGGACATCATCACCCTCTCCCTGCATGGCGAGCACAACTTCCCCCACCACAAACCCGCCTCCCATCTGGACTTCGCCCTGCCAAGCGGCATGGAGGACGACACCTACCTCGAGACCCTGAGCCAGGCGCTGAATCTGGCGCTGCGCCTCTACCGCCCCGATCTCATCCTCTACCAGGCCGGGGTCGACGTGCACCAGGCCGACGAGCTCGGCTACCTCTCCCTGAGCGACGCCGGGGTGCGTCAGCGGGACGCCATGGTGTTTGACTGTGCGATAAGCAACGGTCTGCCCATCGCCGCCGTACCGGGAGGCGGTTATCGGCGCGACTGGCGGCAGTTGATCCCGCTGCACCTCTCTCTGTTTGAAGAGGCAAAAAAGCGCTATGGCTAGCACCCCTTTCCCCCTCGCCATCCCCTGAAAACAACAAGGCGGCCCCGGGGCCGCCTCTTCTTATATAGGGCACAGCTGTCTTTTGCTGCGCCTGTCACCAGAGACAGGACAGCGTCATGCCTGGCGCTCGGCGTCCCTTCCCATCAGACACAGCGATCAGGCATGGGCCACCGGCGTCGGATGCTCACCCATGGGGCGCAGCAACATCAGCAGATAGATGAAGGACACGCTGGCGATCATGATAAACAGCAGGTTATCCGAGTAGTGCTGCATCAAGAGCGCGGTATAGGCAGGGCCCAGCAGGCTGCCTATGGTGTAGCTCAGCAGCAGCGCCTGATTCATCGCCACCAGCTGATGCTGCTCGACCCTCTCGCAGGCCCAGGCCATGGCCACCGGATAGAGGGTAAAACCGGCGGCGCCCAGGATGAAGAGCGCCGGCCCCATCGCCAGGTTGCCGAGCATCGCCAAGGCGCCCAGGATGACCACCAGCACCTGCATCCGCAGTACCGGCAAACGACCGAACCTGTCTGCCAGACGGCCGGCGGGCCACTGCCCCAGGATGCCGGCGCTCACCATCACCGCCATCCAGTAACCGATACCGGCATCACTCACCCCCTGATGGTTCAGGTAGAGCGGCATCAGGCCATAGAGCGACCCCAATACGATGCCGGAGATGATGCAGCCATTGACCCCAAGGCGCGCCTGACGCAGGCGCAGCATGGGCCACACCCGGGTTGCCCCCTGCGGCTCCCCCTGCTCGCTGACAACGCGGGTGAACAAGAGCGGTAGGATAGCGGCCAGTACCAGGCCAGTCACCCAGGGCAGCACATCCATCAGCGCGGTCGGCAGCGTGCTGACCAGCAGTTGCCCGAGCACAGTCCCCAGGTAATAGACCATCATGTAGGCGGCGAGCAGACGCCCCCGGTTGCGCGCGTTGCCGCTGCACATCAGCGCACTCTCCACCACCACCCAGATCATGGCGCAGCCGATGCCGGCGATGAAGCGCCAGGTGAGCCAGCTCCAGAACCCCAGGGTGACTCCTAAGCCCACACAGCCTGCGGCAAAGATCAGGGATGCCAGGTAGTAGCTGCGGTTGAACCCGGCGCGTTTGATCAGCGCCCCCGCCAGCAGGGTCCCCAGCAGGTTGCCGCAAAAATAGGCGGAGCCGACCATGCCCACCTGCCAGGTCGGAAGCTGGTCATGGGCGAGCCAGAGCGGCACCAGGGTATTCAACACCGCGATGGCCAGGGTCAACAGCAGCAGGCCACAGAGCAATAACAGCACTGGCCGGGAGTATGTGGTCATGGATAAAACCGTGGGGAGAGTCAAAATGCGAGCGCATCATGCCACCGCCAAAGCCATTGTCAATCGGCGCTGAGCCGTGGCGGTGGTGTTTATCTGCGCGCAGACTCTACAGCCTGGATCTGAGCCGCGAGGTGCCCGCTGGCGGCCAAGGCGCTCCGCCATTTAGGCCGATACCCTGTCCATTGAAAAACGAAGAGGCGACCCCGGGGTCGCCTCCTCTTTCTACCAGCACAATAGACGCTATTTCTGACGCTTCTTGGCGTACTTGCGACGAGCCCGCGCCTGGCGCTCCTCTTCCCGCTCCGCCTTCTCCTTGGCCTTCTGCTCCGCTTCCTCTGCCGCCAGCACGATCTCGGCGCTCACCATCTCCGGGGTCTCCAGGGAGATGCGCCCCAGCATGCCGGAGCGGAACTCGTTGACCAGGATCTCGGAGGCCTTGTGCAGATCCGCCAGGCCGCCCTTGCGCATGAAGGCGCGCTGGCGGGCGATGAGCTCCAGCAGCTCGATCTCGGTCTCGGGCAACTCAGCTATCTGGTAGCGCGCCTTGATCCGCTCCGGGTAGGCCTTGAGGAAGTAATCGGCGGCGAACATGGCGATGTCGGCGTAGTCAAACACCGTGTCCTTGATGGCCGCTGTGATGGCCAGCCGGTAGCCGCAGGAGGGCGGGTTGAGCTTGGGCCAGAGGAACCCCGGGGTATCGGTCAGGATGACGTTGTTGTCCAGCTTGATCCGCTGCTGGGACTTGGTCACCCCCGCCTCGTTGCCGGTCCGGGCGATGATGCGCCCCGCCAGGGTGTTGATCAGGGTGGACTTGCCCACATTGGGGATGCCCATGATCATGGCCCGCACCCCGCGCAGGTCGAAGTTGCGCTCCGGCAGCATCTCGTGGCACAGGGTCAGCAGCGCCTTGATCTTCTCCGGCTCCTGCTGGGTCAGGGGCAACGCCTTGATCCCCTTCTCTTGTTCCATGTGTGCCACCCACAGCTCGGTGATCGCCGGATCGGCGAGATCCGCCTTGTTCAGCACCTTGATGACGGGAGTATCCCCACGCAGCTCGGGCACCAGGGGGTTCTCGCTGGAGAAGGGGATGCGGGCATCCAGCATCTCGATGATGACATCGACCTGGGGCATGACCTCGGCAATTTCTTTGCGGGCCTTGTGCATGTGGCCGGGGAACCAGTTGATGGACATATCCGTTACTCTCTCATTGGGGATGCGGGCTCCCGCTGGGGGCTGCGGGCGCCTGGTGATGCGCCAAACCGCTGGCACTCATCGCAAGGGGGCGCATTTTACCTGCTGCGGCCCCGATTTGACAGGCCATTGTGGCCACGAGCGTGCATGGCAGCAACACTGGTGCCACCACGGCCGGCGACGGCAGAGGCCCGAACAACAATCAATAACTCATTGATACAACATAACATTTATCTGTCACCTTCACCGTATTGTCATCCAGACTCACTAAAAGTGTCATCTGCCCCCTCTAGGCTGCGCTCAGGTTTTACAAGGAGCGAACCCCAATGAGAAACATGGCAGGACTTGCAGTGATGATAGGCGCCACCCTGGTCGCCGGCTGCAACTCCAACAATGACAGCAGCACCCCCGAGCCCAGCGCCAAAAACGTCATCTTCTTCCTCGGCGACGGCATGGGTCTCAACACCCTGACCGCCGCCCGCATCTACGGCGTGGGGGAAGAGGGCAGCCTCACCATCGACACCCTGCCGGAAACGGCCTTCATCAAGACCTTCTCCCACGACGCCCAGGTCACCGACTCGGCGCCCTCCATGGCGGCCTACATGACGGGGGTCAAGAGCAACAACGGCGTCATCAGCATGGACAGCGACGCTACCTATGAGAGCGACTGCAGCCAGAGCGCCGGCAAGCCGGTCACCACCCTGCTGGAGCTGGCCAAGGCCGACGGCCGCGGCACCGGCGTGGTCACCAGTACCAGGGTGACCCACGCCACCCCGGCCGCCACCTATGCCCACATCTGCAACCGGGATCTGGAAAATGACATCGCCGCCCAGCTGGTACCGGGCGGCGCTGGCTATAACGGCGCCCTGAAAGAGGGGCTGGACGTGGTGCTCGGTGGCGGCAGCAGCTTCTTCCTGCCCAAGGCCGACAAGGGCAAGCGAGAGGATGGCCGCAACCTCATCGACGAGATGCAGGCCAAGGGCTACCAGTTTGCCAGCACCCTGGACGAGCTGAACCAGGCCGAGGCGGGCAAGCCGCTGCTGGGGCTGTTTGGTTCGAGCCACATGAAATATGACCTCGACAGGCCCACCAGCGAGCCGTCGCTGGCCCAGATGACCCTGGCCGCCATCAAGCAGCTCAAAGACAAGGAGAAGGGCTACTTCCTGATGGTGGAAGGGGGTCGCATCGATCACGCCCTGCACGACACCAACGCCAAACGCGCCCTGCAGGATACCCTCGCCTTCGACGACGCCATCAAGGCCACCCTGGACGAGGTGAAGAAAACCGACCCCGAGCTGAAAAACACCCTGATCGTGGTCACCGCCGACCATGACCACACGCTGGTACTCAACGGCTACGCCAAGCGCACCGGCAAGACCACGGCCGGCAACCCCGGGGTGCTCGGGCTGGTGAAGAACTACGAGACCGGCGAGCCGAGCAAGGACAGCGACGGCATGCCCTACACCATCATCGGCTTTGGCAACGGCTACAACCGGGTGGATGGCCCGCGTAGCAGCGTGGGGCCGCTCGACGATGCCACCGTCTCGGCCGACGACTATCACCAAGAGGTGGTGGTCAAGGTGGGCGAGATCGGCAACGAGACCCACGGCGGCACCGACGTCTTCCTCGGCGCCATAGGCCAGGGAGCTGACAGCTTCCACGGCTCACTCGATAACACCGCCGTGTTCGGCAAGGTCAAGGCTGCGGCCAAGCTGTGAGGATCATTCCCGTGAGAAAAACCATGAACAAAACCCTGGTGTGCACCGCCCTGTTCGCCGCCCTCGGCGGCCTGTCCCAGGCCCAGGCCAGCGACGCCAAGAACGTCATCCTCTTTATCGGCGACGGCATGGGCCCCAGCGTGCTCACCGCCACCCGCCTGTTCAAGGTGGGAGAAGAAGGCAACCTCGAGATCATGTCGCTGCCACGCAGCGCCCGCATCAAGACCTTCTCCCACGACGCCCAGACCACGGATTCGGCCCCCTCCATGGCGGCCTACACCACCGGCGTCAAGATGAACAACGAGGTGATCGCCATGAGCAGCGACACCAAGGCCGTGGCACCGTCCAAGGATGCCAACGGCAACAAGGGCATCAACAACTGCACCGGCGACAACGGCACCCCGGTGCCGACCATACTCGAGCTCGCCAAGGCGGCGGGCAAGTCGGTGGGGGCCGTCACCACCACCGAGCTGACCCATGCCACCCCGGCGGCTACTTACGCACATATCTGCCACCGGGATGCCGCCTACGCCATCGCCGAGCAGGCGGTGCCAGGCGGCGCCGGCTTCAACGCCGCGCTCGGGGACGGGGTGGACGTGCTGATGGGGGGCGGTGCCAATCACTGGACCCCCTACAGCGCCAGCAACAAGGGGGGCCGCGCCGATGGCCGTGATCTGACCGCCGAGCTCGGTGCCCAGGGCTATCAGTACGTCACCACCCAGAGCGATCTCGCCAAGATAGAGAGCGGCAAGGTGCTGGGTCTGTTCAGCGCCAAGTCCCACCTCGACTACGAACTGGACCGCGTCGCCAAGGGGGCGGCCAATACCCAGCCGTCCCTCTCCGAGATGACCGCCAAGGCGATCGATCTGCTCAGCCAGAACAGCCAGGGTTACTTCCTGATGGTGGAGGGAGGTCGCATCGACCACGCCCTGCACGCCACCAACGCCAAGCGTTCCCTCACCGATGCGGTGGCACTGGACGAGGCGGTCAAGACGGCGCTCGGCAAGGTGGATCTGGCAGATACCCTGATCGTGGTCACCGCCGACCACGATCACACCATGACCATCAACGGCTACGCCGCCAAGGGCAACCCTGTGCTGGATCTGGTGAAAAATGGCGATGGCTCCACCCAGCACGACGTGGATGGCAAACCCTTCACCACCCTGGTGTTCGGCAACGGTCCGAACCGCGCGGACGTGCGCCCCACCCTCACCAGCGACCAGGTGATGGCGGACGACTACCTGCAGGAGACCGGGGTCAAGCTCGGCTCCGAGACCCACGGCGGCGGCGATGTGATGCTGTTCGCGGATGGCGCTGGCAGCGGCCGCTTCAAGGGCACCCTGGACAACACCCTGGTGTTCGGCAAGCTCAAGGAGGCGCTCGGTCTGTAAGGCACAGGGCCCGGTGTCACGCCGGGCCCTCTCCTGACGAGCGATCAAGCATGATGCGATTGTTACTTTCGATATGGCTCCTTGGCTGTACCCTCTCCTTTCCCCTGCTGGCCGATGAGGCACCCGATCTGGCCGCCCGCATCCGCTATCAGGACAGGATCACCGGCAGCGATGGCATAGCCCGGGAGAGCGTCTGGCAGGAGAAGTGGCTGCGAGTGGGCAACCAGGTGTGGAGCCAGCGGCTCATCCCTCTGCCCCTTGCCCGAGCCTATCACGCCACTCACGACGCCACGCCCGGCCACAAGCACTTTACCCACCAGATGGCGGCGCGCTGGGTCACCCTGGATGACGGGGGCGACCTGCAACTGCGCTACGCCGACGCCTGGCACAACCAGCTGGTGGAGGTGCCGCCGGAAGAGTATGGCCAGGTGGCCTTCAAACCGGATTGGGAGCGGATCCGCTACCTCGTCAACCCGGCCCTGCTGCAAGAGATGACCCGGCTCGATGAGCAGGCACCCGAGCAGGCCCGCTGGTACGAAAAGCGCGAGGGCAAGCAGCGCACCCGCATCCTCTGGTCGAGCCGCTGGCAGTTGCCGCTGGTGGTGGAGTCGGCGAGCCTCGACGGCTACCGCAGCTACCGGATGGAGGTGACCCTCAAACCCCTGCCAAGGCAGTTGCCCTGGCAACAGCTCGACGGCTACCAGACCCTGGATCTGCGCGACTTCTTCGACTGACCCACCCTCTTCCCACAATGGGTTGGCTGACTTGGGGTAACGGGATGTTACACTCTGTGTACTCATCCCTGACCCGGTCTCCTATGCGCCTTCCCGTACTGTTTCTGCTGTTCTGTGCCACCCTCTTCCCGGGCCCCCGTGCCCACGCCGTGGTGGTCATCGCAGCCGAGATCCCCCCTTATGTCATCCGCTCCCAGCAGGGTGCCCCGAGCGGCATGGCCATCGAAGTGCTGGAGGAGGCGGCCCGCCGCCTTCAGGAGCCGCTGGAGATCGAGCTGATGCCGCTGGCCCGCGCCCTCAGCCAGACCCGCCACCGACCGGATGTGCTACTGCTGCCGCCGGCCAGAAATGCCCAGCGCGAGCCCCTGTTCCTCTGGATTGCCCCCCTGCTGGAGGAGGCCTTCGTGCTGGTCAGCCACCGCCAGCACCACCCGGCCCCCCTCTCCGTCAAGGAAGTGGCCGGCCTGACCCTGGGGGCCTTGCGCGGCTCTCATGGTCAGAGCCTGATCCAGCCTCTGGAGGGAGTGACCCGGGAGCTGGTCACCGAGGAGGTCAGCAACGCCAGCAAGTTGGCGAGGGGTCGCATCCAGGGCTGGGCGGTGGCCTGGAATACCGCCCGCTACAACCAGCAGCGGGCTGGCTTGCCCCTGGCGGATCTGGTGCGCGGTGACACCCTGCAACAGAGCGCCCTCTATCTGGCCGCCAGCCCGCTGTTTCCTGCAGCCGAGGCGCTGCGCTGGCGCAAGGCGATTGAGGGAATGCGCGAGGATGGCAGCCTGGCACGCATCCTCAAGCAGTACGATTATCAGGCGCCCTGACACCGGCCGGGCATTTGCCAAAGCCATTCAGAATGGTTATGGTATCCCCATGAAAGCGCTCATGATTTTTTCCAGCCTGCTCACACCCCGTTGAGCCCCCGCCCTCGCCCCTGACCGCGAGTCGCTCGGGGGCATCGCGTTTTCGATCTATTCTCACAATCCGACCCCTTTTTCGACCAGCTTGCCCGTCATCCTGGTCCTGTCAGCCATTGATAAGGAATACCCAATGCAACAGCCTCATCTCGTCATCTCCAGCCTGGATCTGGATCGCATCGAGCAACTGCTCGGCAACCACCCGCAACACCTGGCCCTGCAGGAGGAGCTGGACCGCGCCGAGATCCGCGACCCGGCCGACATGCCGCCGGACGTGGTGACCATGAACAGCACGGTGCGCTTCAAGATGCAGAACAGCGGCAACGACTTCTGCCTGACCCTGGTCTACCCGAAGGACGTGCAGGGGGACGAGTCGAAGATCTCCGTGCTGGCACCGGTCGGCAGCGCCCTGCTGGGATTGAAGGTGGGTGACAGCATCGCCTGGCCGGGCCCGGCCGGGCGCACCATACAGGTGGAGATCCTGGAAGTGGTCTATCAGCCGGAGCGCGCGGGCGAGCTGCACCGCTGACCGGGCCGGGGACGCTCTGCCCGCCACCGAGACGAGCAGAGCGTGCCCTTCCTTTTATTGCAGCCCGTGTATTGCCGCCCGCGCCCCATGCCCAGACAGGGCGTGCATCGCCGCCTCATCCTGTTCAGACGTTCTCCTCCCCCTTGAGCCAAGTGGCGAGCGGGAGTATCTTGTTGGCCGCGCCAGCGCCCTGGCCGCAGATTTCAGGCTGACATCATGATAAAGATTGCCCTCATCGACGATCACCAGATCGTCCGCTCCGGCTTTGCCCAGTTGCTCAATCTCGAACCCGATCTGCGGGTGGTCGCCGAATTTGGCTCCGCCGCCGACGCCCTAGCCGGGTTGCCCGGCAGCGGGGCTCGGGTCTGCGTCTGTGATATCTCGATGCCCGACCAATCGGGGCTGGAGCTCCTCAAGCAGCTCCCCTCCGGCCTCGCGGTAGTGATGCTCTCGGTCCACGACAGCCCGGCTCTCATCGAGCAGGCGCTGCAGACCGGTGCCAAGGGATTTCTCTCCAAGCGTTGCAGTCCGGATGAGCTGATCGCTGCCGTGCGTACCGCCGCCCAGGGGGGCTGCTACCTGACTCCGGATATCGCCCAGAAGCTGGCCAACAGCAGCCGGGATCCCCTCACCAATCGGGAGCGGGAGATTGCCCAGTTGCTGGCCCAGGGGCTGGAGGTGAAGAGCATCGCCGAGCAGCTCGGTCTCTCCCCCAAGACGGTGCATGTGCACCGCGCCAACCTGATGGACAAGCTCAAGGTCAGCAACAACGTCGAGCTGGCCCACCGCATGCTGGATAGCTGGTGATCTCCCGTCTGGCCAGCTATGTCGCCATCGCGCTGGCGGCCAGCTTCATCTTTGCCGCCGGCTGGTTTTGCCTCTGGAGCATCAGCCTGCATCTGGCGGGTGGCCCGGCGCTGGCGGTGCTGCTGTTCCCCTTTGGCCTGCGCCTCGGGCTGCTGCTGCAAAGTCCCGGCCACTACTGGCCGCCGCTATTGCTGTGCGAAGGGCTGTTGCTCTACTGGCTCAATCAGGAGGTGGGGCTGCCCCACTGGCCGTGGCTGATCGCCGGCAGCCTGCTCACCCTGTTGCCGCTGTTCATTGCCCGTCGCCAGCAGGTACGCAACGACTGGCAACAGTTGTTGCTGCTGCTCGCCACCGTCACGGCGGCGGCGCTGTTGCAAGCCCTGCTCTGGCATCTGGCGGGGGAGGATGGCCTCTCGGCCCTGCTGCTCAGCCTGACCGGCGGTCTCACCCTCACCTCCACCTGCATGCTGATCTGGCACTACCTGACCCGCGCCACCTGGGTGCCGCTGGGGCCTGCACTGGTGGATCAACCGGTGGACTGGCGTTTTCGCCATCTGGTCTGGTACCTGCTGCTGTTCGTATTGAGCCTCTGGCTGCAACTGGGGTTGCCCAACTCGCTGGTGCGCTTCACGCCGTTTTGTCTCGCCATCCCCATCATCGCCATGGCGTGGCGCTACGGCTGGCAGGGGGCGCTGCTCGCCACCCTGATGAACACCATCGCCCTGTTGGCGAGCCAGGCCTGGCATGATCATCCCCTCGACCTGCTGCTCTCCCTGCTGGCCCAGAGCCTCACCGGCCTGCTGCTCGGCGCCGGGATCCAGCGCCAGCGTGAGCTCAATCAGGCGCTGACCCGCCAGCTCGCCCACAATCGCCAGCTCACCGAGCGGCTGCTGGAAACCGAGGAGAGCATCCGCAAGGAGGTGGCGCGCGAGCTGCACGACGATATCGGCCAGACCATCACCGCCATTCGTACCCAGGCCGGGATCGTGCGCCGGCTCGCCCCCGATAACGCCGGGGTAGGCCAGAGCAGCGCCCTGATCGACACCCTGTCGCTCGGGATCTACGACGCGGTGCGCGGCCTGCTCGGGCGGCTACGCCCGCGCCAGCTCGACGACATGACCCTGGAGCAGGCGGTACGCAGCCTACTGCGGGAGCTGGAGCTGGAGCGCCGCGGCATCGTTACCCGGCTGGAGTGGCAGCTGGCGGATGGGGATCTCTCCGATGCCCAGCGGGTCACCCTGTTTCGGGTCTGTCAGGAGGGGCTCAACAACGTGGTCAAACATGCCAACGCCCACTCGGTCACCATCCGTGCCCGGGCCAGCGGCGAGCAGCTGCAACTGGTGCTGGAAGATGATGGCCGCGGCCTGCCACAGAGTCGCCCGCAACAGGGCTATGGCCTGCTCGGCATTCGCGAGCGGGTGCAGGCGCTCGGGGGCAGCCTGCAACTCTCCTGCATCCACGGCACCCAGCTGACGGTCAACCTGCCCAGTCGCAGACGGGAGGAGAGTCATGACTGATCACCACCAGAGGGCCAGCCTGTGCTGAGTTTTATGAGAAGCGCGCCACCTCAGCCACTCATTCGTGATCAGGCCGAGATCGACGCCACCTATCGCCACTGGCGGCTGCACCTGCTGCTGACCATGTATCTGGGCTACGCAGTCTTCTACTTCACCCGCAAGAGCTTCAACTTCGCCATGCCGGACATGCTGGCGAGCGGCATGCTGGACAAATCCGACATCGGCATGCTCTGGACCCTGTTCTACATCACCTACGGCTGTTCCAAGTTCTTCTCCGGCATCATCAGTGATCGCGCCAACCCACGCTACTTCATGGGGATAGGCCTGATGGCGACCGGCGTCATCAATATCCTGTTCGGCCTCTCGTCGGCACTCTGGATGTTTGCCGCCCTCTGGGTCGCCAACGCCTTCTTTCAGGGCTGGGGTTGGCCCCCCTGCTCCAAGCTGCTCACCAGCTGGTATTCGCGCACCGAGCGCGGGGTCTGGTGGTCGGCCTGGAACACCGCCCACAACGTCGGCGGGGCACTCATCCCCCTCATCGTCAGCACCATTGCCCTGCAGCATGGCTGGCGCTACGGCATGATAGTGCCAGGGGTTATCGCCATCGTCGCGGGGTTGTTCCTCTGCTGGCGGCTGCGGGATACCCCGAGTGCCATGGGGCTACCCACAGTGGGAGTGTGGCGCAATGATGCCATGGAGCTGGCCCAGCAGACTCAGGATGCGGGGCTCTCCCACCGCCAGATCCTGCGCAAATATGTGCTGGGCAACCCCTATATCTGGCTGCTGGCCTGCTGTTACGTGCTGGTTTATGTGGTGCGCACCGCCATCAATGACTGGGGCAATCTCTATATGACCGAGCAGCGCGGCTTCAATCTGATGAGCGCCAACTCGGCCATCTCCATGTTCGAGGTGGGGGGCTTTATCGGGGCCCTGGTGGCGGGCTGGGGATCGGACAAGCTGTTCAACGGCAACCGCGGGCCCATGAACCTTATCTTTGCGGTGGGGATCCTGCTGGCGGTGGGATCGCTGTGGCTGATGCCCTTCTTCAGCTACGTGATGCAGGCGGCCTGCTTCTTCACCATCGGCTTCTTCGTGTTTGGCCCCCAGATGCTGATCGGCATGGCGGCGGCGGAGTGCTCTCACAAAAACGCGGCTGGGGCGGCCACCGGCTTTGTCGGACTGTTTGCCTACATGGGGGCGGCGCTGTCGGGCTACCCGCTCGCCAAGGTGATGGAGATCTGGCACTGGAACGGCTTCTTCGTGGTCATCTCGGTGGCGGCCGGGGTCTCGGCTCTGCTGCTGCTGCCCTTCTTAAAAGCCCAGGCACCGCGCCCCCTCGTTACCGAGCCGGGCTGATCACAACAGCTCAGGCCGGCAGGCAGACCCGGTTCTTGCCGCTGCGCTTGGCCCGATAGAGGGCACGATCCGCCTGACCGAACAGGGTATCGAGATGCCAGCCCCGGGCATAGGGCACCAACCCCAGGCTGGCGGTGACCTGGATGCCGTCCAGGGGCAGCGTCGCTATCCCCTGACGGATCTGCTCGCAACGGGTCTGCTGGGCCAGGGCATCCCCCTCGGGCAGCAGCAGCACGAACTCCTCGCCGCCGAAGCGACTGGCCACCAGATCCTCCTGACCGGCCAGATAGGCGCCCACTGCCGCCAGTACCCTGTCCCCCACCTCGTGACCGTGACGATCGTTGATCTGCTTGAAGTCATCGAGATCCAGCACCACCAGCGCCCCCTGTTTGGGTGCAGTCACACAGCGCTCCATAAAGCCACGCCGATTGAGCAGGCCCGTCAGATGATCCTGGCTGGCCTGCCGACGCAGGGCCAGTGCCCGGTACTGGGTACAGAGCAGCAACACCCCGAAGGTGGAAAGGTAGTTGCCCATCAGCATGGAGAGGAAGGGCAGTACATTGACCACGTGCTTGTCCATCAGCACCCGCGCCTCGCCGCTGAGCAGGGAGCCCATGCGCACCAGGTTGAAGCCATAGAGCAGAATGTTGACCACGGTAAACACCAGCACCGCCGGCAGGTAGGCCGGATAGCCATGACGCCAGATGAGCACCACCACCACGGCCCCCAGCACCATGTAGCTCAGGCAGGCCAGCAACACCCTGGGGGCCATATGGTCGTTGAACAGCACGCTCCAGCAGAGGATCAGCAGGTAGATCACCATGAAGAGTGCGAAGGCCCGCCAGTTCGGCGACTCGCCGAAGAAGCGTTGCAGCGCCAGTGGCATCAGGGCGATACAGAGGGTGATGAGCAGGTTGGCCAGCCAGATCCCCGCCATGTGCGGCGCGAACGCCTGCAGGAAGAACAGCGACTGGGCCGCCAGGGCACAGAGGCTGGACCACCACCAGAGTCCGAGGCCCGGGATCTCCCTGTGGGTCGACCAGATGATGGAGAGGGTGATGAATCCCAGACTGTAGCCCCCGAGGGCCATGAACATCAGCGTAAATATGTCCAGATTGAGCAGAATTGAGGCGTCCATTCCCGAACCTTCCAATGGGGATGGCTGAGTATATGGGAAGCCCATGACAAGACACAGAGGGAGCCTTCTGGCGCAATAAAATATTTCCGGGTCTCCGCTTGGCCGCCCCGTCACCCAGCCTGATGTCATGCACTTAAGGTTCGTTCGGCCCCAGATTCCCCGCTTGTCATACAGCAAAATGCCTGCCAACTATTTTTGCACTTGAACCCGCGCCATTAGATAGATATGTTGTTTTCATGTGGTTTTATGAGCCGTGCCACGAGGAAAAAACGTCACTAACCTATTGAGTCGTCTGACACAATCGGATTTTGGTACATTTTTCACTCAACCCACGAAGAATAGAATCCCATATGGGGCTTTTGCCTCAATCAAGACAATAATCCTGTCTTGCCTGTTGCCGGATGCAGCAGTCTCTTGTGCCACGGAGTCGCACGGGAGCAGGTTCAAGGCCGAACACACTTACGACAGAGACGTCACTTATGATCAAAAAACTCATTCTCTCTACCCTGCTGCTGTGCGGGCTCGCAAATGCGGCTCCCAGCTCTACCCTGGATGCCGTACTGGAGCGCGGTGTGCTGCGGGTCGGCTTCGACGCCGGCTATCAACCCTTCGAAATGACCAACAAGCAGGGCCAGTACATCGGCTTCGACGTTGATCTCGCCAAGATGGTCGCCAAAGAGATGGGCGTGAAGGTGGAGTTCGTCAACACCGCCTGGGACGGCATCATCCCGGCCCTGCTGACCGACAAGTTCGACGTCATCATGGGCGGCATGACGGTCACCCCCCAGCGCAACCTGCGCGTCAACTTCGCCGATCCCTACATCGTCGTGGGCCAGACCATAGTGCTGCGCAAGGACAAGGCGGGCGAGATCAAATCCTTCCAGGACCTCAACGATCCCAAGTACAAGATCGCGGTCAAGCTCGGCACCACCGGCGAGCAGGCGGTCAAGCGCATGATCCCCAAGGCCACCCTGCTGCAGTTTGAAACCCAGGACGACGCCAAGCTGGAAGTGATCAATGGCAAGGTCGACGCCTTCGTCTACGACCTGCCCTACAACGCCATCTTTGCCTCCCAGAACACCGGCGCCGTGGTGCACCTGGACAAGCCGTTCACCTTCGAGCCGCTGGCCTGGGCGATCCGCAAGGGGGATCAGGACACCCTCAACTGGTTCAACAACTACCTGCGCCAGATCAAGGGCGATGGCAGCTACGACCGTCTCTACAAGAAGTGGTTCGAATCCAACGCCTGGCTGAACCAGCTCAAATAACCTCTCAAGGGGCGGTTCGCCGCCCCTTCACGCAGACTCCCACACAATAACGACAAGAGAGGTTGTGACAGTGATCAACCCCAAAATCACAAGACAGATGGAAAAACAGCCCAACCTGCTGCTCTGGCACGGGGTCTTCCTGCTGATGGTGCTGGCCGCCATCTTTGGCATCTACAAGGCCGTGCAGGCAGTGGATTACACCTGGCGCTGGGAACGCATTCCCCAGTACATCGCCTACCAGGCCGAGCAGAAACAGTACGCAGAATTTGACGGCACAGTGGTGACCGGCACCACAGCCGCAGAGAAGGGGCAACTCTTCCTGCAAGACGATCTCGACCCCAACCGTCGCCAGGCCATCGCCAGCACGGGCGCCCAGGTTGCCGAAGGGGATACCGTCTTCCTCGGTGACACCCTGGATGTGCAACTGAGCTGGACCGCCGGTCCCATCGCCTGGGGTGTCTGGGTCACGGTCAAGCTCTCCCTGGTGGCGGGCGTCTTCGCCATCCTGCTGGGCACCCTGGCGGGCCTCGCAAGACTCTCCCCCAATCCCGCCCTGCGCAACCTGGCGGTCACCTATGTGGAGCTCATTCGCGGCACCCCGCTGCTGGTGCAGATCTTCATCGTCTATTTCTTTATCGGCACTGTACTCAATCTGGATCGCTTCACCGCCGGGGTGGCGGCGCTCGCTGTCTTCACCGGCGCCTATGTGGCCGAAATCGTGCGGGCTGGCATCAGCTCCATCCACAAGGGGCAGATGGAGGCGGGCAGAAGCCTCGGCATGACTGCGGCCCAGACCATGCGCTACGTGATCCTGCCCCAGGCATTCAAGCGGGTGCTGCCGCCGCTCGCGGGCCAGTTCATCAACCTCATCAAGGACTCCTCCCTGGTCTCGGTCATCTCCATCACGGATCTCACCAAGGCGGGACGGGAGGTGGTCAGCTCCACCTTCAGCCCGTTCGAGGTGTGGTTCACCGTGGCCCTGCTCTACCTGGTGCTGACTGGCACTCTCTCCTTCCTGGTACGCCGTCTGGAGGTGAAATATGCGCGCAGCAACTGATCCCATTATCAAGGCTCAACCTGTGTCGAGAAGTGCTGCCATCACCGGCACGCCCCGCGCCTTCCTGGTACGCCGTCTCGAGGTGAAATATGCGAAAAGCAACTGATCCGATTATCAAAGCGAGCGGTGTAGAGAAGTTCTACGGCACCGAGGTGCACGCCCTCAAGAACGTCAGCACCCAGGTGGCGGAAGGAGAAGTGGTGGTGATAGTGGGCCCGAGCGGATCTGGAAAATCCACCTTCCTGCGCACCCTCAACCAGCTCGAGACCATCAACGACGGCCATATCGAGGTCGATGGCATCAGCCTGACCGAGCCCGGGGATGTCAACAAGCTGCGGGAAGAGGTGGGCATGGTGTTCCAGTCCTTCAACCTCTTCCCCCACTTGAACGTGCTGGACAACATCAGCCTCGCCCCCCAGAAGGTGCGGGGGCTGTCGCGCAAGGAGGCCGAGGACAGAGCCAAGGCCCTGCTGCTGAAAGTCGGGCTGTCCAACAAGGCCCAGAGCTACCCGTCCCAGCTCTCCGGCGGCCAGCAGCAGCGGGTGGCCATCGCCCGGGCGCTCGCCATGCAGCCGCGCATCATGCTGTTTGACGAGCCCACCAGCGCCCTGGATCCCGAGATGGTGGGCGAGGTACTGGACGTCATGAAGGGCCTGGCCAAAGAGGGCATGACCATGGTGGTGGTGACCCACGAGATGGGCTTCGCCCGGGAAGTGGCGGACAGGGTGCTGTTCATGGAGAGCGGCGAGCTGCTGGTGGACGAGAAGCCCACCGACTTCTTCGACAATCCTCCCTCGCCGCGTCTGCGCCAGTTCCTGAGCCAGGTGCTCTGACGCTGACAACCGTAGAAAGCAGAAGAGGGAGCCCTGGGCTCCCTCTTCACTATTCTCACCTCGCCATCTCCCCCCCTGATCCTTAACGAAGCAAGACGTCGTCATCTGGCTGCCCGTCGCGCGGACGGTGACAGGATGTTAATTAAATTTTAAATTCATTCGGTATGCTGGAACCCAACTGGTCCAACCGGATGCCTCACATGGATGTGCAACTGCTGCTGCTCTACCTCTCCCCCGTCTTTCTGGCCTTCGTCGGCTGGGAGATGCTCTATCTGCGCAAACATGGCGCGGCCTTCCCCTCCGCCACCTACCAATGGCGGGACCTGTTCGCCAACGCCGCCCTGGCGCTGATGCATCAGGGGGGCGATGCCCTGACGGCCATCGCCATCGCCTACCTCTACGACGGACTCTGGGGCTGGCGGCTATTCGACATAGAGCTCAACGCCTGGAGCGTGCTGCTGCTCTTCCTGTTGCAGGATCTCTGCTACTGGCTGTTCCACTTTGCCAGCCACCACGTGCGCTGGCTCTGGGCCTCCCACGTGGTGCACCACAGCTCGGAGCGGCTCAACCTCTCCACCGCCTTTCGCCAGAGCCTGATGTACCCCGTCTCCGGCATGTGGCTGTTCTGGATCCCCATGATCCTCATCGGCTTCCCGCCCGAGGCGGTGGTCGCCACTGTGCTGCTCAGCCTGGGCTTCCAGTTCTTCGTCCACACCCAGGTGGTGGACAAGCTCGGTTGGCTCGAGTGGGTCTTCAACACCCCCTCCCACCACAGGGTGCACCACGCCAGCAACGCCAAGTACATAGACCGCAACTTCGCCGGGGTGCTGATCATCTGGGATCGGCTGTTTGGTACCTTCGTGGAAGAGGACCCCACCGAGCCCTGTCGCTTCGGTATCACCAAGCCCGTCCACAGCTTCAACCCCCTTACCCTCACCTTCCACGAGTGGCGCGACATGCTGCGCGACGCCCGCGGCCTGCCCTGGTCAGAGAAGCTCAAGGTGCTGTTTGGCAAACCGGCGGGCCCGGGGAACACCTGAGCCACACGCCACAAAAAAGAGAGCGCCCTTGGGCGCTCTCTTGCATTTGATCGTCAGGTCCCTCAGACGTGTGCAAAGGACCAGATGGCGGGCACCAGGCTCACCAGGGTTATCCCGGCCAGCAGCCGCTCGCGCAGGCTGAGCCGCTGCTCCGCCCCGAGCTGACGGCGACTGTAGAGAAACAGCAGCAGACCCGGCCCGTAGAGCAGCAAGGAGAGCAGCAGATACTCCACCCCGGCGGCATAGAGCAGCCAGAGACCGTAACCGCTCGACACCAGCCCCACCGCCCGCACCAGGCCATTGCCTTCTCCACTCAAGGAGAGCTTGAGCAGGAACAGGCCGATCAGCAGGTAGGGCACCAGTATCATGGAGGTGGAGATGAGCAGCAGGTTGGTATACCCCTTGCCGAGCAGCCACACCAGCAGCAGACAGCCCTGCACCGTCAGGCTGGTGAGCCAGAGCGACGCTATGGGGGTGCCGTTGCGGTTCTGGCGCCGGAAGATGGCCGGGAAGGCGCCGTGACGGGCCGCGCTGAAGGGCACCTCGGCCGAGAACAGGGTCCAGCTCACGTAGGAAGCGAGCACGGAGACGATGAGACCGACACTGATCAGCACCTTGCCCCAGGAGCCCGTCATCTGGGCCATCAGCCCCGCCATGGAGGGGTTGGGCAGGGCCGCGAGCTCGGGGCGACTCAATATCCCGAGCGCCAGCACAGAGATGAGCACATAGAGCAGCAGCGCCAGCACCACACCCAGCACGGTGGCCGTGCCCACGTCCCGCTTGTTTCTCGCCCGGGCCGAGAGCACCGCCGCCCCCTCGATGCCGGTGAAGACCCAGAGGGTGATCAGCATGGTGTTGCGCACCTGCTCGGAGACCGGCACCGCCAGGGTGCTGCCCTGCTGATCCGCCGCGAAGGTGACCGGATCGAACCAGTAGCAGGCGAACAGGATGAACAGCAGCAGTGGCAGGCTCTTGGCCAGGGTCGCCACCAGGTTGAACAGGGCCGCCTGCTGCACGCCGCGGGCCACCAGCAGGTGCACCGCCCAGAGGATGCAGGACTCGCCGATGAAGGCGGCCAGGGTGTTGCCCTCGCCAAACCAGACATTGTCAGAGGTATCGACGAAACTGCCCAGCGCCGCGAAGGCGATCACCAGATAGCCCACCACGCCTATGGTGGCGCAGAGCCAATAGCCCCAGGCGGAGAAGAAGCCCACCAGATCGCCAAAGCCGGCGCGGGCATAGCTGTAGATGCCGCCATCGAGACCCGGTCTTAGTCGCGACAGATAGAGGAAGCTCGCGGCCAGGGCCAGAATACCCACCCCGGTCACGCCCCAGCCGATCAGCACGGCGCGCGCGCCGGCCACCTCGGCCATGTTCTGGGGCAGGCTGAAGATCCCCGCCCCCACCATGGAGCTGAACACCAGGGCGGTGAGAGACCAGAGGCCTATCTTGCTCTCTTTCATGGGCTCTCCTTAGCGCAGCCGGCTGGCCAGTGCCTGGATGTGTTCCGGGCCTATGCCGCAGCAGCCGCCGATGAGGGAAGCCCCGGCACCGCGCCAGCGCTCGGCCCAGCCAAGGTAATCCAGCGGCCCCAGATCGCCGCGGATCTCGTCCAGGCCGTCGTTGGCGGTGGCTTCCTTGGGCTGGGGCGGGAAGGCGTTGGCATAGGCGCCGAGGCGAACGTCGGTGCGCTCCTGGGCCTGCAACACGGCGCCGGCTACCTTGAGCGCCCCTTCGATCACCTCGGGCTGGCAGCAGTTGAACAGGATGGCGTCCACCCCGGCCGACGCCAACGCGGTCACGGCATCGGCCACCCGCTCCCCGGAGCGCAGTGTGGGTTCGCTCCCCGGCGCCTCGTCCTCCAGGGTGAAGGAGACCCAGAACGGCTTGCCGTCCTCGGGCAGCAGCGCCTTGAGGGCCAGCGGCTCGGCAATGAGGCTCATGGTCTCCGCCAGCCATAGATCCACGTGGGGGGAGAGCGCCCGAATAAGCGGGGTCGCCAGCTCGCTCACCCTGCCTGCGTCGAACAGGTCGGCGCGGTAGGAGCCAAAGAGCGGTGGCAGGGAGCCTGCCACCTGCACGGCCCCCTGCTCGTCGGCCACCTCCCGCGCCAGCTGTCCGGCCAGCGCCGCCAGTCTCTCCCCCT
>NZ_CDBZ01000138.1:683-1144 GCF_000819985.1 Aeromonas media | reverse complement strand
GGCGGCGAAACGCTCGGCACCGATATGAAACGGCACCAGGGCATAGCTGTTGGTGGTGATGACCCGGGCGCCGCTCGCCGCATAGGCCTGATGCACCTCACGCACCGTCTCTGGCGCCTCCATCAGGGCCAGGGCCGACCACTCCGGCTGGCGAAACGGTGCGCCCCGCCGTGCCAGCTCACGCCCCATGCCGCCATCCAGTACCAACAAATCCTTTGTATCCATCTCTGTCTCTCTGCGTGTCCCCGTCATGACGGGTGTTTATTGTGTGAAAAGACATTAAGCCATCAAAACATCTAGACGGCTATATGTCCTATACATCATGGCGCAAAGCAGAGGGAGAGGCAATCGGGAACTAGGAACAAATCCGGGCAAGCTCAGGATGACAGTGGCAAAGGGAAGCCCCTCGTCCTCGCCACCCTGGGCCCTGGTCCATGGGCCTGAATGACAAGAGGCCACCC
>NZ_CDBZ01000138.1:0-466 GCF_000819985.1 Aeromonas media | reverse complement strand
GGGTGGCCTCTTGTGAAGCATGATGGGCTGGCGACTCAGCGCCCTGCCAGTACCCGCTTGGTCTGCTTGACCCAGTCGGAGACGCGCCCCTGCTGGGGATACCCTTGCCAGATCTGCTCCCACTGGGCCGGACTCAGGGGGCGGCCCAGGCGGCGCTGCACCCCGGCATAGAGGTAGTCGTGGGCCGTGGTACGGGCCTGGGCCGAGGTGAGGAATTTGGCGACAGGATCGGTCAGGCGCACATCCCGCATGCCGAGCAAGGGGTAATCGCTGTGTACCGCCGCCAGCATGGTCTCACGCATGGCCGACTCGATGTAGCCACGGGCGAACAGGGCGGTCACCGATTCCAGCGATCCTTGATCCGGGCCATGGTACTCCTCATCGAACACTGGACTGGGTTCCGCCACCGCACTCTGCACCACAGCATCGGGGTCCGGTTGCGGCACCACCGCCACAGCCTTGGGGG
>NZ_CDBZ01000137.1:12680-82855 GCF_000819985.1 Aeromonas media | reverse complement strand
CAAAGTGTGCTCCCGCCCTGGGTACCAATCAGGGTCGCCGATTTGAGGGGCCGGGTTATCTTGCCGTGCTCAATGAGGTAGGCCTCCTGCACGTTGAAGTTGAACTCGCCTGTGCCCGGTTGCACCGAGCCGCCTCCCATCTTCTTGGCGTAGATGCCGTGCTCGACTGTGGCCAGCATCTCCTCCAGGCTGTGGTTGCCCGGCTCTATGTAGGTGTTGCGCATGCGCGAGGTGGGGGCGAACTTGTAGGACTCGCGCCTTCCCGAGCCGGTGCGGGCATGGCCTGTCTTGATGGCGCCCATTCTGTCCACCAGGAAGCCGGTGAGCACGCCATCCTTGATGAGCTGGGTGTGCTGGGTTGCCATCCCTTCGTCATCGACGTTGATGGAGCCCCAGGCGTTGCTCTGCAAGCCCTCGTCCACGGCGCTGACCGCCGGATTGGCGATGAGCTGGCCCATCTTGTCGTGGAATACCGAGGCCTTCTTGGCTACCGAGGTGGTCTCCAGCAGGTGGCCGCAGGCCTCGTGGAAGATGACGCCGCCAAAGCCGCTCTCCATGATGACCGGCAAGGTGCCACTCGGGCAGGGGGCTGCCCCCAGCTTCACCAGCGCCTGCCGAGTGGCGGTGAGAGCCAGCTCCCGCGGATCTATGCGATCAGCATGCTCCCAGCCCATCAGGGCACCGGGGGCCTCGTAGCCCACGCTCTGCTCGCCCCCTTCCACCGCTATGGTCTGGGCCATGATGCGGTTGTAGTGGCGGCGATCTGCCACCTGGAGCCCTTCGCTGTTGAAGATCTCTACCTCCTGCTCCCAACCCAGCACATTGCCGGAGAACTGGCTCACCTTGCTGCTCTCTGCGCGGGCCACGGCATCCATGGCGTGCAGGTAGGCGATCTTCTGCTCCAGCTGCTTGTCGGCCGAGAGCGGCAGGGCCACCGGGTTGCGGTCTGTGATGGGGGTGAAATCGAAGGCGGTGGCGGTGACCATGGGGTCGCGCCTGTCCTTGGCCGCCAGCAGGCTGACGATGCGCAGCAGCTCCTCGCGGCTGGCCAGATTGGTGTAGCCGTAGAGCACCTTGTGGCCGTAGCACAGGCGCACGCCTATGCCGAAATCGAGGCCACCGCTGATGTTCTCTATCTGGCTGGAGAGCAGGCTGAGCTGACTGCGGCGCTTGCGCTCCACGAACAGCTCGGCGAAGTCGGCACCCAGCGCCAGGGCGTGATCGAGCACGTCGCGGGCGATGGCGGGGGCCAACAGAGAGAATGAGGTCATAGAATATCCTTTTCTGGTCTGTTTCCTGTTTGCTTCCGACACCCGTTCTGATTGTGTTATGGGGTGTCGATTGCATTGTTGCAGACCAGCACAAAAAAGTCGCTATAGCGTCATACGATGATACTGATTGAGAAAATCGGTGCGATTTATGCGCCCGGCAGCCAGTGTGGCTGGCTGCCGGCAGGGGAAATCAACGCCCTCTGTTGAGCTCCATCAAGGGTCTCTCAACTCACTGTTTGATGGGGGACCGGGTCTGGTCGTTGATGCTGACTGGCGCCGCCAAGCGGGCAACCCCCACCGCCGTGCTCACAACAGCTCGTGGATCTCGCTGAGGATCTGATCGACCCACTGCTCGATGCGGGATTCGGTCTGGTCGTACTGGTTGGCGTCGTCGAGGGCCAGACCGACGAAGTGACGGCCATCGTCGATCAGCGCCTTGGAGGCATCGAACTCGTACCCTTCGTTGGGCCAGTAACCCACCAGCCTGACCCCCTTGGGCACCAGCTGATCGTGCAACAGGCCGAGGGCATCCTGATACCACTCGCCATACCCCAACTGATCGCCCATGCCGAACAGGGCGATGATGCGCCCTTCCAGAGGTACATCCTTGATGTCCTCCCAGTGGGATTCCCAGTCCTCCTGCAGCTCGCCGAAGTCCCAGGTGGAGATGCCGAGAATCAGGATGTCGTACTCCTGCATGCGGGCCAGGGGCACGTCCTTGATGTTGTGGAGATCAACCAGCTCGGGGCCAATGAGGGCACGGATCTTCTCGGCGGCCATCTCGGTGTAGCAGGTGGTTGAGCCGTAAAACAAACCTATCTTCATCGCTCTTCTCTTGATCGCAGTAGGCAAGGGGGGTCGGGCAACCATGGGGTCGGACCGCCCGAGTGAGGGCGCCAGTCTAGCAGATTGCCCCTCGCGCTTCACCGCCTGGTGTGCCTGCCCCTGGTGTATGCGCCGGCCTGGCAGGCTACAATGGGCCACCGTTTGCCCAAGACCAAGACCCCATGACCAAGCCTGCCCCTGCCGTGCACAACCATCCCCTGATCGAGCCCTTCCTCGATGCCCTCTGGCTGGAGCGGGGCCTGTCCGACAATACGGTCAGCTCCTATCGCACGGATCTGGAAAAGTTTGCCCTCTGGCTCGATGGGCAGGGCGGCTCCCTGCTGCTGGCGGGAATGGACGACATCCAGCACTATCTCGCCTGGCGGGTGAACAATCAGTTTGCGGCGAGCAGCACGGCCCGTTTCCTCTCGGCCCTGCGCCGCTTCTATCAGTATCTCAACCGGGAAAAATTGCGCAGCGACGACCCGACAGTGCTGCTGGAGGGGCCCAAGTTGCCCAAGAAGCTACCCTCGGATCTCAGCGAGGCCGAGGTGGATGCGTTGCTCACGGCGCCCCTGGTGGACGATCCGCTGGAGCTGCGGGACAAGGCGATGCTCGAGTTGCTCTATGCCACCGGGCTGCGGGTCTCCGAGCTGGTGGGGCTCACCGCCGAGCATGTCAGCCTGCGCCAGGGGTTGGTGCGGGTGGTGGGCAAGGGCAACAAGGAGCGGCTGGTGCCCATGGGGGAGGAGGCGGTCTACTGGTTGGAGCGCTACTACCGGGAGGCGCGCACCCTGCTGCTGGGGGGCACCAGCTCGGACGTGGTCTTCCCCTCCAAACAGGCCAGGATGATGACCCGCCAGACCTTCTGGCATCGCATCAAGCTCTATGCCCAGCGGGCGGGGATCAGGGGGGAGCTCTCTCCCCACACCCTGCGCCATGCGTTTGCCACCCATCTGCTCAACTACGGCGCCGATCTGCGGGTGGTGCAGATGCTGCTGGGGCACGCGGATCTCTCCACCACCCAGATCTACACCCACGTGGCCAACGAGCGGCTCAAGGCGTTGCACGGCGAGCACCATCCCCGGGCCTGAGTCCGTGAGGCGGTCTCTTTGACCCAGTATCCCCGCGCCCGGGCAAAGAAAGGGGGCGATGGTTCAACCGTCGCCCCCTGAATAGCCCAGTTTCCTGGCCTGTTTCACATCATCATCATTCCAGCGTTTGGATGGTGACCTCCACTTCTGCCTTGACCTCGTTGAGCTCGTCGTCCTTCAGGGTAACCACCAGAGGCTCAGGGTTGATCGCCTGCAGGTCGATGTTGCCAAGATCGGCGAGGCCGGGTTCGAGCTCCAGCACGAAGGCGCAATCATAGTGGCCGCCTGGCAGTATGGTCCCGCCCGTGGTGCAGAAGGCGAAGGGCCCGAAGCCGCCCTCATGGGTACTCACCCCGGGCTCATCGTAGAGGGTAAAGCTGCCCGGGATTCCGTTCCCATCCGCCACATCGATCCCCTTGAAGGTCAGGGCGGTGACGGTCAGGGTGTCTACTCCGTTGTTGCTGATGCGGACAAAGCCGGCGGCCTTGAGGGCAAAGAGCTTGCTGATGTCAGGTTTCTCATCGGTGAACATCACGGTGGCGTCATCGCTGTCGGTCACGGTCTGATTGTCCTCATCCTTGCCACTGATGGTCGCCGTGTTGGTGTGACTCTCACCAGCATTGCCCTGCAGATCCTTGGAGAGGGTGCAACTGGCCGACTCACCCGGGTTCAGCATGAAGCCGGACAGTGCCACGGCGGGCACGAGCGTGACGCCGTTCTTCTTGCTTACCTGGCACAGGCTGGTCAGATTGCCGAACACGTCATCATCCAGGTCATTGAAGGTGACCTTGTCCACGCCGCCGGCATCGACGGAGAAGGTGAAGGTATAGGCCACCGAGCGTTTCTCGTCGGAGTCACCCGTTTCGAGCACACTGATGGGCACGGCATCCTTTTGCAGCGTGATGGTCGATGCCACGTCATTGATGTTGACGGTGGCGCTGTCATCTCCCGTTGCCTCATCCCCCTCGTTGTCCAGGGCCTTGGCGGTCACCTTGTTGGTGTGTACATCGCCAGCGTTGCCACCGACAAACTCGGTGAAGCTGCATTCGAAAGGTGAGCCCTTGAACAGGGCCACGCCGCTGCCCAGATCGCAGGTGCCCTGCCCGTCCAGATCGCCGAACTTGTCGTCCACCAGGCTGGTCAGGGTGAGCGGATCGTCGTGATCGCCCGCGGTATTGGTGACCCTGACGGTGTAGGTCACATTGGCCCCCGGCTCCAGCACCTCGTCAACGGAGGGGGTCTTCTCAACCGCGATGGCCGGCGGGAGATTGGTTATCTCGACCATCTTGGCCGCGCTGCAGTTGTTGCCTGCAGACTGGAAGCCGGTCGGGCAGGTGTTGCCGTCGCCGACCGTGCCGCCGTTCTTGTCCTTGAACAGGGCCACTATGTTGTCGACGTACTTCTCGGGACTCTGATCGTTGGGCAGATCGCGATCCTTGATATGCAGGGTGAATTCGCAGCTGTAGGTGGCGCTGGGCAATACCTCCTTCGTCGTCGAGCCTGCAGCGGGTTTCGCACAGGTGCTGCTGAGCAGATAGATGCCGTCCGCCGTTCCGACGCTTTCGGTGGCGCCCCAGAGATCCACGCTCTTGTCGTAGGAGCCATCTCCGCCCACGTCGATCTCATCCTTCAGGCTGGCGATATACAGAGAGGCGGCACTCGAGTTGGTAAAGCTCAGGTTGTAAGTGAACACGCCACCCGGCTCGGGCAGGCTGGTCGGCTCGACCGTCTTGGTGATGGTGGGTGGCTCAGGCCTGATGAACACGTTGATGGCGAAGCTGTCACAGTTGCACTTGGACTTGGTGGCGGGCACGGCGCCGGGAGGCACTGTGCTCTCGCTGCAACTCAGGCTCTTCTGGATGTCCCAGGCCGCGCAATAGGTGAACAGGGCCTTGTTGGGATCCGTGGGGCTGGGCTGACAGAGCATGGTGATGGGCTGGTTGAGGAGCGTGTACTGGTCGGTACCGTTGGCCTTGGTGATGTCGCCGCAAGTATCCAGGAAGTCCGTGGCTTTCAGTTTCGGCTCCAGATTCACATAGGCGACCTGGCCATTCTCCCCGGCGTCGCTCGCCTTGGGCAGTACCAGGCTGCAGTTTCTTGCCCCTCCTTGTACCACCTGCGGGCTCTGGGACGTTCTCGGCAGGTAGAAGGTGGTGTCATAACGCTCGCTGGCGTTGGTCTTGATGGTCACGTCTGCATTGAAGGTGAACACCTGGCCGTTGGTGCACTCCTGGTTCGGATTAACCGGCACTACTTTGGAGACCTCGATGTCCTTGGCCGTGCAGTTGAGGCTGCCGCCCGCGAGTGAGCCACCCTTGGCAATATAGGCGTCTGCCATACAGGCCTCTTGTTGCAGGCCCGGAAAGATGCCGGCCCAGGCCGGGGTGAGGCTGAGCCCCCCCAGCATGACGATCCCGAAGGGGACCGTCAGGGATCTGAGCAGGCGATTGCGCTGACTTGGTTTCATAGCATTTCCCTCTTCCTGTCTTGTGGTTCTTGGTTCCATGTCACTCGGCTGCGACTGCCTGAACCGAGTGATGTCCCAGGCCCGGACGTGACCACGCAGAGGGCCGATCTCCTGCAAACGAGACTGGGGATCGGGCACAGCTCTGTGGGGTGGGCATCGATAGACAGCACCCCTGCAGCAAGGAACGCACCAAATAGATAACTATTTGAATAGAAAGAGATTAATGAGTTTTTTCAGCATCATTCACGAGTGTATGTCCATCAAGTTGTAACGATGACATGGGGTCGTCAGCGGGGGGGAGATGATAGATGTATGATAAATAAAGATTTTTTAATTATTCCCTCTGTTACAGCGATGGAACAGAGGTGTACCGAATGCGGTTCCGTCAGCCGTTGCGATTGCGGGATGTCATGAGGAGCGTGGGCGAGTCGCCAAGGCGGCTCGGGTGACTGCAAGCAGGATGGCGCCCTTTGGACATGGCAGCCGGGAGCCCGGACGTCTGGTTCCCGGCCTCTGTATCAAGGCTGAGACAACCCCATCCCCTTGACTGCCCTGCATCGGCTCCTGTCGAGGGGGCTGGCGTGTTGCATGTGCGGTGCCGAGGTGGGAGGAGAGCGGTACAAAGTCAGGATGAATGTGGAGGGGAAGCCAGGGGAGTGCTTTCTGGCTAAAAAGCGAGGGAGGCACAGGCCTCCCTCTTGCTACTGGTTTCTTGCTGGCATGCGCGCTGGCGACGTCCAGGGGATCCGTGCGCTTATTTGCCCTGCTGGGACTTGAGCAGGTCGCGGATCTCGGTCAACAGCTCCTGATCCTTGGTGGGGCCGGCCGGGGTGGCGGTCTCTTCCTGCTTCTTCTTGAGGGTGTTGATGGCTTTGAGCCCCATGAAGATGGCGAAGGAGATGATCAGGAAGTCGATGATGGTCTGGATGAACTTGCCGTAGGCGATGACCACGGCCGGGATGTCGCCTTCGGCAGCCTTCAGGGTGACGGCGAGATCGCTGAAATCCACCCCCCCCAGGATCAGGCCGATGGGCGGCATGATGACGTCGCCCACGAAGGAGGAGACTATCTTGCCGAAGGCGGCACCTATGATGATACCGACCGCCATGTCGATGACATTGCCGCGGGCGGCAAAGGCCTTGAACTCTTGAATCAGACTCATTTTTCCCCCTAAAAATGGACGGCGTGAGGTCGGGCCCCACGTCGAATCTGGATAATAAAACATCAGTAAAACAGAGGGATGACCATGATCTATCCCGTCGTCCTGATTAGCTTGCGGGGCTCAAGCCCGATTGGCAACCTGTATGAATGAGAAATTTTTACATTCGGTGTTATTAACTCATCGATAACTAAGCAGGGCAATGCGATCGGAGAGCAGCTGTGCATGCTGTGGAGAGATGGTGGGGTCATCCTGGGCTCAGGAAGATTGCGATGCCTTGTCGGCGTCATGAAAGTCGGCGCCATGAAAAGGGCCATGGTCTTCACCATGGCCCTTGTGGTTTAACCCTGATCAAACCCTGTTACTGCCCTGGAGTGGGGCAATCTGGGCAAGTCGGACAGAGCGGGCAGGTAGCCGTTGCCATGTCTGTCGCGGTGCCAAAGCCCAGGGGCGCAGTCCCTGTGGCCGTGACCGTGTCGCTGAAGGAGATGGAGCCCGGGTTTTCCGACCCTGCACTACTTGGCGTGTAGGAGCCAGAATAGTCCTTGCAGTCCGCCGCGTTAAGCGTGCCGATGTTGTGCACATTGCCGCTGGGGTCGTCGGTGACGGTCACGCCGCTCAGGTTCAGCGGCGGTATGAGGCCCACCCCTGTGGTGTTGCAGACCTGGCCGCTGTAGTCGACCCTGATCACCAGCTGGCTACCCTCATCGATGACCTTGGTGCTACAGGTCTTGGTGACGCTGATCCCGGGTTCTCGTTGGACCGTGGGGCAGGCTGCCGTGGCGGATGCGGTGATCGTCTGCAGCCCGCCATCGCTGGAGGCGGCCTTGACACTGACACCGTTGGTCGGCCCGTTACCGGCGGCGCCAAAGCTGCCGCTGTAATCTTCCATTCCCCCTTTGGGTATGGAATCGAAGCTCGCGACGATGAAGTCATCGCTGGTGTCTGCCGGGGTGCCGTTATCGTCGGTGACGACGACGTCATAGATGGTGCCAAAGCCTCCGTTGGTGACGACGCCTTCGAAGCTGAAGGTGAAGCCGGTCTCGGTCTCGTTGAGGTCACCGCCGGTACAGACCTTGGTGATCTCGACCTTGCACAGTTCGAAGTTGTCCAGCACGAAGTCCTTCAATGCGGCCGTGAAGGAGCTGGAGGAGCGGGTCTCGGCCATGAAGCTGCTGAAGCAGCCGTCACTGCCGCCGACGATCTGGCTAAGGTTGATCCCACCCTCGAAGAAGCTCTCGAAGGGGAAGGTACCCTGAGTACCGCTCTTGGGGGTGTAATCGCTCCACAGGCCGCCGACACCGTTCGCCAGGGTGCTGGCGGGCACGGGGACGTTACCCGTGTTGGTCAGGGCACAGGCGAGGTTGGCACCGCCCTGGCTGGCACAGACGACGTCGTTGGCACCCGAACCTTGCAGCTTGAGTCGCAGATTGGAGGCGGCACATTGTCCCGGCTGCGGGTTGTTGTTGGCCGCCTTGCTGCAGGTCGGATCCCAGGTCACCACGGCCAGGTAGGGAACCGCGTTGTTTGCCTGCGGGAAGTTGATGAGCACCAGGGTATCCCCCGCGGTGTGCTTGCCGCTGAACTTGCCGTTGGGCAGGGCGGTGACCTTCTGTTTGAAGAACCAGAACCCCATGAAGGCGTCGCCTACATTGGAGATCCTGTCGGCGCCGAAGTAGAGCAACAGGTCGCTATTTTCGTTGTATGCGGCGGCATAGGCGTGGGTCAGGTCATCCTTGTCGGGCACCGAACCATCGCTCCAGCTCCATTTATCGATATCCAGTATGTCTTTATCCCCCCCGCCAAAGATGCTCCTTGGGGCGGTGTCCTGGATGATGCCGGTGAACTTGGTGGCCCCTCCGGTGTCGGGTGGGGTATCCCAGTCATCACTCATGACTGCACCTGTGTCGATGTTGTCCTGCGGGTTGGCATCCAGCTCGAACGGTGACTCCGCCGTGGCGGCCAGTACCGGCGCACAGAGCGCCAGCAGCAAGGTCAGGGCCGTGAGACCGTGCTGCCAACAGCGTGGCCAGAGAGGTATTGCTCGGGTATCCATGTTGCATTCCTTCTGCTTGTTGTTGTCCATGTCGTCCGGTTCTACTTGCACAGCCGGAGGCGCTGCATGAATGCAGACTTCGTTCCATATGGATAAAGCATTGAAAATGAATGAAAAAATATTTTTGTCGATGAGATGGGGTGACGGCGTTGTTAACCGAAGGAGACAGAGATTGATGAATTATCGGTGTCTGAGCAGGCTTCCCATTGAAAGGGGGCTTTTTGGCACTGTTCCCGAGGCGAAACAAAGGGGGTATACCAGTTGCCTTACTGGACTGGCAAAGCAACGCCATTATGTTGTTAAGATATTGTTTTAATTTATTTTGTTGTCTTTTTGGGGCCTGTTCGAGTTCGTTTTTATCCTTGTTTCAGAAGTGGCACATGTAGGTCATCTATCCAATACTTTGCACATTGTTTGGCCGCAGAGTTGTGGAGTGTTGTTGATGGAGATTCGTACACTACTGTGTGTCAACACGAGCGAGGTGTGGCGCCCTCCGTCACATGCATCTTCACTGGGGTGGCGTTTTTGTTCGGCCTCATCGCCTCAGGAAGCTTTCAGCTACTACGCACAACAGGCGCCCAGAGTCGGTCTGGTGCTGTTGAGCGAAGATGCCGCCGAGGCGGTGGAGACCCTGTTTCGTCAGACATGCAGCACCATGATCTGGGTCGCACTCGCTCCCCCTCATCTGCTGGCCCTGCCCAGGGTGCAAGAGCTGCTCCTGAACTACTGTTTCGACTATCACAGCCTGCCGGTAGAGGACGATCGTCTGCTCGCCGTGCTGGGGCATGCGTTTGGCATCGCCTGCTTGAGGAGGGGGGCTCATCGCCCCTGCGATCGTGGCAAGGAGGAGGGGGGAATTATCGGTACCAGCCCCGTCATGCGGCAGATGATGAATCGGGTCGAGCGACTGGCGAAGGCTGATTCGTCGGTGATATTGCAAGGGGAGAGCGGCACGGGCAAAGAGCTGGTTGCCCGGCTGATCCATCGGCACTCCCAGCGGGCGGATGGCCCCTTCGTTGCCGTCAACTGCGGCGCCATTCCACCCACCCTGATCCAGTCAGAACTGTTTGGCCATGAAAAGGGTGCCTTCACCGATGCCTGGCGCCGTCACATTGGCTGCGTGGAGCGTGCCCATCACGGTGTCCTGTTTCTCGATGAGATAGGGGATCTCCCGTTGCCGATGCAGGTCAATCTGCTGAGATTCTTGCAGGAACGCACCATAGTGAGAGTCGGTGGCGTTGAGCCTATCGAGGTGGATATCCGGGTGATAGCCGCGACAAACAGGGTGCTGGATCAGGAGATGGCGCAGGGCAATTTTCGTTCCGATCTCTTCTACCGTCTCTGTGTGCTGGACTTGGCACTGCCTCCCCTGCGTGAACGGGGGGAGGATATCATCTTGCTTGCCCAGTATTTCCTGAACAAGCTGGGTAATACCTTGAATCCCAAGGTGAATGGTTTCACTGCCAGCGCCATGCACCAGATGATGAAGTATCACTGGCCTGGCAATGTGCGGGAGCTCAAGAACCGGTTGGAGCGAGCGCTGGTCTTGTGTGAAGGGTGCCGGATCGATCACCAGGATCTGGGGCTGGCGTTGCCGCTGGTAGAGGGTGCCATTCGACCTCTAAATCTGGTCAGGGCCGAGGCGGAATGCGAGGCCGTGCGCCGGGCTTTGGTGCTCTGTGGCAACAATGTGACCGAGGCCGCCCGGCATCTCGGGATCTCCAGGCTCACCCTCTACCGGGTGCTGGAGCGTTCTGCACCTCCTCCTCCTCCCGAGGCCCTGATTTCCTAGCGTCTCCCCCGAGCTGACCTGCCGCTGTTCCCTGTTCGCCTGAGGCGTGTATCATACCGCCTTGCCATCGGTTCACCGTATTAGAAGACAGGATTGACACCATGCCCCTGCAAATCCGTCGTCGTCCCCGAGTGGATGACGCTCACCTGCCAGATACCCTGCACCCCCTGCTTCGTCAAATCTTCGCCAGCCGTGGGGTGGAGGACCCTGCCCTGCTCGAGCGCAGCGCCAGCCAGCTGCTGCCGCCCCAGCGCCTGTTCGGCATGGAGCAGGCGGTGCCCCTGCTGGCGGATGCCCTGACGGCGCAGCAGCGCATCCTCATCGTCGGTGACTTCGACTGCGACGGCGCCACCAGCTCGGCCCTGTGCGTGTTGGCCCTGCGGGCCATGGGGGGTCATCACATCGATTTTCTGGTGCCCAACCGCTTCGAGTTCGGCTATGGCCTCACCCCCGAGATCGTCGAGTTGGCGGTGGCCCGCGGCGCCGAGTTCCTCATCACGGTGGACAACGGCATCTCCAGCATTGCCGGGGTGGCTGCGGCCAAGGCGGCCGGGATGCGGGTACTGGTTACCGATCACCACTTGCCGGGCCAGGAGTTGCCTGATGCCGATGCGATAGTGAACCCCAACCAGCATGGCTGCGACTTCCCCTCCAAGTCCCTGGCCGGGGTGGGGGTGGCCTTCTATCTGATGGCGGCCCTCAATACCCATCTGCGCCAGAGCGGCTGGTACGAGCGCCAGGGCATTCGCGCCCCCAATGTGGCGGATTACCTCGATCTGGTGGCACTTGGCACCGTCGCCGACGTGGTAGCGCTGGATGGCAACAACCGCATCCTGGTGCATCAGGGGCTGCAGCGGATCCGGGCCGGTCGCTGCCGTCCCGGCATCCAGGCGCTGGTGGACGTATCGGGCCGCGACGGTCGCCGGCTGTGTGCCGCCGATCTCGGCTTTGCACTGGGGCCTCGCCTCAACGCGGTGGGCCGGCTCGATGACATGTCGCTCGGGGTCGCCTGTCTGCTGAGCGATGACCTCAATCTGGCGCGCCAGCTCGCTTCCGAAATGGACAGCCTCAACCAGGAGCGCAAGGAGATCGAGCAGGGGATGCAGCAGGAGGCCCTCGCCACCCTGGAACAGATCCGTTTTCGCGATGGTGAAGTCCCCTCCGGCATCGTGCTGCACCGGGACGAGTGGCATCAGGGGGTAGTGGGGCTGGTGGCCTCCAAGGTGAAGGAGAAGTACTACAGACCCGTGATTGCCTTTGCCAAGAGCAGCGACACCGAGCTCAAGGGTTCGGGTCGCTCCATTCCCGGGGTACACCTGCGCGATGCCCTCGAGTTGCTCGACACCCGCCATCCAGGTCTGATGGGCAAGTTTGGCGGCCACGCCATGGCGGCGGGGCTGACCCTGCCCAAGGCCAATATCGAGGCCTTCGGCCGGGCCTTCGAGACGGTCATCAGCGAGCTGGTGACCCCGGAGCTGCTGACCGGGGTGCTGCTCACCGATGGCGAGCTGCTGCCCGATGAACTGAGTCTGGAGTTGGCGGAGCTTATTCGCGCCTCCGGCCCCTGGGGTCAGGCCTTCCCCGAGCCGCTGTTCGACGGCGAGTTTGTGCTGGTGCAGCAGCGGCTGGTGGGGGAGAAACACCTCAAGATGATGCTGACCACCGATTCCGGCCATGCGGTGGATGCCATCGCCTTCGGGGTCGATCTCAAGCGTTGGCCGGACGCCTCGGTGAAGCGGGTGCGGCTGGTCTACCGGCTCGACGTCAACGAGTGGCGCGGCAACCGCAGCGTCCAGCTGCTGGTGGAGCATCTGGAAGCCGCCGGGCTCTAGTGGGCAGGCATCATGTCCGGCAGCCAAAACGGTCATCCTGGGGTGGCCGTTTTTGTTGCAAGAGCGGCTATGCCCTCACTGAATGGGGCTCAGGGGGCGAGGAAGGGAGTCCGTTCCTAGCTGTTTTCATTGAGGTGTAAAATGCTCATTTTGTGGATAAAACAGGTCTGTTTGTATTGAATTTAGCTAGCTAACGGATGCCAAAATTCAATAAAAAGAGCAATCGTGATATATTAACCCTCGCCTAACCCCTGGCTTTTTCAAGGAGTCTGTGCCCTTGCCACCCCCTGGCCGACAATTGCGCTGGCCGATGGCGTTCGCCGTCGCCTGCCTGCTGTGGCTTGCCGCTTCTGCCGCGGCAGGGCTCGGTGCGCCCGCGCTGTCGACCCAGGGGACATCGACATCCTCGATGCAACTGCACGAGCCCCCTGCGCCGGGGTTGGCCGACAGCGTCAGTCTGCCGCCTGCTTCCCAGTGGCGCCACAGCGTCGAGCAGGGGCGACGGCTGGAAGGGGCCAGGGGCCCGGATCTCTACCAGATGTTGCTGGCCTGGTTCCAGCACGAGATCCTCGGTCTGCTCTGCGGCCTGCTGTTCTTCCTGCCCCTCATCTATCTCAGACAGTGGCCGGGTTGCTTGGGTCATCTGCACCAGCGGCAACTGCTCTGCCATCACCTGCAATTTCGCTTCTGCCACGGCGACTAGTGTCCTTCCCCTCGCCGGGCGCACGCCTTCTCTGTCACTGATCCCTTTTTGTTGATCCACCGATCCCTGTCGTCTGCGATCGCGCCCGTGCTGACTGTCATCCCGTTCCTGCCGCTGACCCTGGTCAGGGGCGAACATTCTCTTTGCACAATCAAGTGGTGAGCCGGATTCATGGACTATTACGTCAATTTGTTTATTCAGTCGATCTTTGTGGAAAACCTGGCCCTGGCCTTCTTTCTCGGCATGTGTACCTTCCTCGCGGTGTCGAAGAACATCAACACCGCCTTCGGCCTTGGTATGACGGTGCTGGTGGTCATGGTGATCGCCATTCCCCTCAACAACCTGATCTACCGCCATATACTGCGCCCTGACAGCACCTTCCTCGGGGAATTTGACCTGAGCTTTCTCGATTTCATCATCTACATAGGCGTACTGGCGGCCCTGGTGCAGGTGATGGAGATGGTGCTGGACAAGCATTTCCCGGCGCTCCATCAGGCCCTGGGGATCTACCTGCCGCTGCTGACGGTGCATTGCGCCATTTTCGGCGGCGTGATGTTTATGGCCCAGCGGGACTACGACTTCATCGAATCCGTGGTCTATGGGGCGGGGTCGGGGCTTGGCTGGCTGCTGGCCATCGTCGCCATCGCCGGCCTGCGCCAGAAGATGAAGTACTCGGACGTGCCAGAGGGATTGAGGGGCATCGGCATCACCTTCATAGTGGCGGGGCTGATGTCACTGGGCTTCATGTCGTTTTCCGGGATCTCGCTGTGAGCGCCGGCTCACCATGGCATGAGGAAAGAGGGTTGATGACGAGAGCCATCAACCCAGCATCTTGGCCATGTTGTAGCCCGTGATGTGAAAGCCGATCTCTTCGTAGAGGGCCCTGGCTCTGGGGTTGTCATGGGCGACCCTCAGCTTGATCTGACTGACGCCGAGGCACTTCAACTCGGCCTCCAGCACCGCCATGGCGGCCTTGCCATATCCCAGGCCACGATGGGCCGGGAGTGTGTAGAAGTCATAGATAAAGGTGGTGTGGGCGGCGCTGTCGACACAGTGCCAGAGATAGCCGGCGATGGCCGCCGTCGGCGCGACTTCATTCCCCGTATTGCCACTCACAGTGTCACTCACAGGGAGGATGCAGAACAGGCTCTGGCCCGGCGTGGCGGCTCCTTGGGGCAGGTGTTGCAGCAAGGAAGCCTCGGCTTGATGGCGAGCATCGGCCAAGGTCAGCCCGTGATTGCTGGCAAGATCCTGGGCGTAGTCATCGATGAAGTAGTCGCGATAGGCGGGGAAAGCCGCCTCATCCATGGGGATCAGACGAACGATAGGGGTTGGCATCTGAGTGTCACTCAAGGAAAGGGAGTCGCCACCTTAACCCCGGCGCCGGGAATTAGCCATGGGGTTGGCCGGGCGTGTCGAGTCCGACATGTTCAACAAGAAGAGCGCCCTTGGGCGCTCTTCTTTTAGCAGGAGAGGTTATTTGACCCCTCTTTCGGGCGAGATCATTTGACCTCTTCGCCCTTGGCTTGCAGATCCGCATGGTAGGAGGAGCGCACGAAGGGGCCGCAGGCGGCGTGGCTGAAGCCGAGATCCATGGCGACGTCTTTCAGCTCGTCGAACTCTGCGGGCGGCACGTAGCGCTTCACCGGCAGGTGGTGACGGCTCGGCTGCAGATACTGACCCAGGGTCAGCATGTTGACGCCGTGCTCGCGCAGGTCCTTGAGCACCTGGACGATCTCCTCGTTGGTCTCGCCAAGGCCCATCATGACGCCGGACTTGGTCGGCACATGGGGGTGCATCTCCTTGATGCGGCGCAGCAGCTCCAAAGACCACTTGTAGTCGGCGCCCGGGCGGGCAACCCGGTACATGCGCGGGGCGGTTTCCAGGTTGTGGTTGAACACATCCGGCGGCGTCTCGCGGAACACTTCCAGCGCCTGCTCCATGCGGCCGCGGAAGTCCGGGGTCAGGATCTCGATGCGGGTCTGGGGGCTGTGCTCGCGGATCTGCTTGATGCAGTCGGCGAAGTGCTGGGCACCGCCGTCCCGCAAATCGTCGCGGTCCACCGAGGTGATGACCACGTATTTCAGCCCCATCTCCTTGATGGTGAGTGCCAGCTTCTTCGGCTCCTCGGGATCCAGCGCCAGCGGGCGGCCGTGAGCCACATCGCAGAAGGGGCAGCGGCGCGTGCAGATGGCGCCCATGATCATGAAGGTGGCGGTGCCGTGGTTGAAGCACTCCGCCAGGTTGGGGCAGGAGGCCTCTTCACATACCGAGTGCAGCTTGTTCTTGCGCAGGGTGCTCTTGATATGCTCGATCTTCTGGCTCGACGGCGGCAGCTTGATCCGCATCCAGTCCGGCTTGCGCAGCACTTCCTCGTTGGGATCCGGCATGAATTTCACCGGGATCAGGGCCATCTTGTCGCCATCGCGCAGCTTGACGCCCGGCTCCATACGAACGGGTTTGCTCATGATTCACTCTCGGTGTTTGTTATTGTCTGATTGATAGTCACCAGGGTCCTGTCGGGGCCCTCATGACCACGCAGCATGGGCTTGTTCATGCTGCCTCTTCGGTATTCGTGATCGTCTCATAGCCAATCAGGCTGGCCAGCTCCATCACCAGGATGGATTGCGCCTCGGCCACGCTCTGCGGGCCGCCCAGGGCGCTGGTCTGGGTCATGGTCATGCCCGCATAGCCACACGGATTGATGCGCAGGAAGGGGGTCATGTCCATGTTGACGTTCAGCGCCAGCCCGTGGAAGGAACAGCCCTTGCGGATGCGCAGGCCCAGGGAGGCGAGTTTGGCCTCCATGCCCAGATCGTTCTTCACGTAGACGCCGGGGGCATCGGCCTTGGCATAGGCCTCAATACCGCTCTTCGCCAGGGTATTGATGATGGCGGTTTCCAGGCAGGTCACCAGTTCGCGCACAGAGAGCTTGCTGCGGCGCACGTCCACCAGCACGTAGAGCACCAGCTGGCCGGGACCGTGATAGGTCACCTGGCCGCCGCGATCGCTCTGCACCACCGGAATGTCACCGGGGGCGAGCAGATGCTCGGCCTTGCCAGCCTGGCCCTGGGTGTAGACGGGGTCGTGCTCCACCACCCAGAACTCGTCCGGGGTATCGCTGGTGCGGTTGTCGGTGAAGGCCTTCATGGCGTCCCACACCGGCTGGTAGGGGCGACGGCCCAACTGTCTGACTAACAGCCGTGGCTGGGCGGGGATCTGTGATGACATCTTTCCTCACTGACGGCGCTTGCGTCGGCAAAACAGAATGGCAAATAATCGCTCGCCCCGATGGCGGGGCGAGAGAGGCGACTCACAGGACGTAGCGAACCAGCTCGATCTTGCCGAGTGCGGTGTACATGGCTTCGATGTGCTCCTTGCTCTGGGCGGTGACCGTCACTCGTACCGAGTGATAGTTGCCCTTGGTGCTGGGCTGAACGGTCGGGCTATAAGTGCCTGGGGCGTGTTGCTGCAACACTTCAACCACTTGATCCGGCAGGGCGGGATCGGCCACGCCAAGCACCTTGAACGGGAACTTGCAGGGGAACTCCAGCAGCTCATCAAACTTGGTATTCATCTCACTCACCTTTAGTGTCGTCATCAAACGACGTCATCTTGCATCTTGTTTGGCCGAGGGGCTCGGGCCGCCAGTCGCGTCAACCATGGGCACGGTTCCACGTTATATGGGCATTGCCCGGCACGGGATCAAGGCCCGCCAGGTCGACAGGACGTGGGAATGCTGCTTTTTACCACAAATGGAGCGTCGGCGGAACCTGCAGATTGCAGGGTTATTCACTGCAATTGCACGGTAAAGACAGCAGCGGCGCCTGTTGGCGCCGCTGTTTGGTGATGATAATAGGCCTTGCTTATTTGAACCAGCTGGAGACCAGCATCACCAGGTAATCCCACAGACGGCTCATCAGGCCACCTTCCTGCACCTCTTCCAGGGCGACCAGCGGAACCTGCTTGATCTCCTTGTCACCCTGCTTCAGGAACACGGTACCGACACGTTGACCCTTGGCCAGCGGTGCCTTCAGTTCGCTCTCGAGCTGGAAGTCTGCCTTCAGGTTGTTGCCCTGACCACGGGTGACCAGCACGGAGACATCCTGATCGACGCCCAGCTTCACCTCGGACTTGTCGCCCATCCAGATCTTCTGGGTGACCAGCTCGGTACCCGCCTTGTAGGGGGTCAGGCTCTGGAAGAAGCGGAAACCGTAGGTGAGCAGCTTCTTGCTCTCGGCGGCGCGGGAACCTTCGCTGCTGGCGCCCAGCACCACGGCGATCAGGCGCATGCCCTCGTTGTTGGTTGCGGAGGAGACCAGGTTGTAGCCGACCTGGCTGACGTGGCCGGTCTTGATGCCATCCACTTGCAGGGACTGATCCCACAGCAGGCGGTTACGGTTGTGCTGGGTGATGCCGTTGAACACGAACGACTTCTGGGAGTAGATCTTGTACTCCTCCGGCAGGTCGCGGATCAGCGCCTGACCCAGACGGGCCATGTCATGGGCGGTACTGTAGTGACCCTCCGCATCCAGACCGTGGGGGTTCATGAAGTGACTGTCGTTCATGCCGAGCTTGGCGGCCCAGGAGTTCATCAGGCTGGCGAAGGAGTCGGTGCTGCCCGCCAGGTGTTCGGCCATGGCGACGCAGGCGTCGTTGCCGGACTGGATGATGATGCCCTTGTTGAGATCATCGACCGAGACCTGTTTGCCCACCTCGATGAACATCTTGGAGGAGTCGGAGTAGTTCTTGGACCAGGCGTTCTGGCTGATGGTCACCATGTCGGTGCGCTTGATGTTCCCCTTCAGCAGCTCCTGGCCGATGATGTAGGAGGTCATCATCTTGGTCAGGCTGGCGGGGGGCAGACGCTCTTCGGCGTTCTGCTCGGCGAGCACCTGACCGGAGTAGTAGTCGATCAGAATATGGGCCTTGGCGGAGATCTCCGGCGCGGCAGGCACCACCATGGGGGCGCTGTTCAGGGTGGGGACCGGCTGGGCAGTCGGCAGAGCCGAATCCGGCGTCGGTACCGGCTGGTTGGCCTGGGCGGTCGCGCTTAGCAGGGAGGCCAGAATAACGGAACGGGCAAATTTGGACATCTTGAAATTCCTGGTGCCTGGATGGGGAGTACCCAAGTTGAAAAAAAGCGGGCTCCACTATACCAGATGTGCCGGTCGGTCATAGTCCGGCGTGCCATCTGGTCTGGTTTTTTATCCATCGATTGTCGACGTCACGCCGGGAAACGACGTGACGCCGAGGGAAAGTGACGGTTCACTCTGTCGACCCTGTCATCAGGGAACGATGAAAGCCTGTTCCAGCCCCCCCTGCCGGATCTGCTCCAGCAGACTGGCCTGTTGATCGGCGGCGACCGGTCCCAGCAAGACCCGGAAAATGGCGTCGTGGGCCACCACCTGGTAGGGCACGCCATAGCGCTGGGTCATCACCTTGCCCATGGCCTCGGCTCTGGGCTGGGAGCCGCTGGCCAGCACCTGGATCATCTTGCCCTGGCCGGTTGCGGCCTTGGGTGTGGAGAGGGTGGTGGTCGCCGTGGCGGTCGCAGCGGGAGCAGCCTTGGCCGGGGCGACTGTGGTCGCAGCCGCTGGCTGGGCTTCACCCAGGAAGGCGGCCTCCTGGGCTGCCGGTTGCATGGGTTGCATCGGCGTCATGGGCACCATCTCGACCATCTGATCCGGCTGATCGGTAATGAGTTCCAGCCGCACCCGGGCCTCGCCGCCATCGACCATCTCCAGCTGTGTGGCCGCAGCCTGGGAGAGATCGATCAGGCGTTCGCTGCCGAAGGGACCGCGATCGTTGACTCGCACTATGGTCTCCAGCCCGTTGTCCAGGTTGGTGACCCGCACATAGCTCGGCAGTGGCAGGTTGCGGTGGGCGGCGCTGAACAGGGTGCTGTCCTGCACGTCGCCGTTGGCGGTCTTGTTGCCATCGAGATCCTGAGACAGCCAGCTGGCGGTGCCCTCCTCGCTGTAGTGCTTGATGTCGCGCCACACCTCGAATTTCTGCTTGCCGATCCAGTAGTCACGGTTGCCGCTCTCGCTCAGGGGCTCTGGGCGCGGGATGGCGCCGGTGGCCTGCGGGATCTCGATCACCTGGGGTTTTTCCTGCGGGACGGGTTCGGGCGGCAGCGGCTGTGGCTCCGGCTGGCTGCTACAGGCGGCCAGCAACAAGGTCAGGCTGAGGGGGAGAAGTCTGTGGCTGTAATGCATAAGCGTCCTGGATGGCTTGACTGAGTTGATGCACCGCCATCGCATAGAGGGGGCTGCGGTTATAGCGGGTGATCACATAAAAATTGTGGCGAGCGACCCAGTATTCGGGTCCGTCTGCCTGTTCCAATGCCAGCAGTTTGACCGGCGTGTCCGGTGCCAGCGGGGCGGCGAGCTCGATCCCGGCGGCGGCCAGCTCGGCCCACTGCTGCTTGAGCTCGGGCTCTGGCCTCAGCAGGGTACCCACAGGCGCCAATCCAATCAAGGCGGGCTCCACGACGGATTCCCCCCAGCGCCAGCGGTGCTCGGCGAAGTAGTTGGCCACGCTGCCGATGGCATCTGCCGGGTTGGCAAACAAATCCCGCTTGCCGTCGCCATCGAAGTCGACGGCGTAGTGGCGATAGCTGGAGGGCATGAACTGCCCCATGCCCATGGCGCCCGCGTAGGAGCCCTTCAGGCGGGTGAGTGGCCACTTCTCCTCCCGGGCAAGCAGCACCAGCTGGGCGAACTCCTTGGCGAAGAACTCCTCGCGCGCGGGGTAGTGGAACCCTAGGGTGTAGAGGCTGTCGAGCACGGAATGGCGACCCATCTGGCGACCGTAGAAGGTCTCGATGCCGATGATGGCGACGATGAGGGAAGCGGGCACCCGGTAGTGCTGCTCGGCCCTGGTCAGGGTGGCGGCGTGGCGTTGCCAGAAGCCGACCCCGTCCCTGATCCGCTCCGGGGTGACGAATAGCGGCCGGTAGCGATGCCAGGGCTTGGCCTCCCAGGGGCGGGTTATGGTGTCGAGCACTTCCTGGCGCAATTGGGCCTTTGCGGTGGCTGCCTGCAACTCGGCAAGCGGCACCGAGTGCTGCAGGGCCAGCCGCTCCAGCTGCGGTGGCTCGGGGGCCGCACCGGCCGTCAGTGACACGGCCGTCAGCAACCAGCAGGCCAGCCCCCGCCACCCCAGACTCATCAGGCCAGCAGCCTTCTGTGGGTCTGGATGGACATCAGGATGCCGAAGCCCGCCATCAGGGTCACCATGGAGGTGCCGCCATAGCTCACCAGCGGCAGGGGGACCCCCACCACAGGAAGTATGCCGCTCACCATGCCCATGTTGACGAACACATAGACGAAGAAGGTGAGGGTCAGGGCGCCGCCGAGCAGGCGCTCGAAGCTGTTCTGGGCCTGCATGGAGATGAAGAGGCAGCGGCTGATGATGTAGAGGTAGATCACCAGCAGCAGGGCCACGCCAACCAGGCCGAACTCCTCGCTGAACACCGCGAAGATGAAGTCGGTGTGGCGCTCCGGCAAAAATTCCAGCTGGGATTGGGTGCCCTGCAGCCACCCCTTGCCGAACACGCCGCCTGAGCCGATGGCTATCTTGGACTGGATGATATGGTAGCCGCGCCCGAGGGGATCTTTCTCCGGGTCCAGCAGCATCAGTACCCGCTGGCGCTGGTAGTCGTGCATCAGGAAGAACCAGAGCACCGGCATAAAGGCGGCGATGAGCAGCACAGCCAGACCAATGAGCCACCAGCTGATCCCCGCCAGGAAGATCACGAAGAAACCGGAGGCCGCCACCAGGATGGAGGTGCCGAGGTCGGGCTGGGCCGCGATCAGCAGGGTAGGCAGTAGCACCATCACCAGCGCGATCAGCACATGGCTGAACTTGGGGGGCAGGGAGTGCCGGCTGAGCCAGGCGGCCACCATGATGGGCATGGAGAGCTTCATCACCTCGGAGGGTTGGAACTTCATGAAGCCGAGGTCCAGCCAGCGTTGTGCCCCCTTGCCGATGTGACCGAACACGTCCACCGCGATGAGCAGCAGCACCACCAGGGTGAACAGGGGCACGGACCAGCGCGCATAGAGGGAGGGGGGCAGCTGGGCCAGGCCGATCATCAGGCCGAAGGCGAGGCCGCCGCGCACCAGCTGGCGCACGATGGAGTCCATATCCTGACCGGAGGCGGAGTAGAGCACCACCATGGAGAGGGTCATCAGCGCCAGCAGGCCGAGCAGCAACGGCAGGTCGATGTGCAGTCGGTACCAGAGGCTCTGTTGGCGGGCGGAGTTACTCATGATGGGAGAAGCCCTCGTGCTGCATGGATGGCCTGGGGAGGCAAGATGCCTTGCAGGCGTGCGGAGTTACTCATTGGGAACGGCCTCGCTCTGATCCGGGCTTTGGGTGGATGGCTTGCTGGGGGCGGGGGGCAACTGTGGCTCCGGCGGCAGCAGGTAGGCATCCAGCATGTGGCGGGCGACCGGCGCCCCCATGGCACTGCCGCCACCGGCGTTTTCCAGCACCAGGGCGACCACGGCCTTGGGGGCCTCGAACGGCGCGAAGGCGACGAACAGGGCGTTGTCGCGGTGTTCCACCTTGGTGGTGGCCGCGTTGTAGACCTGGTTCTCTTTCAGGCCCACCACCTGGGCGGTACCGGATTTGCCCGCCGCCTTGTAGGGGGTATTGGCAAAGGCGCGGCGGCCGGTGCCCTCGTGACCGTTGATGACGCGCCACATGCCGTCCTTGGCCACCTGCCAGTAGGTGTCGCTCTTGGCGGCGATGGCCACGTTCGGGTTGATGGGGGCATTGACCACGCCATCCGCCGAGGCGGTGCTCTTGAGCAGGTGTGGCGTCACGTCGTGACCGTTCTGGGTCAGGATGCTGATCGCCTTGGCGAGCTGGATGGGGGTGGAGCTCCAGTAGCCCTGGCCGATACCGATGGAGATGGTGTCCCCCTGATACCAGGGCTGACGCCAGCGCGCCATCTTCCAGTCGCGGGACGGCATGACCCCCTTGGTCTCTTCATAGAGGTCGACGCCACTGTACTGACCGAAGCCGAACTTGGTCATGTAGCTGTGGATCTTGTCGATGCCGACCCGGTAGGCGAGATCGTAGAAGTAGGTGTCCGCCGATACCTCGATGGCGCGATAGACGTCGAGCCAGCCATGGCCCCAGCGGCGCCAGTCGCGAAACTTCTTGGTGGTGCCCGGGATGGAGAAGCTGGGACCGCCGAAGTAGCGATAGTTGGGGGTGATGGCTCCCTCGTTCAGCCCCATCACCGCCATCATGGGCTTGACGGTGGAGGCGGGGGCATAGATGCCCTGGGTGGTACGGTTCACCAGCGGGCGCGCCGGATCATTGAGCAGCGCCGAGTAGTTGGTGTTGGAGATGCCGGTCACGAACAGGTTGGGGTCGTAGCTCGGGCTCGACTCCATGGCCAGGATGGCGCCGGTATTGGGATCCATCATGACGATGGCGCCCCGACGACCGGCCAGCAGCTCCTGTGCTTTAAGCTGCAGGCGGATGTCGATGTTGAGGTAGATGTCCTTGCCGGGCTCCGGCGGCTGGAACTTGAGGGTACGCACCACCCGGCCGCGGTTGTTGACCTCGACCTCCTGGTAGCCCGCCACGCCGTGCAGCTGATCCTCGTAGAACTTCTCCACCCCCTGCTTGCCTATGTCCTTGGTGGCGGCATAGTTGGCGAGCTTGTCCTCCTTGTCGAGGCGCTCCACGTCACGGGTGTTGATCTTGGCCACATAGCCCAGCGCATGGGTCAGGGTATCGCCAAACGGATAGTAGCGCTTGAGGTAGGCCTCTATGCTGGCGCCCGGATAGTTGTGCTGGTTGACCGAGAAGAGGGCGACCTGATACTCGGTCAGCTTCTCGAACAGGGGCACCGGTTTGAAGCGGCGCTGGCGCTTCACCTCGGCCAGGAACCGCTCCTTGGTCCCCTCCGGCAGGGCCAGCAGGGTGATCAGCTCGTCGGCTGTCTTCTCCAGATCCTTGGTCTCTTCCGGCACGATTTCCAGGCTGTAGACCGGGCGGTTCTCCGCCAGCAGTACGCCGTTCGCGTCATAGATGAGGCCCCGTGGCGGTGCCACCGGCACGACCCGGATCCGGTTGTCGTTGGAGCGGGTCTGATAGGTTTCGTAAGACTCCACTTGCAGGTAATAGAGATTACCCAGCAGCACCAGCATGAGGACGACCATGCCGATGTAGGCGACCAGGGTGCGCCGGAAGAACAGACGTCCCTCGGCACTGTGATCGCGCATTTCGATGCGATTCTTCAGCATGCCGTTACCTTATGGCTGACGTGCGGGTGAGAGAGGTGGTATGCATGCTCAGGCTCCGGGGGCAGGGCGGGTGAGCGGAATGCGTGGGCTCTGCATGGATCACTCTCTGTGATACGGATGATTGGTGGTGATGCTCCAGGCGCGATAGAGGCTCTCGGCCACCAGTACCCGCACCAGCGGATGGGGCAGGGTCAGGGGCGACAGGGACCAGCTCTGTTCGGCGGCGGCCTTGCACTCGGGGGAGAGGCCTTCAGGCCCGCCCACCAGCAGCGCCACATCCCGGCCATCGAGCTTCCAGGCTTCCAGCGACACGGCGAGTTGCTCCGTGGTCCAGGGCTTGCCGGGAATGTCCAGGGTGACGATGCGCGAGCGGCCGGCGGCGGCCAGCATGGCTTCCCCCTCCTTTTGCAGGATGCGGGGAATGTCGGCATTCTTGCCGCGTTTGCCCGCGCCTATCTCGACGAGTTCGAACGGCATGTCTTTCGGGAAACGGCGACGGTACTCTTCGAAGCCACGCTCTACCCAGGCAGGCATCTTGGTGCCCACTGCAATCAACTGGATCTTCATCGTTCTTTACGCTTGCACCCTTATTGCACCTGTACTTGGGCGCCGCCCCAGAGCTTTTCCAGTTGGTAGAAATCGCGGTACTCATCCTGCATCACGTGGACGATGACGGAACCCATGTCCACCAGCACCCACTCACCGGTGAGCTCCCCTTCCACGCTCAGCAGGTCGAGCCCCGCATGACGGGCCTCGCTGGCCAGGTTGTGGGCGATGGCGCTGACGTGGCGATTGGAGTTGCCGGAGCAGATGATCATGGTGTCCGTGATGCTGGATTTGCCGCGGACATCCAGGGTGATGATGTCGCGGCCTTTCATGTCATCGATCTTGTCGACGATAAAGGCGAGCAGTTCTTGGCCTTGCAATGTCTTCTCCTATCTTCCGGCGCCAGAGGGCGGCGGATTATATCATGGTCACTCCCGTTTCCCAGTCTGGCAAAGGGGAATGGATCCGGGGCCGCCGCCCGTGGGCAAGGCAGGCCCCTGTTGATCACTATAGTGCGCAACCGGGCGGGACAATAGTCAAGCCTGTGCCGGGTGCGCCTCAGGGTGTCGGCTGACAAGCCCGCGTGGCGCCGCTCACCGGCTTGGTGATGGCTGATAGAGCCGATGCCGCCGGATGTAGTCGGCAACCGGGGCCGGCAGCAGGTACCTGGGGTCCTGCCCCGCCGCCAGCAGAGCCCGCAGCCGGGTGGCCGACAGCTCGATGGGCAGGTTGTCGGCGATCCAGACATGGCCCTGGCGGTGTCGATGCAGATCCTGCACATCCCGGGTCTGGTGGCGGGCCAGCAGGCTGGCCACCTCGCCCGGGTAATCCGGTTGCCAGCCCGGGCGCATGCTCACCACCAGGTGGGCATGATCGAGCAGCTCCTGCCAGCGATGCCAGCTTGGCAAGCCGAGCAGGGAGTCCATGCCCATCAGAAAACAGACCGGGGTATCCGGCAGCTCCTGGCTGAGCTCGATGAGAGTGTCTATGGTCCAGGACGGTTTATCCCGTTGCAGCTCCCGCTCATCCACTACGAAGCCCGGGTTCTCCGCCGCCGCCAGCGCGACCATGGCGAGCCGTTGCTCGCTGGAGCAGAACGGGTTGGCGCGATGGGGCGGAATATGGTTCGGGAGCAGGCGCACCTCGGCCAGGCCCAGAGCGTCGCGTGCCTCGATGGCGGGCCTCAGATGACCGATGTGGATGGGGTCGAAGGTGCCGCCCAGGATGCCGATGGGGGCCTTCAGCATGAGACTCTCCCAGTCAGATCATGGAAGGGTGCCAAGGAGCCCGCCCGGCGTTTAACCGGTGCGATCAGCATGGTTCCACCTCCAGCAGGGGCAGCGGCGCGCCATCGCGAAAACCCAGGGCGATGGTCTGCAACATCAGCCAGGCCTGCTCGGTGTCGAAGCGGCGCTGGGCGTCATCGAGCCGGGCCATCAGCTGCCACAGCTGCTGTATCTTGCCAACGGGTAGCCGGGTCAGGGCCTGCTGAATGAGTTGCTGGCGGCTCTGCCAGATGCGCAACCGGCTGAAGTGTTCCACCAGCGGCTGACCGGCGCGGGCTGCCAGGGCCAGCTCGGTGAGTTGCTCCAGCTCCCGGCACAGGGTCCAGGCCAGCATGCCGGGCTCGGTGCCTTCGGCTCGCAGCGCCAGCAGGATACGCTGAGCCCGGTTCACCTTGCCCTCCAGCAGGGTATCGACCAGCTGGAACGGGGTGAAGTGGGCGTGGCGTATGATGGTCTCTTGCAGATAGGCGACGCTGATAGGCTGGGGTGGGCCGAGCAGGGTCAGCTTCTCTATCTCCTGGCTCGCGGCCAGCAGGTTGCCCTCAAAGGCGTGGCACATGAAGTTGACTGCATCCGGCAGCACCTTGAGGCCAAAGCGTTGAAATCTCGCACTCATCCAGCGCGGGAAGAAACGGGGCTCGGGGTGATTGACCGGCACATAGGTGCCGCTCTGGCTCAGCTTGTCGAACCAGGCTGCCTTCATCTGGGTCTGGTTGAGACGCCCCCCCGAGAGCACCAGCAGCAGGTCGGGATGCAGCTGTTTGCCGATCTCCGTGATGCGGGCGGCCAGATCCTTGTCGACCTTGGCGGGCAGTTCCAGCTCGATGATCTGGCGGGCCGAGAAGAGACTCATGGCCTGACAGGCGTCATAGACCTGATTCCAGTCCAGCCCGGCCTCCACCACGAAGCTGTGGCGTTCATCGAAACCCTGCTTGCGGGCCACCTGACGCACGGCGTCGATGGCCTCGAGCTTGAGCAGCGGCTCGTCACCAAAAACGAGATAGCAGGGCTTGAGCCCTGCCTTGAGATGATCTGCGAACTGCTCGGGATAGACTCTCATCAACACACTCTCATCAAGATACGCGCATCAGAACTTGACCTGGCTCAACTGGCGGATCACCAGGTTCGCGGCCTGCTCCTGCATTTCCTTGCCAAGCTGTTCCTGCTCGCGGGAGGAGGCCAGCGCCGCATCCGGCTTGTTCAGGAAGCTGCGGTTGAAGGTGATGGGGAAGACCTGGGTCGGCTTGCCCGGCATGGAGACGGTGAACTGGGTGCTGTAACCCAGCAGGTACTCGCGGTCCTGGCCGATTGAGTCAACGGAGGCGACCTGGCTGCTGCTGCGTACCCCGGACAGGGTCAGTACCGGAATGCCCTCCTTGTCAGCCAGGGTCACCCCGGAGGCTTTGAGGCGGGTGGTCACCAGCCGATAAAAGTCGCTCTTGTTGTCACCGACCACCTTCATGGTCATCAGCTCGGGGGGGATGGCGGTTCCCCGCATCTGAAAACCGCAGGCCTGCAGCAGCAGGCCCGTCAGCATGATGGCAATCCAGCGAGTGAGGGACATGCCCATGTGAATTCCTCTTTGCATCAAGTGAAGAACGGCGGGCGCTTGCCCGCCGTCATACGTCCGTTCAGACCCCCCGCTCCTTCCCATGGGGAGGGAATAGGGGCGGTCATCCTCAGTTTGCGACTATGTTGAGTAGCTTGCCCGGTACATAGACGACCTTGCGCACTGTCAGGCCTTCGGTGAACTTCTGCACCGACGCATCGGCCATGGCCAGCTTCTCGACGTCGGCCTGGCTTATCTCGGCCGGGACGGTCAGCTTGCCGCGCATCTTGCCGTTGATCTGCACCACCACCAGCTTCTCGGTCTCGACCATGGCGGCTTCATCGGCCACCGGCCAGCCGGTCACGTCTATGTCCCCTTCCTTGCCCAGCATCTTCCACAGCTCGAAACCGATGTGCGGGGTGATGGGGTAGAGCATGACGACGACGGCTTCCAGCGCTTCCTGCATCAGGGCGCGGTCCTGCTCGTCAGAGCCCAGCTTGGCCAGGTTGTTCATCAGCTCCATGATGGCGGCGATGGCGGTGTTGAAGGTCTGACGGCGACCCACGTCATCGCTCACCTTGGCGATGGTTTTGTGCAGTTCACGGCGTACCGCTTTCTGCTCGTTGGTGAGGGCAGCCAGATCCAGCGCGGCAACGGCCCCGCCGGAGACGTGCTCGAAGGTGGTGCGCCACAGGCGACGCAAGAAGCGCTGGGCGCCCTCTACGCCGGAGTCGGACCACTCCAGGGTCATGTCGGCCGGGGAGGCGAACATCATGAACAGACGCACGGTATCGGCGCCGTAACGCTCTACCATCAGCTGCGGATCGATGCCGTTGTTCTTGGACTTGGACATTTTGGTCATGCCGGAGTGGATGACTTCACGGCCCTCATTGTCCACGGCCTTGGTGATGCGGCCCTTGTCGTCACGCTCTACCTTGACCTCGGTCGGGCTGACCCAGACGTTGCCGCCCTTCTCGTCCTTGTAGTAGAAGGCGTCTGCCAGCACCATGCCCTGGCAGAGCAGGCGCTTGAACGGCTCGTCGCTGTTCACCAAGCCAGCGTCACGCAGCAGCTTGTGGAAGAAGCGGGCGTAGAGCAGGTGCATACAGGCGTGCTCGATGCCGCCGATGTACTGATCCACCGGCAGCCAGTGGTTGGCAGCAGCTGGGTCCAGTATGCCCTTGTCGTAGTCCGGGGAGCAGTAGCGGGCGTAGTACCAGGAGGACTCCATAAAGGTGTCGAAGGTATCGGTCTCGCGGAACGCTTCCTGACCGTTGTAAGTGGTTTTGGCCCACTCGGGGTCGGCCTTGATGGGGCTCTGGATGCCATCCATTACCACGTCTTCGGGCAGCAGCACCGGCAGTTGATCTTCCGGCGTCGGCACGACTGTGCCATCAGCCAGGGTCAGCATCGGGATGGGAGCACCCCAGTAACGTTGACGGGAAACACCCCAGTCACGCAGACGGAAATTGACGGTGCGCTTGCCGTGGCCGAGGGCTTCCAGCTTGTTGGCGATGGCATCAAACGCGCCCTGGAAGTCGAGACCGTCGAACTCGCCGGAGTTGAACAGTACGCCCTTCTCGGTGTAGGCGGCCGCGCTCACGTCCACCTCGCCATCGGCTGGCTTGATCACGGCCTTGATGTCGAGGCCATATTTGGTGGCGAATTCGAAGTCGCGCTGGTCGTGGCCCGGTACCGCCATCACGGCGCCGGTACCGTAGTTCATCAGCACGAAGTTGGCGACCCAGACCGGCACCTTGCGGCCATCCAGCGGGTGAATGGCATAGAGGCCGGTGGCCATGCCCTTCTTCTCCATGGTCGCCATGTCAGCCTCGGCGACCTTGGTGTGCTTGCACTCCTCGATGAAGGCGGCCAGCTCGGGATTGGTCGCGGCAGCCTGGGCGGCCAGCGGGTGACCGGCGGCTATGCCCACATAGGTCACACCCATGAAGGTGTCCGGGCGGGTGGTGTAGACCTCCAGCTGCTCGTCCTGACCCTCGATATTGAAGCTGATGTTGACCCCTTCGGAGCGACCAATCCAGTTGCGCTGCATGGTCTTGACCATCTCCGGCCAGCCTTCGAGGTTGTCGATGTCATTCAACAGCTCTTCGGCGTAGTCAGTGATCTTGATGAACCACTGGGGGATCTCTTTCTGCTCCACCGGGGTGTCGCAGCGCCAGCAGCAGTTGTCGATCACTTGCTCGTTGGCCAGCACCGTCATGTCGTTCGGACACCAGTTGACGGAGGAGGTCTTCTTGTAGACCAGACCCTTCTCGTAGAGCTTGGTGAAGAACCACTGCTCCCAGCGATAGTAGTCCGGCTTGCAGGTGGCAAGCTCTCTGTCCCAGTCATAGCCCAGACCCAGCATCTTCAGCTGGTTCTTCATGTATTCGATGTTTTCGTAGGTCCAGGGTGCCGGCGCAGTGGCGTTCTTGATGGCGGCGTTTTCCGCCGGCAGACCGAAGGCGTCCCAGCCGATCGGTTGCAGCACATTCTTGCCGTTGAGCCGTTGATAACGGGAGATCACATCACCTATGGTGTAGTTACGCACGTGCCCCATGTGTAGACGACCAGACGGATAAGGGAACATGGAGAGGCAGTAGAACTTTTCCTTGTCTACTTTCTCCACGGCCTTGAAGGTTTTCTTGGCATCCCAGTGCTTTTGCACTGCTGGTTCTATGGATTGGGGAACGTATTGCTCTTGCATTGGTGACATCCGGATCTGTGAAATGAATAGATAAAACGGCTGGGAAATCCCGATAGAATACCCATATCCTGCGGCGGCAACAACCGCCAGCATCCGCCCAGTCTCTGGCCCGACCCGGGCAGCATCGAGGTTTCGCGGAGCAGCAAGGGTGACAGAGGGCGGCAACCACCGCCAGCACCGCTCAGTCTCTGGCTCAGGCCGGGCACGATCAGGGTTCAGCAGAGGAGTAATGGCCATGGACAAACGTCGACAAGGGTATGAAGCCTTCATCGCCCAGCTCAAGAAGCAGTGGGAAGAGACGGAAGAGTTTCAGGGAGAGCGCCTCAACCGGATGATCGCCAAGGTACAGGCCTATCTGGAGGCGGCCGGCGATCTGACCCAGGACGAGCTGGCGCTGATCGCAGAATATGTGAAGCGGGATCTCGGCAACTATGACGAGAGTCGTGCCGAGGTGCCCGAGTCCGCCTTTATGCTGGCATTGAAGGATACAGTGTGGTCCTGGCTGGCGGACGTGACCGACCGCGCCCAGGTGGAGTGGAGCGAGCTGGCGGACGAGCTGGAACACAAGGGCGTCTATCGGGCAGGTGACTGGGTGGGGCTGGGGGTGCTGGTGTGCGATCACTGCGAGTGGCGCCAGACTGTGCTGCACCCGCAGCAGCTCGGTACCTGTCCGGAGTGCGGGGCCGATGAGTATCACCGTGAGCCGCTCTCTCCCTGAGAACCTGCCCACGCTCTTGCTGCGAGGCAGTGATCAAGGCTCATGTGCTGCTCGCTTATGTGAAACCGATGGCTCACGCATATCTATACGCTCCGGTTCCTGCGCTGCTCTTCACCTTGCTGACGACCTCTCGTTACAGAGCCTGAACAGGTTCTGAGCGGGTATCAGACTGAACAGAAGAGAGGCGCCCTTGGGCGCCTCTCTTGTTTATCGGATAGCAACGCTGGATCAACGCTGGCGCGCCCAGGGGTGGGCGCGGGGGCGCAATACCAGCGCCAGGCCGAGCAGCAGGGCGGCCAGCGCATACATGGGCCAGCTGCCAAAGCGCAGGTAGGGGGTCTGGCCGTGGGCGGGACGCACCTCGGTGCGCAGCACTCCTGCCTCGAACTGCGGGATCTGGGCGATGATGCTGCCGTCGATCTCGGTGACTATGGTGATGCCGGTGTTGGTGTCGCGCAGCAGCGGGCGAGCCAGTTCCAGGGCGCGCATCCGGGCGATCTCCATGTGCTGCCAGGGACCGATGCTGGTGCCGAACCAGGCGTCGTTGGAGACGGTCAGCAGGAAGTCGGTATCCGGCTGCACGTTGCGGCGCACCTCGTCCGGGAAGATGATTTCGTAGCAGATGGCGGCGGCAAACTTGAGCCCCTTGGCGATCAGGTTCGGCTGCACTTCGTCACCCCGGCTAAAGGAGGACATGGGCAGGTTGAAGAAGGGGGCGATGGGACGCAGCAGATCTTCAAAGGGCACGAACTCGCCGATGGGCAGCAGGTGGTACTTGTAGTAACGGTTCTTGTGCTCATAGTGATAGGACTCCTTGCCGTCCAGATCCTGCACCCCCATGCCGAGCACTGTATTGAAGAAGCGCTGCTGCTTCAGATCGTAATGGATGATCCCCGCCAGCAGGCCGGTGTCATTCACCTTCATCGCCTTGTCCAGGCTCTCCAGATAGGTACCCATCTCCTTCTCGATGGCCGGGATCGCCGATTCCGGCCAGACGATGATGTCGGCGTCCTGATTCTCGCGGCTGAGATCCTGATAGGTGCGCACCGTGGGGATCAGGGCCTCCGGATCCCATTTGAGGGATTGGGCGATATTGCCCTGCACCAGGGCCACCTTGACCGGTTCGCCCCGGGTCACCCAGTTGAGCTGCATCAGCCCCTGGGCGGCGCCGACCAGCACGACCGGCAGCAGCAGCCAGGCCGGTTTGCGGCTTTGCCAGGTGAGCCAGAGGGCGGAGGTGGTGAGCAGCAGGGCGAGCGTGATGCCCTGTACCCCGAGGATGGGGGCGAAGCCCTTGAGGGGGCCGTCAATCTGGGTGTAGCCAAACCAGAGCCAGGGATAGCCGGTCATGACGGCGCCCCGCAGCCAGTCGGCCATCAGCCATAGCGCCGGGAAGGCGAGCAGCCAGCGGCTCCAGTGGCGACCGCCAAAGAAGCGGGCGAAGACCCAGCAGGCCAGGGTCGGATAGAGCGACAGATAGGCGCAGAGGCCGGCCAGCAGCACGAAGGCAGCGGGCAGCGGGATGCCGCCAAACTCCGTCATGCTGACATGGATCCACCATTGTCCCGGCAAGAACAGTCCCATGGCATAGCCGAAGCCGCGCCATGCCGCCTGCCTGGGGTTGGCCTTGTCCAGCAGGGCATAGAGACCGAGCAGGGAGAGGATCACCAGAGGCCAGTAGCCGAAAGGGGAGAAGGCCAGCACGGCGATGGCGCCAGAGGCCAGGGCGAACAGGCTTGTCAGAAGTTTCGATTTCACGGGGGATCGGGGCTCGAATTGGGCTGAATGAATGTGGAATGGCCGACATCTTAACCGCAAACCGCGCCAACGGCGAGCCTCCCGGCCAGCCGGATGTCGAAGGGAGCGCAGCAGGGGAATGGGAAGGCGCAGGGGCGGCAGAATGACAAACGCCCCTGAAAGCAGGGGCGTTGATTGATGGCGCGGGAGGGCGGGATCAGGACTCCGGCTGGGCCGCCGCGTGATTCTCCGGGATCTTCACCTGCAGCTGCTGCAGGCGACGACGGTCCGCATGCATCACCTTGAACAGGTAGCCGTCCAGCTCTATCTCCTCGCCCTTCTTGGGCAGGTGGCTGAAGGCGTGCATCACCAGGCCGCCTACCGTATCTACCTCTTCATCGCTGAACTGGGTGCCGAAGAAGTCGTTGAAATCCTCGATCTCGGTCAGGGCGCTGACGGAGAAGACCCGCTTGCTGATGCGGCGGATCTCTTCCGGCTCATCCTCGATGTCGTCAAACTCGTCGTCAATCTCGCCAACGATCAGTTCGAGTATGTCTTCGATGGTCACCAGACCCGAGACGCCGCCGAACTCGTCTACCACGATGGCCATGTGGTAGCGCTCTTCGCGGAACTCCTTGAGCAGGCGATCGACCCGCTTGCTCTCCGGCACGATCACAGTGGGGCGCAGGATCTTCTCGAGCTGCAGCGGCTCGCTGGCGTGATGGCCGCCAAAGCCGAACGGCAGCAGATCCTTGGCGAGCAAGATGCCCTCCACATGATCCTTGTCTTCGTTGATCACCGGGAAGCGGGAGTGGCCGGATTCGATGATGACGGGCAGGAAGTCGTCCACAGGCTGGGACTTCTCGATGGTCACCATCTGGGAGCGGGGGATCATGATGTCACGCACGCGCAGCTCGGCAATTTCGAGCACGCCTTCGATCATGTCCTTGGTGTCCTGATCGATGAGGTCACGTTCTTCCGCATCGGCGATGACTTCTACCAGATCATTGCGGTCTTTTGGCTCGCCCTGGAAGAGTTGGCTGAGCTTGTCGAGCCAGGTTTTCTTCGGCGAGCCGGTACTAGGGTGATCGTCGGTCATTTTCTCTCTTGGTTACTCGTGTGAACATTCGGGATGTTGTCTTGCCGATATAAGGATGGCGGCTGTCTGTTTCAAGACGGTGACCTCTTTACCGGCCTGTCACTCTTCTACGTCGTCGTCGAGGTAGGGATCCGCAAAGCCGAGTTCCTGCATGATGTCGCGCTCGAGCTGCTCCATCTCCTCGGCTTCCTCGTCCTCGATATGGTCATAACCTAGCAGATGCAGACTGCCGTGCACAACCATGTGAGCCCAGTGGGCCATGAGGGGCTTGCCCTGTTCGATGGCCTCGGCCTCGACCACCTGACGACAGATCACCAGATCCCCGAGCAGGGGCAGTTCCATGCCGGGGGGGGCCTCGAACGGGAAGGAGAGCACGTTGGTGGGCTTGTCTTTGCCGCGATAGGTGTGGTTGAGCTCGCGGCTCTCCGCCTCGTCCACCAGCCGCACCGTCACCTCGGCCTCGTCCTGGAAACCCAGGATGGTGCCATCGAGCCAGCCTTGCAGCTGGGCTTCGGTTGGCAGGCTGTCGGTGCTGGCGCAGGCCAGCTGCAGATCCAGGGTCACGCTCATTGGGCACTCTCTTTGCTGGTGTTCTCGTTGCGGGTGTTGGGAGCGCTCTTGTCGGCCGCCTGCTGGGCATCGAACGCCTCGTAGGCCTGCACTATGCGGGCGACGACGGGGTGGCGCACCACGTCCTTGGATTCGAAGAAGTTGAACGACAGGCCATCGACCCCCTGCAGCACTTCCAGCGCGTGGCGCAGGCCGGATTTGGTGCTGCGCGGCAGATCCACCTGGGTGATGTCGCCGGTGACCACCGCCTTGGAGTTGAAGCCGATACGGGTCAGGAACATCTTCATCTGCTCCGTGGTGGTGTTCTGGGCCTCGTCCAGGATGATGAAGGCGTCATTCAAGGTTCTTCCGCGCATATAGGCGAGGGGTGCCACCTCGATGATGTTGCGTTCCATCAGCTTCTCGACGCGCTCGAAGCCCAGCATCTCGAACAGGGCGTCGTAGAGGGGGCGCAGGTAGGGATCCACCTTCTGGGAGAGATCCCCGGGCAGGAAGCCGAGCTTCTCACCGGCTTCCACCGCCGGGCGAGTCAGCAGGATGCGGCGGATCTCCTGGCGCTCCAGGGCATCCACGGCGGCGGCCACCGCCAGATAGGTCTTGCCGGTGCCGGCCGGGCCTATACCGAAGCTGATGTCGTGGCGCACTATGTTGGCGATGTACTGGGCTTGATTGGGGCTCCTCGGCTTGATAAGACCGCGCTTGGTCTTGACCGTCACCTCCTTGCCATAGGGTTGGCTCGGCGCCTCGTCATCGTCCTGCTCCAACACCCGGGACTCCTGCACCGTCAGGTGCACCATCTCGGGGATGATGTCGGTCACCTTGCCCCCCTTGAGGGGCTGGGTCTCCACATAGAGGTGCTTGAGGATGACGGCCGCCGCATCTATCTGGGCCTGCTTGCCGAGCAGCTGAAAGTGGTTGTCACGGTAGCTGATCTCGATGCCGAGACGGCGTTCCAGCTGCTTGAGGTTGTCGTCAAAGGGGCCGCACAGGCTGGCGAGACGCAGGTTGTCGGCGGGTTCCAGGTGCAGGTTCAGGGTCGAAATGTGTCGGCTCAAGGTGTCCTCGTATCGGCTGTTCCCCCCGCCCTCGGGAGGGGGGAGAAAATTAATGGGGTCTGAAGGCCGCCACCCCGAGATCATCGGGGACGTTGTCCGGGCGGCGAGCCAGGATTTCGCTCGGCGCCGTGGCGATGCGCAGATTCATTTCGTCCTCGCCGCGGATGAAGCGGCCGCGCAGGGAGTAGGGGCGCACGTCGGTGATCTCAACATCGGCGAAGCCGCCGATGAGGCGGTGCGGCCCCTCGAAGTTGACCACCCGGTTGTTCTCGGTGCGGCCACTGAGCTGCATGGGATCCATCTTGGAGGGGCCCTCCACCAGGATGCGCTGCACCGAGCCCAGCATGGCGCGGCCGATGAGCATGGACTGGTGATTGATCTGGTTCTGCAGCCGGGTCAGGCGGGCCTTCTTCACTTCCATGTCGACGTCGTCCGGCAGGTCCGCTGCCGGGGTGCCGGGGCGCGGGCTGTAGATGAAGCTGAAGCTCATGTCGTAGTTGATCTCTTCGATAAGCTTCATGGTGGCCTCGAAGTCCTCGTCCGTCTCGTTCGGGAAGCCGACGATGAAGTCCGAGCTCATGGTGATGTCGGGACGGACGGCGCGCAGGCGGCGGATTTTGGACTTGTACTCCAGCACGGTATGGGGGCGCTTCATCATGGTCAGGATGCGATCAGAGCCGCTCTGCACCGGCAGGTGCAGGAAGCTGACCACCTCAGGGGTGTCCCGATAGACCTCGATGATGTCGTCGGTGAATTCGATGGGATGGCTGGTGGTGTAGCGGATGCGGTCGATGCCGTCGATGGCGGCTACCAGGCGCAGCAGCTCGGCGAAGGTGCAGTCATTGCCATCGAAGGTCGGGCCGCGGTAGGCGTTGACGTTCTGGCCGAGCAGGTTCACTTCGCGCACACCCTGCTGGGCGAGCTGGGCGATTTCGTAGAGCACATCGTCGAGCGGTCGGCTCACCTCCTCGCCACGGGTGTAGGGCACCACGCAGAAGGAGCAGTATTTGGAGCAGCCTTCCATGATGGAGACGAAGGCGGTGACCCCCTCGGCGCGGGGCTCCGGCAGGTTGTCGAACTTCTCGATCTCCGGGAAGGCGATGTCCACCTGGGCGCCGCGCCCCTCCTGGACCTGCTTGATCATGGCGGGCAGGCGGTGCAGGGTCTGGGGGCCGAAGACGATGTCCACATAGGGCGCCCGGCTACGCAGGGCTTCCCCTTCCTGGGAGGCGACGCAGCCCCCCACCCCGATCACCAGTCCCGGTTTTTTCAGCTTGAGCTTCTTCCAGCGACCGAGCTGGTGGAACACCTTCTCCTGGGCCTTTTCACGGATGGAGCAGGTGTTGAGCAGCAGGACGTCTGCCTCCTCGGGCTCTTCGGTCAGCGTGTAGCCATTGCTGGCGTCCAACAGGTCGGCCATCTTGGACGAGTCGTACTCGTTCATCTGGCAGCCCCAGGTCTTGATATGAAGTTTCTTGCTCATTGCTACTCTTGACTGTGTTTAAGATCGGCAGGGTCAAAGGACCGGCCATTTTACTCCGCAATCCCGGTGCTGACCAGTCTGGGGCCGCGCCGCTGCCATATGGCCTGGCCCGTCGCGGCAATTGCCCGCCTGACGCACTGTTTATCCGGTCTCCTTGCGTTATCATGCCCATCCGGTTCGCCCCTCTCTTCCTTGTTCGGGGCGACCCCTTGCAGGAATCAAGTTATGGAACAGTGTGATATCGCCATCGTCGGCGCCGGCATGGTGGGCGCCGCCACCGCCTGCCTGCTGGCGGCAGAGGGTCTCAACGTGCGGGTCATCGAGACCCGGTTGCCGGAGCATTACGCCCCGGATCAGCCGCTGGATCTGCGGGTCTCCGCCATCAGCCAGGCCTCAGTGGCGCTGCTGGACAAGGCCGGCGCCTGGTCGCATCTGCAGCAGATGCGGCTGTGCCCCTATCGCCGGCTGGAGACCTGGGAGCTGGACGGCTTTGCCACCCGCTTCGACGCGGCGGATCTGGGGCTGCCCCAGCTCGGCTACATCATAGAGAACCGGCTGGTGCAGCTCGCCCTGCTGAGGCGAATGGAGGATTTCCCCAACATCCAGACCCACACCCCGGCGGCTGTGGTCCGGTTGCAGCAAGGTGCCGAGCACGCCAGCCTGCTGCTCGATGACGGTACCGAACTGCAGGCGCGCTGGGTGCTGGCCTGCGACGGCGCCGAGTCGCTCACTCGCCGCCTCGCCGGGATCGGGGTGTCGCGCTTCGAGTACCGCCAGCACTGCATGCTGATCAATATCGACACCGAGTTCGAGCAGGAAGACATCACTTGGCAGCAGTTCACCCCGCAGGGCCCGCGGGCCTTCCTGCCGCTGCCCGGCCGGCACGGCTCCCTGGTGTGGTATGACAGCCCGGCCCGCATCCGGGCCTTGGCCGCCATGAGCAACGAGACCCTGGCCGCGGAGGTGCGTCGCCATTTCCCGGCTAGGCTCGGCGGCTTCCAGGTGACTGGCAAGGGCAGCTTCCCTCTGGTGCGCCGCCACGCCAACCACTACCACGCCGGACGGGTGGTGCTGCTCGGCGACGCCGCCCACACCATCAACCCGCTGGCGGGGCAGGGGGTCAACCTCGGCTTCAAGGACGTGGCCTGCTGGACCGAGCTGCTGGGCAAGGCGGGGGCTGACTGGCACGACATCACCCTGGCCAGCCGCTACGAGCGCCGTCGCCGCCCCGACAACCTGCTGATGCAGTCGGGGATGGATCTCTTCTACGGAGTGTTCAGCAATGAGATAGGCCCACTCAAGCTGGCCCGCAATCTGGCCCTAACCCTGGCGGACAAGGCGGGGCCGCTCAAGGAGATGGCGCTGCGCTACGCCCTGGGGCTGGTATAAAAGTTCCTCTGACCGGAAAGCGATGACGGTATCTGATGTCTGCTCGTCGGCGCATCAGGCCGGCACGGGGTTGATTTCAATGCCCTGTTGAAACCCTGTCGTTTTGAGGCAACATGGTCAAAACAGTGCTGGCCACAAGGATGAGGACATGCGACATCAGGGCAGGATCGCGAGCTGGAACCCGCAGCGCGGCTTCGGTTTTATCAAGCAGGATCAGGGCGGAGCCGATCTCTTCGTGCACATCACCGCCCTGCAATTCGATGGCAGGTTGCCGGAGGTGGGAGAGAGGGTCTCCTATCAGGTCGGGAGCGGCAAGGATGACAGGCCCTGCGCCGTGCAGGTGTTCTTCTCCGACCGCCCTCTCTCGCTGGCAGACGGGCTGAGACCATCCATCGAGTCCCCCATGCCGGATCGCGGGAACAGGGCCGATGTGAACATGAGGGCACCACAACCCGCCATGCCCAGAGCCCGCGTGCATCACGCCCCTCGCCGCAAGGGCAACTGGCGTGGCAAGCTTGTCCCCCTGCTGGTGCTGGCGGGACTGTTCTCCCTCTATTCCCGCTTCTCTGCGGAGTTTGTCTCCCCTCCAGCAGCACCCACTTTCAGTCAGGAGGAGACCAGTACCTCGTACGGCAAGGCGCAGGCGTCCTCTTTTGTCCGTCAGTGCGACGGTCGTCAGCACTGCTCCCAGATGACCTCCTGCGAAGAGGCGACCTGGTTCTTGCAACATTGCCCCAATACCAAGATGGATGGAGAGGGGGATGGCATCCCCTGTGAAGATCAGTGGTGTGGCCATTGAGCCAGCCTTGCTGCTTTCCATTTCCCTGTTTGGGCAGCACTCCTGTCAGAGGTTATTCCCCTCCGGGTGCATCGCCCTGACCAGGGTCAGGAAGCGATCCCGAATGGGATCCGCAAAGTCGGGGTTCCACACCAGGCTTATCTCCCACTCGGACCAGGGGCCGGACAGGGGATAGAGGGTCACGTCCTTGCCCGCGATGAAGCCGACGCTGCGGGGCAGTATGGCGTTGCCTATGCCGGCGGCCACCAGGGCCACCAGAGTCTGGATGTCCTCCGCCTCCTGGATCATGCCGGTCAGCCGGTTGGCGCCGAGGAAGCGGGCGATCTGCTGGCTGAGGCCGGGGCAGCGGTGGCCCACCATCTGCAGCAACGGCTGCGTGGTCAGCGCCCGCTCCACGTCGAACGTAGCCGGATCCGGCCCCGTCATCTGGCTTGGCACGGCCAGCACCAGCCGGTCGGTCAGCAACCTGTGCTCCCGCAGCTGTGGCGCCTGCGGCCTTCGCATGAAGCCTATCTGCAGCCGCCCCGCCAGCAGCAAATCGTGCTGGACGGCGGAGGTCATGTCCTGCAGATGCACCATTACATCCGGGGCCTGCTGCTTGAAGCGGGCCACCAGAGAGGGGGCCAGTGCGAAGCTCGACAACCCGAACCCTATCTTGAGGCGCCCAGCGGCGCCACTCGCCAGCGCCACAGCGTGCTGCTCGAATCCCTTGCCGTGTTCCACCAGGGCGCGGGCCTGGGGCAGCAACTGGGTGCCGATGGCGGTCAGCTCGGCGCCATGACGGCCCCGGTTGAACAGAGTGCTGCCGAGCACCAGTTCCAGCCCCTGGATCTGCTTGGTCAGCGCCGGTTGCGTGATGAAGAGCCGACTGGCGGCCTCCCGGTAGTTGGCGGTCTCGGCCAGCATGACGAAGGCCTGCAGCTGTCTTAAGTCGAATTTCATTCCATTTGGTTATCCAATGTGGCGATTTATTGATTATAAATTATCTAACTCCCTTGTTCTAATGGTCTCGAAACGGGCCTTTGGCCCCCTGACCAGCCACAAGGAGTCATGTCATGTCGAGTGAACGCTATCTGTTCTTGATCAAGGGAAGCCTGGTAATGGCCCAGCCACTGGCGGCGCCGGAGACGGGTGAGCTTCTGACCAGCCTGTTGCAGCAGGGGTTTGCCGTCGGGCCTCTGCCAGTGTGGGCGAGCAATACCGAGCAGGCGCTTGCCTGCTATGAGCAGTCGGCCCAGCGGCAGGCCTTCGTCGACGTGTTGGCGGGGAGAACCGCATGACCGTGCTCACCCTGAGAGCCGAGGCCCTGTTACTGGACATGGACGGCACCCTGGTGCACTCCACCACAGAGGTGGAGACCGTCTGGCGGCTCTGGTGCCAGAGCCATCGGCTGGATCCCGAGCCTGTGCTGGCCATGTGCCACGGGATGCGCTCGCGGGAGGTGATACGCGCGCTGGCGCCGCAGCTGGATCTGGCCCGGGAGGTGGCCCTGCTCGACGAGCTGGAGATACAGCATGCGGGGGTGGCCGAGCCGATCGCCGGGGCCCGCACCCTGCTTGGGGCCTTGTCGCCGGCGCGCTGGGTGCTGGTGACCTCCGCGAGCCAGCGGGTGGCGCGGCACCGCCTGGCCAGTGCCGGGTTGCCGTTGCCGTTGCCGAGACTATTGATCGGGGCAGAAGATGTGGTGCGGGGCAAGCCGGATCCCGAGCCTTATCTGCTTGCCGCACGCCAGCTTGGCCTTGCCCCCGCCGATTGCCTGGTGTTCGAGGATGCCCCGGCGGGGATACGCAGCGCCCTGCAGGCTGGCTTTCAGGTGGTGCAGATAGGGGGCGACAAACGGCTCGATGACGGGGTCAGGGCGCGGCTATCCGCCTGACCGAGGACGAAGCTGGCCTGCAGCTTTGCATGGCGAACCTGCTGCCGGACTGAGGCCGGCCTCCATCTGCCGGGGCGTCAAGAGGGATCCGAGTCCATGGCGGGGGGCGCCGCATCCCCCGAGCTCCTGTCTGCCTCTTCGCCCCCGTGCAGCTCCACCCGATTGCGGCCATTGTGCTTGGCCTGATAGAGGGCCTGATCGGCGCGGGAGAGCAGCCTGTCCAGGTTGAAGTGACCCTGGTGCTGGCAGGCTATTCCTATGCTCACAGTGACCGAGACCGGGTTGCCTTCCCCATCCAGCACCTTCAGCCGAGCAACCTCCTCCCGTAGCCGCTCGACCACGTCCAGTGTCTGGGCCCTGGTGGTATCGGGCAGCAGCACCGCAAATTCCTCTCCTCCCATCCGGCCGAACAGGTCTTCCTGGCGCAGATGCTGGCTCACCGTGGTGGTGAAGGCCTTCAATAGCTTGTCGCCCGCCTCGTGACCATGGCGGTCGTTGATGCGTTTGAAGTTGTCCAGATCCAGCATGCAGACTGCGAGGGGGCGTTTCCCCCGTTCCAGCTTCTCCGCCATCTGTTCGGCACCGGGCCAGAAGCCAGCCCGATTGAGGACGCCGGTGAGATGATCGTGGTGCGCCAGGTATTCCATCCTGCGCAGCAGGTTATTGCGCGTCGCCATTATGCTGGCGGCGGTGAGCGGGGTGAGGGCAATCAACATGACGCCGATCCGCACCGAGAACATCCAGTACTGAGTCTGGACATCCTGACTGATGGTCAGGTAGCCGTTGGAGAGGGCGAGCAGGATCAGGGTGCTGAAGGAGAGCGAGAGCAGACTGGTCGCAAAGACGGAGTAGTTGATGGCGCACCAGAGCAGGGCCGGGACCGGAAAGGCAATGGAGCCAGGCCCCTCGATCAGCAGGGTCAGCAGCAGGGTGCCAACCAGGCTAAGCAGGGGCAGCAGCCTGCTCCAGGAGATATTTGTCTGATACAGGAGGCGGCGCCAGTCCGGCAGTGTGCCCGGCGGGGGCAGGGTCAGGATCACCGGCAGTATGGCCATGTAGTTGACCAGCTCGCTGGCGAACCAGAAGCCGAGTCCGTAGAGGTGTGAGCCCTGAAACAGCATGGGGTTGATCGCTGCCCCGACCAGCCCGGCGGCGAAGGAGGCCGCCATGGCGATCAGCAGCAGATAGACGATGGAGGTGGGTCGCCTGAGCCGTTTGTCTTCGTGATCCAGCCGGCGGAACAGCAGGTAGCCGACGCTGACGCCGGCCAGGTTGCCGAGGGTGAGCAGCGCCGTCTTGAGGGGCGGGTCCTCGGTGAACAGGGAGGCGAGCAGATAACCCAGCAGGCCCCCCAGCCAGCCTGGGGGCGAGGCCAGGCGCGGGTAACGCAGCAGTATGCCGAGCAGGACGGCATTGGCGGGCCAGAAGGCCGCCAGCAGGCTGGGAGGGCGGGTGAAGATGCCGACAAGTGAAAACAGCAGGATGAGGGTGGCGACACAGAGCAGGGCAAACAAGGGATAGAGAGTGGACAAGATACGCTGGCGTCTGGCTTCTCCCATGCGTCTCTCCTGAGGGCGGTTGGCGTGATAGCCCTGAGTATGGTTGCACGGAGCGGAAAATGCGGGAGGAAGCAGGGGCAAGGGCCCCCTCGGCGAGGGGGCCTTTGGGGTTAGCCGAAGACCCGGAAGCGGACCTCGTCGTCCATGAAGGTCTTGTCACCGGCCGGTTGCTCTATGCTGCCAAAGGGCATCTGGGCACGCAGCAGCCAGCTGGCGGGCAGGTCCCACTCCTTGCGGACCGCCTCGTCGATCAGCGGGTTGTAGTGCTGCAGGGAGGCGCCAACACCTTCCTGGGCCAGGGTGGTCCAGACCGCAAACTGGGCGATCCCGGTGCCATGTTCGGACCAGATGGGGAAGTTGTCGGCATAGAGGGCGAATTTTTGCTGCAGATCCTTGATGACGGCGGTGTCCTCGAAGAACAGCACTGTGCCGAAGCCTGCGCGGAAGCTGCCGTTTACCTTGGCCTCGCTCTGGGGATAAGCCTCTGGCGGTACAATCTTTTTCAATTCAGCTTTGACGATGTCCCACAGCTTGTGGTGCTGTTCGCCAAACAGGATGACGGCACGGGAGCTCTGGGAGTTGAAGGAGGAAGGGCTGTGCTTGATGGCATCCTTGATGAGAGCCGTCAGCTGAGCCTCGGAATGGGTCACCTGGTCACCCAGGGCATAGATGGTACGACGTACTTTGATCTGTTCGATAAACGGACTGCTCATAACATCTCCTTGGTTGTGGATCATCACCGCCAGCATTGCCGATAAAGGTCATCTGGCTCCGATTTATCCAGTCATGGACTATAACACCTTCTGTGCAAGAAACCGTCAACGCTGGGTGATGACTGTTTCCACTTTTCATGGATATTCACTTGATGAAACCGGGTATGGCCCGCTGATGTCTTGGTTGTCATTAACCGTAGTTGTTAATGACTTCAATCAATACTTGGGCGGTGTTTTCCACTATAAAATGTATCTTATGTGACATTTTATAGAGGATGGCATGGCTGCGGCTATCATCAAGGAGCGCTACTACATACTGACACCGCTGTCGTTTCTGCTCGGTGCCCTGGTGCTGATCACCACCCTGTTGCTGGCGGCGGCCAGCTACCTGCGCAGCATCGACAAGACCATCGCCGGCTATGACCGCATGCTCACCTCCATCGACGCCACCCTGATCCACGAGATGGTGCTGGCCAATCGGCGGCAGCTCGGCGTGCTGGAGGCCTCCCTGGACAAGCGGGCCATCGCGCGGGGGGGCTCTGCCATCAACCCGATCTGGGCCATCGCCCACCAATTCAAGCACGACGCCCATTTCCTCTACTTCTACAACACCCGCGTCGACCGTCTCGAGAGCTACCCCGAGTGGCAGGTGCCGACCGGCTACCAGGCACAGAAGCGCCCCTGGTATCAGACCCTGGCCAACGACAGCGACGAGCTGGTCTGGTTTGGTCCCTACCAGGAGTTCGGCGGCAACGCAGAGGTCTTGACCCTGATCAAGCGGGTCAAGGATGACGAGGGGGAACTGCTGGGTTTGCTGATGGTCGACATGTCGTTCAACTCGCTGCAGTCGGCGCTGCGACGGGCGATGGGCAGCGATCAGGCTGCCATCTACATCACCGAGGGCAAGGGAAACCGACTGGTGGTGGGACACAACCTGTCACTGTTGCCGGCGGTGCCCGGCACGCCGAGCCAGGGGGCCGAGTTGAAGGTGATCCGGGAAGGTTGCCACCTGACACACCCGCTGTCGGATATCGACTGGGATCTCAACATCTATCTGCCTCCCGCCCACTTTCATGACAACCTGCAAGATACCCTGCTGATGGTGGTGCTGCCCGCGTTGGCACTGCTCGGTATCTGGCTGTGCAGTCTGTTGTTTCTGGTGCGCATTTTTCGCCAGGAGCAGGCGTTGGTGCAGCGATCTCTCAGCGGCCTCGTCCAGGATGCGGCGCTGATGGAGATCCAGCTGCGCCGGCGTACGTGGTTCGTGCACGGCAGCCTGGGGGAGATCAGTCAGGTGAGAAACAGCTTGCTGGAGGGACAGGATGCTCTGCTGCACGATCCCCTCACCGGCATCATGAACCGGCGGGCCTTCGAGCAAGGCAGGGCCAGGCTGGCGCAGGAGGGCACGCCCCATTGGCTGGTGCTGTTTGATGTGGATTGCTTCAAGCGCATCAATGACAGCTGGGGACACGGGGTGGGCGATGCGGTGCTGTTCCGGGTGGCCACCATCATGGCGAGAACCCTGGGAGAGGCTCAGGTCTACCGTATAGGTGGGGATGAGTTTGCGGCCCTGCTGCCCTGGGAGCAGGAGGAGGTCGAGGAGCGTCTGACCCAGCTGCTGACCCGGGTGCGGGTGCTGCAGTGGCGCGAGTTTGAGGAGTCCATCACCCTGAGCGCGGGTGGAGCTCGCTATCCGGATGACGCCGCCGCCCTGCTCGATCGGGCGGATGAGTGCCTGTACCAAAGCAAGCGGCAGGGACGGGATTGCTGGCACCTGTCACCCACCCAAGATCCCCCAAAAGGGGAGGTCGTGACAGTATCTGTCTGACCGCCATCGGGAGAAAAAGGGCCTGAATGGCCGAGAAAGGGGTCACAGTGGGGATAATTTCCCATGTGACCTTTTTTTTTAATTCATTTTCAGTCGGTTAGCTCATGTGATTGTGCCATGTCGCGAAGGAGAGACACTTTCCCTGCCGGCGAGGACGCCGTAATCCTGGTGGCGGAGTCCGGGACGCTTTGTATAGTGCAGGGAAAAATAATCAATCAGACATCAGGTTTGACAGGAGTACCCCATGGAAATGAGAAAATACGGCATGAGCGCGATGGCGCTGCTGGGCGCGCTGCTGTTGGGCAATGGTCAGGCGCAGGCGTCCGAGACCGTCAACACCATACTCGGTGGTGGTGTCGGCGGGGTTGCAGGTACCATGATCGGCAAGCAGCTGGGGGGCGACACCGGCGCCTTGGTGGGGGCCGCTGTTGGCGGTGCGGCGGGCGGTGCGGCCACGGCCGACCGGGGCAACAAGAATGAGGCAGCCCTGGGGGGCGCGGTCGGTGCCCTGGGCGGTGCCGCCATCGGCAAGAGCGTGGGTGGCAGCACTGGCCAGCTGATCGGTGCCGGCATCGGCGGGGCTGGTGGTTCGGCCATAGGCGCCAAAACCGGCGACGGTCACGAGAGCAACAACGATCGCTACTATGACGACAGGCGCTATCACAAGCACCACAAGCATCACAAAAAGCACCGCAAGCACAGATGGCATGACGACGACTGAGGTCAGCCAGGAGAGAGAAAAAGGGGCCAGGGGCCCCTTTTTCGTGCCCATCGTATCGAAGGCGGTAGGGATACCCGCCGAGCGATGTTGCCGGCCCCGGCCTCGGCGTGTCAGACCAGACGGTGCTGGCGCCTGCCGGCGGCAAAGGCGTTGATGTTGTCGATCAACTGATCCGCGAGGCGCTGCATCGATTCCTCGCTGGCCCAGGCCACATGGGGCGTCAGAATGAAGTTGGGGTAACGCAGCGCCTGCATCAGGGGGTGGTCGGGGGGAGGTGGCTCGATGCTCGCCACGTCGAACCCGGCGCCGCCGAGGCGACCGTTGGCCAGCGCCTCCAGCAGGGCCTGCTCGTCCACCAGGCCGCCGCGGCCCACATTGATCAGCAGAGCTCCCGGTTTCATCATGGCCAGCTCCCGCGGACCTATCAGGTGGCGGGTGTAGGGGGTGAGCGGGCAGTGCAGGCTGATGATGTCCGCGCTTTGCAGCAGCTCGTCGAGGGGCAACCGATCCTCGTCGTGGCTGGCGCCGACCTGGCTCTGGGCATAAAAGACCTCCATGCCGATGGCACTGGCCCTCTGCCCCAGAGCCTGCCCCAGGGTGCCCTTGCCGATGATGCCGAGGCGCTTGCCGTGCAGATCCGTGATGGGGTGATCGAAGAAGCAGAACTGGCCGCTCTGCTGCCAGCGCCCCTCCAGCAGGGACTGGCGCCAGGCGAACAGGTTGCGAGACAAGGCCAGCATCAGCGCCATGGCGTGTTCCGGCACCGAGGGGCCCGAGTAGTTGCGGATGTTGCAGACGCCGACGTTGGCGGCGCGGCACGCCTCCAGATCCAGGTTGTCACTGCCGGTTGCGGCCAGCGCGATGAGTTTCAGGTCCGGCAGCCGGGCCAGCTCGGCGGCGCCGATGCGCACCTTGTTGATGATGGCGATGCTGGCGCAACTGAGCCGCTCCACCACCTGTTCCGGCCTCGTCTCGGGGTAGCTTTGCCAGTGATGGGGGAAGTCGGGGCGACGCAGATTGATGCCGGCGTCCAGGGTGTCACTGTCGAGAAACACGATTTGCTGCATTAAGCCTCCTGCCGTTGAGGCGTTTATGATGCCAAACATCGGCGACCGAGGGCCAGTTTGCAGCGCATCAATGGCTTGGCAATCGCGCCGGATGTGAGGCCGGCGGCATTTTTGGGGTCAGATCCAGCCCAGATGGGTCAGCCAGCCCTGGATGCGACCCGGCGTTTCGCCCAGTTCCATCAAGGCATAGGGACGGTAGTTGAGCTTGTGGCTGCGGCGGCTCTCGCTCTGGCGAGCCTCGGCAGCCAGCAGGGGCCAGCGTCCCCCGTCTTCCTGATAGAGATCCAGGGTGGGAATGCTGGCCTGGGCCACCTGCTTGGCCAGGGTCTGGTTGCTCAGCTGGTTGGGAAAGAAACCGTCGAGCAGCACCAGGGCATCGGGGGCGGGCAATTGCTCGCTGGTGATGAGGTTGGCGGCCCAGGCCGCGCTGGTGCCTTGCGCCAGCAACAGCTTGAACCCGCCCTCCTGCAGCTTGGCGTCACCGAGCTTGACGATGCGTTCGGCAAATTGCCGGCGAAATGCGTCAATGCTCTCCTGCTTCTGCTCTGAGGCCGGATCCAGCTCGGTCTGCTGGGGGTAGGGGAGCAGCAGCAGGGTATCGAAGCCGAGTCGACCCAGATCCCGGGTCAGTTGCCACAGCTGGCCGCTACGCTGCCAGTCCGGCAGCAGGATGGCAAGCCCCAGATAGCTGTCGCCGTCGTGCTTGGCAAAGAGCACCCTCTGCTTGTCGATCCGGGTGCTGTCAGGCACTCCCTTCCAGTCGCTCTCCTGCCAGTGATAGAGAGGGGCCGGGGGCGAGATCTCGTTGGCCGGCAAGGTGGTGCTCGCCAGCAGGGTCAAAAACAGCAGTGGTAAGGATAATCTGGCCATAATGCGCTCCCCGGTTGACTGGGTTAGCGGCGGCGTGCCGGATTTCTGAAGGGGGTCGGGGGATCCAGTAGCAAGAGGGAAGGGGCAGGCCCTTCCCTCGACGGGCTCAGGGCCGGGCAAGCCTGCCGAGCTGGCGGTCGTGCAGGGGGGAGAGCAGCAATAGGGCGCTGACGGCCCCCATCAGGGCGAAGAACATGTCGGACTGGGTATCCCAGGGATCCCCCTGGGTGCCGAGGAACTCGTCGGCGCCCTGACCCAGAGCCAGAGCGGCGCCCCACTCGATGAGTTCATAGCTGGCGCTGACGGCGAGCACCACGCAGATCACCAGAAACACCAGCATCTTCTTGCCCTGCACATGGTGGCCGCGCAGCAGTATCTCGCGACAGGCCAGGGCGGGCACGAACCCCTGGAAGAAGTGGCCAATCTTGTCATAGGGGTTGCGACCGAGATCGAACCACTGCTGCAGGTCGAAACCGAGCGGCACCCGGGCATAGGTGTAAGCACCCCCCAGCATCAGCACGGCCCCGTGCAGAAAGATGCACAGGTAGAGCAGGCTGGTGAGGGGGTAGCTGCGCTGGCTCAGCAGCAACAGCGGCACGACGATCAGCACGGGGGCGACTTCCAGCAGCCAGGTGACCCTGTCATAGGGTTGCCAGCCGGAGAGCACCAGCAGTACCAGGGTGAGCAGCAACAGCAGAAGTTTTTGATGAGATGTCATAGGGAGCCTGTGAGGGAGGAGGAACCTGACTTCATGGTGTAGTCCCAATCGGCGCGAGACGAAAGGGGGCAGGGGAATTCTCCCTCAATGGAAGGCCCACTGTCACTGACCGGGGCTGAATGATCGCAGGGCCGGTGCCCATAAAGAAAAAGCGAGCCTGGGGCTCGCTTTTTTCAACACGGGCGTGAAGCCGTCAAATCAGTTGACGCGACGCTTGAATTCACCGGTGCGGGTATCGATTTCGATCTTGTCGCCGATCTCTACGAAGGCGGCAACGGCCAGCTCGTAGGTGGTGCCCTTCAGGCGGGCCGGCTTGGTCACTTTACCGGAGGTGTCGCCACGGGCGGCCGGCTCGGTGTACTCGACTTCGCGAACGATGGTGGTCGGCAGTTCTACGGAGATGGCTTTCTCGTTGTAGAAAGTCACTTCGCAGATGTCTTCCATGCCGTCAACCATGTAGTTCAGGGCGTCACCCAGGTTGTCTTTCTCGACGTCGTACTGGTTGTACTCGGTGTCCATGAAGACATACAGGGGGTCGGAGAAGTAAGAGTAGGTGCACTCTTTACGCTCCAGCTGAACGACTTCCAGCTTGTCGTCGGCCTTGAATACGGTCTCGGTGGCGCTGCCGTTCAGCAGGCCTTTCAGCTTCATCTTGACCACGGCGGAGTTACGGCCGGATTTGTTGAATTCGGCTTTCTGGACCACCATCGGCTCGGTACCGATCATGACGACGTTACCAGCGCGGATTTCCTGTGCGGTTTTCATGTAAAAATTCCTGTTCGTATACGGGCAGATAAAAACTGCCAGATTATATACGGCTTTCTAAAAATTTCACCAGCCGAGTGACGAGATCCCCATCGGCAAGCAACTTCTGTGACCAGCTTCGCGCATGTTGTTGCCAAATAGTGCCGAATTGCGGCCATTGGGCCCAGAGTTCGCGCACATCTTGCCCATGGTTGAGGGCATGATTGAAGGCGCGCAGCCAGTGGGCCGCATCGGTCGGCAAGTCGGCCAGATCTGGCAAGCTAGATAAGTAGTGGTCAAGGAAATCATCCAGCTTGGCAATGTGAGCCTGATCGTCCTGGGGATAGATGTGCCACAGGAAGGGCCTTGCCGCCCATTGGGCTCGCACGAAGGAGTCTTCGCCGCGCACCAGGTTGAGATCGCAGCTCCACAGCAGCCGATCGTAGCCTGCCTGGCTCGTCATCGGCAGCAGCTTGATGGCAAGTTGGCCCACCTGAAGCAGCTCCCCCGCCCTGGCCGTGCCGATGGCACTCTCAAGCCCTGCGCCGCTGAGCACGTCGTTGAGGGAGCGACCGAGCGGCAGCAGCAGGGTGACCGGGGTGGCGCCCTGGCTCCAGCTTTGCACCAGGCTTTTCAGCGCCTCGCTCTCGTAGGTGAAGAGGCTTATCCGCAGCTCGTCTTGCGCCCTGGGCGGCAGCCCCAGGCTCGCCCAGTAGGCGGCAAGGCCTGCCTCATCCTGCTGCCACCGCTCCCGCTCGGCGATGAGCCCCTGCTCGCACAAGAGTCCACCGGTCTTAGCCGTGAAGCCCGGGAAGAAGAAGTATTTATTGAGGCTCAGCTTGCCGACCCGCTGCGGCGAGGCGAGGCCGTGGCAATCCTCGACCCAGCTCTCTGCCGAGAGATACTCCAGATTGATCCAGCAGGGGGGCGGGCTCTGCTCGGCCATGCGTTCGATAAAGGGGGCGGGCAGCTCGCAGGCGAAGGCCTCTATGACCACTCTGGCCGGAATGGCATCCGCTGGCAGGGGGCCCTGCCAGCGTTGGATGTGAATTCCCTCAACCCACTGGCGATCCCGCGCGGGATTAAGCCCCGGGCAGATGCGGGCAAAGCTCGCCAGGTCGTCCACCCAGAGCCGCACCTCTCCATGCCCTTCCTGCTCGAGCTGGCGGGCCAGCCGCCAGGTGACGCCTATGTCGCCGAAGTTGTCCACCACTGTGCAGAAGATGTCCCAGTCGAAGGGGGGCAGGGGGCTTGTCATGGCTTGAGGTTCCAGATGCAAAAAAACCGGTGCGCAGGGTAGCACACCGGTGGCCTGGCTTCTAACCGTCAGCGCGTGACGGGGCTGCGGCAGATTACTCCTTGCCGTAGACGTTGTTCTCCTGCTCGCGCACCCGGATGAAGGTGGTGCGCTTGGTGAGCTCTTTCAGCTGGCTGGCGCCGACATAGGTGCAGGTGGAACGCACACCGCCGAGGATATCGCGCACGGCGTTCTCGACCGGGCCGCGGTAGGGCAGCAGCACCGTTTTGCCCTCGGAGGCACGGTATTCGGCGACGCCGCCGGCGTGCTTGTCCATGGCACTGGAAGAGCTCATGCCGTAGAACTTCATGAAGGGCTCGCCATCCACGTCCACCACTTCGCCGCCGCACTCCTCGTGGGCCGCCAGCATGCCCCCCAGCATCACGAAGTCGGCGCCGCCGCCAAACGCCTTGGCCACGTCGCCCGGGCAGGTGCAGCCGCCGTCACCGACGATCTGGCCACCGAGGCCGTGGGCCGCATCGGCGCATTCTATGATGGCGGAGAGCTGGGGGTAGCCGACGCCGGTCTTGACCCGGGTGGTGCAGACCGAGCCCGGGCCTATGCCCACCTTGACGATGTCGGCGCCGGAGAGGATCAGCTCCTCCACCATCTCGCCGGTGACCACGTTGCCCGCCAGGATGACGTGGTTCGGGCAGGCTTCACGGATCTTGCGCAGGAACTCGACGAAGTGCTGGGAGTAGCCGTTGGCCACGTCCACGCAGATGAAGCGCAGCGCCTCGGACATGGCGAGGATCTGGCGGGTCTTGATGAAGTCCTCTTCCGAGGTGCCGGTGGAGACCATGACATGGCCCAGCAGAGCAGGATCGGTGTCGTTCACGAAGGTTTGCCACTGGGCGAGGCTGTAGTGCTTGTGTACCGCCGTCATCATCTCGAAGCCGGCCAGGGTACGCGCCATGGCGAAGGTGCCGACGGTGTCCATGTTGGCGGCGATGACGGGCACCCCCTGCCACTGGGTCTGGGTGTGCTTGAAGGTGAACTGACGGGTCAGGCTGACTTGGGAACGGCTCTTGAGGGTAGAGCGCTTTGGACGAAACAGGACATCCTTGAAACCGAGCTTCAAGTCTTCTTCGATACGCATTGCAAATTCCTTATTGAGCCTTGTGAAAGTCACTGTTGCAGTGGGCAAAATTTTCGGCAGGCACAAAAAAACCGCAGGTTTTCAAGGCCTCCGGTTTACAACAGTCTAGGCAAAAATCCCGCCAGAACAAGACTGATAATTCGCTCAGCATTGTGGTAGCCTTTGGCGTCACAACCTGAGGTCGGCCACCAGCTTCATCCAGCACCTCGCCGTGGCCCCTCTCTCCCCTCTTTTTTCCCCCTGCACCAGAGTCAACTGCTGTCGGATCCCCCATGCCGTGAGTGCCAGAGGCCGGGGTTCTGGGCGCCTGCGCCACGTTTGCCAGTTGACAGGGGCCTGCGTGCTGCCCACTCTGGCGCAGAGGGCCAGCGTGGGCCCGCTTCGACGAGGAGAACACATTGTCCGTATCACACAAAGCCGGCTGGTTGTTGTTGGCCAGCCTCTGCTTCTCATCGAGCGCCTGGGCGGCCCCCACCGTCTATGGCTGGATCGAGAAGGGCCTGATCATGCCAAGTGGCGTCGCGGTCAAGATGAAGCTGGATACCGGGGCGCTCACCTCGTCCCTCGATGCGCGGGAGCTGCACCACTTCAAGCGTGACGGCAAGCCCTGGGTGCGCTTCACACTGGCGTTGACCGATGCCAACACCGACAAGGAGGTGCGCCAGACCCTGGAGCGGCCGGTGGAGCGCAGCGTGACGGTGCGCGGTGCCGGTGGCATGGAGGAGCGTCCCACGGTGACTATGTCCATCTGTGTCGGTGACAAGGTCTACAAGGAGTGGTTCACCCTGCGGGATCGCAGCGACATGATCTATCCCGTGCTGCTCGGTCGTCGTCTGCTGGCGGAGCTGGGGCCGGTGGACTCCGCCCGCACCTTCACGGTGCAGCCGAGCTGTGGTTAGGCGTCATTCCAAAGGCGCGAGGATCGCACGCGGGGCTCGAGGCCCCGCGTTTTTCTCCCCTGAGGTCTGTGCCTCCTATGCCGGGCGGGGGGCGGCGGGCAGCAGCACGCTCACCTCAAGGCCCCCCTCGGGCCGGTTGTGGATGTCGAGGTCCGCGCCGTGCAGCTGTACTATGCGCTGGACTATGGCCATGCCAAGTCCCACCCCATCCCCCTGCTGGGGGTTGACCCGAAAGAAGCGCTCGCACAGGCGCGACAGGGCGGCGGTGGGAATGCCGGGGCCATTGTCCCGCACATCGACCCTGACCCTGTTGCCCTCCTGAGTGATCACCACGGCGACCTCGCCGCCCACCTGGGTGTAGCGCAGCGCATTGTCGATGAGGTTGCCAAACATCAGCTCCAGCAACATGGCCTGTCCCATCACCTGCAGATGCTCGTCGCCCTCGAGGGAGAGTTGCAGGTCCTTCTTCAGGGCGATGGGGGCAAGGGTGGCCAGGGTGCCCTGCAACAGCAGGCTCAGATCCAGCCTGCCGAGCGCCGGGACCTGCTGATTGTCGATGCGGGCCTGGGTCAGCAACTGGCGGATCAGCCGGTCGCTGCGATCGAGCGCCAGCAACATCTTGCGCAGCGCCTGTTCGCGGCTGAGATCATCCTCGGCCGCCAAGGCATTCTCGCTGTGGATGCGTAGCACCGCCAGCGGGGTGCGCAGCTCGTGGGCCGCCTCGTTGGTGAACTGTTTCTCCCGCTCTATGGTGTCCGCCAGGGTGTGCATCAGCCGATTGATCTCCGCCACCAGCGGCGTCAGCTCCTCGGCCTTGATGGCCAGGTTGAGCGGGCTCAGGTTGGCAGGATGGCGCTCGCCGATGGCCTGGGTCAGCTGGTGCAACGGAGCCAGGCCACGTTGCACCAGCCACCAGAGCAGGACGAGCAGGAAGGGCAGGGTGATGAAGAGCGGCAGCATGGTCAGGGTGGCCATCTTGCTGGCCAGCTCCCCTCGCTCGTCATCGCGCTCCGCCACGATGAGCCAGGTGTGCTCATCCTCGTTGTAGAGGGTGAAGGTGCGCCACTCGTGGTGATCCTTGGTCTCGCTGTTGAAGCCGCGCTCCAGGGTGGTCAGGGGCTGCTCCGGCGCATTGGGTGAGCGCAGCAGTATGATGCCCTGCTCGCTCAGCAGCTGGAAGTAGAGGTTGTGTTCGAACTCGTGGCCGTAGGGGGTGAACTCGTTGTCCCGCCCAAGCTGGCTGAAGCTGCGCTTCTCCTGATGAAAGGTGTCGGGCACGGCCTGCTCCCACTCCTGGTAGACGGCGCCGTTGCTGGGCAGCTCGCCGCGCTGCTTCAGATAACGGCTGAGCAGCTGGTTGGTGATGCGGGCGGACTGGGCGAGACGGGCATCGAACAGCTCTTCCATCTCGTGGTTGGCTTCCAGATAGCCGATGAGGCCGCTGACGGCCAGGCTGAGACTGACCAGGGCCAGGATGCCGGAGAGCAGGAAGCGACGGATGGAGCGGACGCGACTCATTGGCTGGATATCCCTCTGGTGCCCGGGGTATCTGGCTGCGGCACAATGTAGCCGACGCCGCGGATGTTGCGGATGAGCTCGGGGAAGAACTTCTTGCGCAGGTGGTGAATGTGTACCTCCACCGCATTGCTTTCGGCTCCCTCATCCCAGCCATAGAGGCTCTGCTGCAGCTGATCACGGCTCAGCACCCGGCCGCTCTGGCTGATGAGCTCCTGCAGCAGCTTGTATTCGTGGGGGGTCAGTCTGATCGCCTCCCCCTGATAGGTGACCTGCTGGGATTCGGGGTAGATGAGGATATCGCCATACTCCAGCACCGCCTGGGCCTGCCCCTTGCTGCGGCGCACCAGGGCGCGCAGGCGGGCGTTGAGCTCCTGCAGGGCGAAGGGTTTCACCATGTAGTCGTCGGAGCCCGCGTCCAGCCCCAGCACCCGGTCGTCCAGGGCATCACGGGCGGTGAGGATGAGCACCGGCAGCGTCTGTCCCTCCCGGCGCAGCTTGCGTAGCAGGCTGATGCCGTCGATGTCCGGCAGATTGAGATCCAGGATTAAGGCGGCAAACTCCTCGCTCTTGAGCGCCGACAGGGCGGGCAGCCCCTGCTGCAGCCAGTCCACCGTGTAGCCGCTGCTGCGCAGGGCATCCACCATGCCATCCCCCAGCATCATGTCATCTTCCACCAACAGGATCCGCATTGTTTTTTTCCCCTCAAATGACGCTGCCCACCAGTATGCAAGTTGGTGGGCAGAGTTTAAATAGCGCACTGATCTGCTTGTGTTTATAGCTTGGCGAGACGCTCGCGGATTTCCGTCTTGCGCCCTTCGTCCGCCACCTCGCGGCCCGGTCTGGCCGGGGCGGCCAGGGCCTTGTCCAGATAGATCTTCGCCTGGGCCTTGTCCCCCTGTTCCAGCAGGAAATCGCCGTAGAAGAAGTTGGGATCGATGCCGGTGGGATTGATGGTGAGTGCCTGCTTGAGCAGCTGCTCGGCCTTGTCGTCATCCCCGAACCCGACCGGCCAGCCCGGCACTTGGTAGTAGAGCGAGCCCAGGCTGGTGTAGGCGGAGCCCTCCAGCGCCTTGGGATCCTGCTTGATGGCAATCTCCAGCTTGGCCTTGGCCTCTTTCACCAGGCTGAGGGCACCGAGGCCGCCCTTGGCGCCGGCCCAGGTGCTCTTGACGATGGCAGACCAGATCAGCAGATCGGTGCGAAAGGCCTCCTTGGCACTGGCCTGATCCGCCTGGGCACTCAGGGTCTCCAGGCAGCTCTCCTTGGCCTTGCCGGTCTGCTGGTACTGGCAGTGGGCCCACTGCTGTTGAATGGTGGGCAGGGCATCTGCGGCCTGAACCAGGCTGCTGGCGAGGGCGAGCAGCAGGACGCTGTGGCCAAATCGGGGGCGGAAAGTGGCGTGTTTCATCTCAATGTTCCTTCTCGTGCGTGGCACAGGTGGGGTTGTCCCCGTGATCGGTGGCCGGGTGGGCTGGGCGGCGGGCATGGCGCTCGATGACGGGCAGTTGTCTGGCCAGCGCTCTGTCGACCAGGGCGGGCAGCAGGCCGTTGAGCCGCACGAACAGCTTCTCCGGCCAGCCGAGCCAGCTGCGGCGTGTCTCGTTGCACAGGGCGATGACGGCCTCCTCGGCGACGTCCTGAGGGCTGTCGGTGTGGGTGCCGAGCTCGGCATTCATGGCGTAGGCCGCCTCGGAGTTGAGGTGGGTGCGGGTGGCGCGGGGGGCAAAGTGCAGCACCTTGATGCCGGAGCCCTCCAGCTCCCGGCCCAGCGCCTCGCTAAAGCCCCGCAGGGCAAACTTGCTGGCGCAATAAACGCTGTAACCGGCATAGCCGATGGCCCCGAGGCTGGAGCCTATGTTCATAATGACGGCGGGCTTGCGCAGCCTCGGCAGCAGGGCGCGGGTGAGCTGGATGGGAGCCTCGACGTTGAGCAGCAGTTGGCGCGTCACCTGCTCGCTGCTCTGATCCTCCAGCCAGGCGAACTGGTTGCAGCCCGCGCTGTTGATCAGCACGTCCAGCCCGTCATCCAGCGCCGGGTGCTGCAACAACCGGGCCCGCTCCTGGGGCGAGCCCAGATCGGCGGTCACCGTCTGATGGCGTTCTGGGTGGGGCAGCTCCTTGCGCAGCCGTTCCAGTGCGCTGGCCCGGCGTCCGTGCAGCAGCAGATGCGCCCCCTGGGCCGCCAGCTCCAGGGCCAGGGCTTCCCCTATGCCGCCGCTGGCGCCGGTGAGCAGTATGCGTTTGCCTTCGAGCTTCATTGGCAGGATCCCGTGAGCTGATGGAGCATGTCGCCATAGAGGCGGTAGACCACCTTGGCTGAGTGAATGATGGCGGCCTGATCGGCGGCGTCTTCCACCCGGTTCATCAGGGATTCGAAGAACTTGAGGTGCTCCTGATCCAGGGCGCCGTGAGAGCTGAGGTAGCTCATCGCCTGGGGTGGCAGGCCCAGACCGCTCTTGAGCTGGTCCGCCACCGTCAGGGCGATGGCGACGCTGGTGCCTTCCAGCACCTGCACCATGCCGAAGAAGCCCATGGGGTTGCCGCGCTGGATCTGGTCGTAGAGGAAGGCGACCATCAGCTCGATGGGCAGGCCGGGTCGGCCATGGCGCACCGCCTCGGCGTCACCGCCGCAAGCGCGGATGTCATTGAGGATCCACTCCTGGTGGCCGTACTCCTCGTCGATGTACTCCCGGATGGCGCCGCGCACCCACTCATACTCCTGTCCCAGCTTGCCGCCGGTGGCCATCAGGAGCGGCACCGTGTGGCGCACGTGGTAGTAAGCCTCTGCCAGAAAGGCGAGGTAGGTCTCCCGGCTGATGTCGCCGCGGCGGCAGGCCTCGATGATGGGGGCATTGAACAGGTGCTCGCGCTCGACGGCGGTGGCGTGTTGCAGGGTCTGGTAGAAACTCATGAGGATTCTCCTGTGAGGCCTTGAGTCAGGCATTGGTCGATCTGCCGGGAAAAGTGGTGATAAATCTCGTTGCGACGGGGGCGACCGTTGGCCGTCAGCAGGCCGGGGTGCTGATCCAGCGCCACCGGCAGCCAGTGATGGATGCGGGCGTAATCGGGCAACTGCTGGTTGAGCCGGGCAATCTGCTCGGCCAACTGGAACTGGGTGCCCGGCAGCGGCTGGATCAGGGCGACGTTGGCGGGCTGGCCGTCACCGAAGATCACGATGCGGACGATGGCCGGGCAGAGCTGGGCCTGGGCCTCCACCCACTCCGGCGAAAAGTTGCGGCCAAAGGCGGTGATCTGCACGTTCTTCTTGCGCCCCGTGATGTGCAGGTAGCCCTCTGAGTCCAGGTGACCCAGATCCCCTGTGGCGATCTGGCTGGCCGCAGCGCCCTCTTCCCCCAGATAGCCGAGCATGGCGCTGCCGCTCACCATGACTTCGCCGTCGGCGGCGATCGTCACCTGGCAGTGGGGCAGGGGGCGGCCGACGCTGCCCGGACGGTCATCGTCCGGGCCGTTGAGCGCCACGACCGAACCGCACTCCGACAGGCCATAGCCCTCATAGACTGGCAGCCCCAGCGCACGGGCATGGGCGATGAGCGCGGGGGCGACCTTGCCGCCACCGACGGCGACGAAGCGAAGCCCCTTGAGGTGTTCGGCCAGGGCCGGGGTGTTGGCGCACAGCGCCAGTAGCAGGCGCAGCAGCTCGGGTACCAGCACCAGGCTGTGGCTGGGCCAGCGTGCCAGGGCCTGACCCAGCATGGCCGGGTCGAGGGTGCTGGAGCCGGTGAAACCCAGCTCGCCGAGCGAGGGGATGCGGCTGCAGGCGCCGGTGAGCAGTGGCACGTACAGACCGGTCAGATTCTCCAGCAGGGTGGCCAGGGGCAGCAGGGTCAGGTGCTGTTCAACCCCGGCCGGGGCGACCCTTAGGGCCAGGGATTCGCAGACAGCCATCATCTGGGCAAGGGACAGGCAGACCCCCTTGGGCTGGCCCGTGGTGCCCGAGGTATAGGTGATCTTGGCTGTGCCGTCCGGCAGGGCCGGAGGCGCGAGCGGGGTGCGCCGCCACAGGGGCAGCTCCTGTTCGTCGGCGGTGCCCGTCATCAGGATGAGGGGGGCTGCGGCCTGCCAGCCCTCATGTTCGGGCCCCACCAGGGCGTCGGCCCCGCTGCTCTCCAGCAGCCAGGATTGCTGCGCCGGGCTGAAGAAGTGGGGAACTGGAATGACCACGATCCCGGCCCGGGTGCAGGCCAGATCGAGCAGCGCCCAGGGCAGACCGTTGTCGAGCTGCAGGGCCAGGCGGCGAATGCCGGCTTGCTGCAAGCGGTCGGCCAGGTGCTGGATCTGCTGCCACAGGGTCTGGTAATCCAGCAAACCCTGGCTGCCTTGCAGTGCCGGTTGTCGCGGCGTCAGGCTGGCGTGGCGGGCGATGGCGTCAAACAGGCTCATTGAGCGCACCTCTTGTCATTGTCGGCGTGGCTAAAAAGCATGGGCATGGGCCCCAACAGGTTGAGCAGCAGGCTGCTCTGGGCGAGCACCTCGCGCCCCTGGTTGATGTCCCCTGCCATCACCTTGGGTTGGCAGCGGTAGTACTCTCCCCAGGCACTGGCGTCTTCCCCCACCTGGTGGGCCTGGGCGGGGGCCAGCTCCACCGGGTTGAGACGCAGCCGGGCAAAGCTGTTGCGCAGTTTGGCGGTGCCGGTGAACACCACGTAATCGAGGGCGTTGTCACACAGCAGGCGGCACAGGGCGGCAAACATCAGGCGGGCATTGCCCGGCTCGCTGCAGGCGAGGTTGCCCACTTCGATGATGCGGCTGCGGGCCGGTCTTACCCCGAGGCGGGTTTCGATGGCGGCCTCGATGGGTTGCTCCAGATACTGCTCCAGATAGAGGGGTTGCTCGCCCTCGCCGTTGCAGGCCTGGTTGAGGCCACAGGCGCCGACCAGCACCCCATCGGCCCGGTAGAGCCCGAGCAGACAGGGCAGAAAATGGGGAATGCGGGCGTTGAATTCGAGGGTGTAGGCGGCCTGGATATAAGTTTGCAGCGCCATGACCTGCTGCGGGGATTCGGCCAGGATCAACCTGTAGGGGGCTTGGATCTCGATGGTCATGGTTGGCTCCTTCTCTTGCGATGGGTTGAGAGTAAAAGGGCAAACTTAAGAAACCCTTAAGGCGCAAAAAAAGTTGTCAGCAAGGCGGCGGGCAGGCAATCTGCGCGGCTGTTACCCAGGAGGATCCGTCATGTCATCAAGCGTCAGCTGCCCCCTCTGCTCGGCTCGCCACAGTTACCCCCTGTCGGTGGCAGGCAAGCGCTATCACCGTTGTCTGGACTGCGAGCTGGTCTGGCTGGATGAGGCGGATCATCTGGACGATGCGGCAGAGAAGGCGGTCTATGACGGGCATGACAACCGGGTGGATGATCCCCGTTATCGCGGCTTTCTGATGCGGGCCTTCGGCGAGGTGCTCTCCCGGGTGAGCCCTCCTGCCTGTGGCCTCGATTTCGGCTGCGGTCCCGGGCCTGCCCTCATCGCCATGGGGCGGGAGGCGGGCTTTGATATGGCGGGTTACGACAAGTTCTATGCCGACCAGCCCGAGCTGCTCACTCGTCGCTACGATTTCATCACCAGCACCGAGGTGATAGAGCACCTGGCCGCCCCCCGCGCCGTGCTGGACGGGCTCTGGGCCTGCCTCAACCCCGGCGGCGTGTTGGTGTTGCAGACCCAGCGGGTGCTGGGTGACGAGCGCTTCAAGAGCTGGCGTTATCGCCACGATCCGACCCACATCGTCTTCTTTGCCGAGGCGTCGTTCCGCGCCCTGGCTGCCCGCTGGCAGGCGGACCTCTGCTTCCCCCACACCGATGTGGCCGTGTTCACCAAACCCTGAACGGGGCATTTTCATTTGGCGGCGGCTTGGGCATGCTGGTGACCTGACACTCAGGAACGGATGCCCCTATTTTCATGTCGATCCCCCATTTGTCATTGCAAGACGCCCGCCACCTGCAACTCGCCGCCCAGGGGCTGCTGACCCCGCGCCGCGCCAAGGCCGGCCCCTCCGATCTGCTTGACTGCATCCGCCGCATGGCGCTGCTGCAGATAGACACCATCTCGGTGGTGGCCCGCAGCCCCTATCTGGTGCTGTTCAGCCGGCTCGGCCACTACGATCCGCGCTGGCTGGAGCAGTTGCTGGCCGAGGGGGATCTCTTCGAATACTGGGCCCACGAGGCCTGCTTCGTCCCCCGGGAGGATTACCGGCTGCTGCGCCATCGCATGCTGGATCCCGCCGCCATGGGCTGGAAGTTCTCCGCCCAGTGGCTCAAGACCCACGGCGGCGAGATTGCGCAGATAGTCGAGCGCATCCGCCGGGAGGGCCCGGTGCGGGCAGCCGATATTGGAAACGAAAGAGGCGAACGCAAGGGGGGCGGCAACGGCTGGTGGGACTGGAAGCCCGAGAAGCGCCACCTGGAGGTGCTGTTCACCGCGGGTCAGCTGATGGTGCGCGAGCGGCGCAACTTCCAGCGGGTCTACGATCTCGCCGAGCGGGTCATGCCCGAGTGGGACGACGGGCGGGATCTGCCGAGCCCTGAGCTCGCCCAGCGGGACATGGTGCGTGCCAGCTGCCGGGCGCTGGGGCTGGTCAAGACCGGCTGGGTGGCGGATTACTACCGGCTCAAGCGCGGCAAATACGATGTCCTGCTCCATCAGCTGGCGGACGAGGGGGAGCTGTTGCCGGTGCGGGTGGAGGGCTGGCAGCACGGTGCCTTCGTGCACGCATCGCTCTCCGATGAGCTGACCCGGGCCCAGGCAGGCAGCCTCAAGGCGACCCACACCGCCGTGCTCTCACCCTTCGATCCCCTGGTGTGGGATCGCAAGCGAGCCAGCGAACTGTTTGGCTTTGACTACCGCATCGAGTGCTACACCCCGGCCCCCAAACGCCAGTACGGCTACTTCGTGCTGCCTCTGCTGCGCCGAGGCAAGCTGGTGGGGCGCCTGGATGCCAAGGCCCATCGCAAGGAGGGGGTGTTCGAGGTCAAGAGCCTCTATCTGGAGCCAGGGGTCAGGGTGACCGCCAGCCTGGCGCAGGATCTGGAGAAGGCGCTGCAAAAACTGGCGCAGTGGCACCAGACCCCGCTGCTTCGCCTCGGCGCCATGCCGGCGCCCCTGCGGGCCCTGTGGCCGGAGTCAGCGCCGCTTCCTTGAGCAATACGCAGCCAGACAACGCGCCGCGCGCCAACCATCAGCCAAACAAAAACCGGGCACTGGGCCCGGTTTTATCATCTGTTGCTGGCAACTAAAGGATTACTGGAGTACCAGCACCATCAGCAGACCGACGGTGATGGCTGACACCAGGAAGGCGAAGCCATAGAACACGTAGTGGTGCAGCTTGGTGGTGTGGATCCCGAGATCATGCAGGCCGTGGTAGATGCGGTGCATGCCGTGCCAGATCGGCAGGGCGATGATCACCAGCAGGATGCAGGCACCCCACCAGGAGCTGGCGAACTCGAGTGCGCGTTCGTAGCTCATGGTCTCCACGTCCATGATGCCCATGGGCACCAGCAGACCAGTAATGAGGACAATCACCGGCAGCAGCATGGCGACAACCATGCCACCGGCACCAAACAGTCCCCAGTAAATGGGCTCGTCAGAACGTCTCATCATTAATCTCCTCAAGCCACGATGATCAGGATCAGCAGGGATACCACCGCCAGCGCCACATACTGGGCGATGACGATAGGCTTCTCCGGCACCAGGTCTTCACCACGGAAAATACGCATGGCCTTGGGGGCCAGGGCGAACCAGGTCTTGGCGTGGAACAGGCAGGCTGCCAGCGCGATGACGTGGAACAGGATGGCGACCGGGCTTTGCAGGGATTCCAGCCAGCCGTTGAACGCTTCCTGACCCTGAACCAGCCGCAACAGACCCCACATCAGCACGACGGCATAGATGGAGACGAAGATGCTGGTGCCTTCGCGGATCATGTAACCGGTGTAGAAGGCATTCTTCAGCCACCAGTCTTTCTTCATTTCGCGCACGTAAGGCTTACGTTTGCTCTCTGTGTTGTTCATGGTCTCACTCCTCAATCCGGCTTGAACATGGCGATCATGTAGTCCTTGGCGCTCTCGACCTTGCCAAGCTGGATGGCTGCGGCCGGATCCACACCCTTGGGGCAGACATCGGAGCAATAACCCACGAAGGTACAACCCCAGACGCCCTCGTCCTGGCTGATGATCTTCATCCGCTCTTTGGACGCGCTGTCGCGGTTGTCGGCGTTGTAGCGATAAGCCAGCGCCAGGGCCGCCGGGCCGGTGAACTTCTTGTTGATGCCATACTGCGGGCAGGCGGCGTAGCACAGACCACAGTTGATGCACATGGAGAACTGGTGATATTTCGCCATGTCGGCCGGAGTCTGGGTGTACTCGCCGTCGCACAGGCTGCGCGGTTCGCTCGGGATGATGTAGGGCTTGATGCTCTCCAGCTTCTCGATGAAATCGGACATGTCGACCACCAAGTCGCGCTCGATCGGGAAGTTGTTGAGCGGCTCGATTTTCATCTTGCCCGGCAGGTAGTCCCGCAGGAAGGTCTTGCAACCCAGCTTCGGAATGCCATTGACCATCATGCCGCAGGAGCCGCAGATCGCCATCCGGCAGGACCAGCGGAAGCTCAGGGTGGAGTCCAGTTGATCCTTGATGTACTGCAGCGCATCCAGCAGGGACATCTCTTTCAGGTAAGGCACCTGGAAGGTCTGCATCCAGGGCTCGTTATCCTGCTCGGGACGGTAGCGCAGGATTTCAATTTCGATCATCTCAGCCATTCTTCTTAGCCTCGTCTTGTTTCTCACCCTCGGAACCGTACACACGCTTCGCCGGTTGGGATTTAGTGATCTTCACATCGGAGTAATCGATGGTCGGGGCCCCTTCCGGTGCATAGAAGGAGAGAGTGTGCTTGAGGAAATTCACGTCATCACGCTCCTCATAACCGTCCAGACGCTGGTGGGAACCACGAGACTCTTTACGGTTGATGGCGGAGTGCGCCATGGCTTCGGCCACGTCCAGCATGTAGCCCAGTTCGATGGCGTACAGCAGATCGGTGTTGAAGACCGAGGACTTGTCGTTGATCTTGATCTTCTTGTAACGGGCTTTGAGCTCGTTGATCTTGTCGATGGTGCCCTGCATCAGCTCTTCGGTACGGTAGATACCGACGCCAGCTTCCATGGACATGCCCAGTTCGTTGCGGATGTCGGCCGGGTTTTCGGTCCCGTCGATGTCCATCAGCGAGAGGTGCTGCTTGATCAGCGCCTCGGCCTTGGCGGCCAGCGCTTCGGTGTTGCCGTGCTGCTGGGTCGCCGCGAATTCGGCTGCCTGTTCACCGGCCACCTTGCCGAAGACCACGATCTCGGACAGGGAGTTGGAGCCCAGACGGTTGGCACCGTGCAGGCCAACGGAGGCACACTCGCCAGCGGCGTAGAGGCCGGGCATGCGGGTAGCGCACTTGCCGTCAGTTTCGATGCCACCCATGGTGTAGTGGGCAGTCGGACGGACCGGGATTGGCTCCTTGACCGGATCCACACCCACGTAGGCCTTGGCCAGTTCGCAGATGAAGGGCAGACGCTCTTTGAGGTACTTCTCGCCGAGGTGGCGCAGGTCGAGGTGAACCACGTCGCCCATCGGGCCCTGGATCACGCGGCCTTTCTGCTGCTCCTGCCAGAATGCCTGGGAGAGACGATCGCGCGGACCCAGCTCCATGTGTTTGTTCTTCGGCTGGCCGACCGGGGTTTCCGGGCCCAGGCCGTAGTCTTGCAGGTAGCGATAGCCATCCTTGTTGAGCAGGATGCCACCCTCACCACGACAACCTTCGGTCATCAGGATGCCGGTGCCCGGCAGACCGGTCGGGTGATACTGGACGAATTCCATGTCACGCAGCGGTACGCCGTGACGGTAGGCCAGCGCCATGCCGTCACCGGTGACGATGCCACCGTTGGTGTTGTAGCGGTAAACGCGACCGGCACCGCCGGTAGCCAGCACCACGGACTTGGCCTGGATGAAGCGGGTGATGCCGTTCTGGATATCGAAGGTCAGCACGCCTTGCACGCGGCCATCTTCGACGATCAGGTCCAGACAGAAGTGCTCATCGTAGCGCTTGATGGTCGGGTACTTGATGGAGGTCTGGAACAGGGTGTGCAGAATGTGGAAACCGGACTTGTCTGCGGCGAACCAGGTGCGCGGGATCTTCATCCCGCCGAAACGGCGGACGTTGGCCTTGCCATCCGGCTTGCGGCTCCAGGGGCAACCCCAGTGCTCCAGCTGGATCATTTCGTTGGTGGCGTTGTTGACGAAGTATTCGACTACGTCCTGCTCACACAACCAGTCACCACCGGAGACGGTGTCGTTGAAGTGGTTTTCGAGGGAGTCGTCATCACGCACGACACCTGCGGCGCCACCTTCGGCGGCCACGGTGTGGCTGCGCATCGGATAGACCTTAGAAATCAGGGCGATTTCCAGCTCCGGGTGGGCTTCTGCAATGGCGATTGCGGCACGCAGGCCACCGCCACCGGCACCGATGATGGCAACATCGGTCTTGATAATATCCACATCTGCCTCCTTAGGGATAGATTTGCTGGGCACGATTTTGCTCTATGAAAAAAATTCAGGCTTGATGCAAGTCAAACTGCTTTGTTTTAGTGCTTGGCAACGGTGATTTTTATTACAACCACCCCATTCCTTGGATGAAAATGCCGTCATTATCGCCATCCATCAGTGATCTGGATCAGCCGTACTCGCTACTCGAGTGATTTTAACCCCAAGATTGTACGTAGTTTTCTTTCAAAAAAATGAGAAATGCCTCTCTTTTTAGGTATTACCCATAAAGTTTTTAAGTTTTTTATCAGAAATGTTTAATGATAACTATTATCATGTTGGCGACCGATGAAAAGACATCAAAAAAGTAATGCGAATATAGCCGTGGCAGGCATCATTTGTGTCACAAGGATATTCGAATGGAGAGGCTGATCACAGAGTGTTCTGTGTCGAAGGGGAATTATAACCATTGAAACAAAAAGGGTTTATATAAAAAAGGGGCCTGGACGGCCCCTTTTGATTGATTCGATCAGATGCGGAACATACCGACCTGATTGTTGAGCTCACCTGAAATATTTTTAAGTTGAGCCGAGAGGTTGCGTGAACTGTCCGCATCCACCGCCAGCTCGTCCGAGACGTCCTTGACCGCCTGGATGTTGCGGCTGACCTCGTCGGTCACCGCCCGTTGCTCCTCGGCGGCACTGGAGATCTGGGTCGCCATGTCGGAGATCTGGTTGATGGAGGTGGTGATCTGCTCCAGGGCCTGGGTGGCGTCGTTCGCATCTTCCACACTGTTCTGGGCCAGCAGTTGACCCTCGTGCATGGTGCTGACAGCGCCCTGGGTATTGCGCTGCAGGGTCTCGATCATGCTGCGGATCTCGACGGTGGAGCTGTGGGTACGTTGTGACAGCACTCGCACCTCGTCGGCGACCACGGCGAAGCCGCGACCCTGCTCACCGGCCCGGGCGGCTTCGATGGCGGCGTTGAGCGCCAGCAGGTTGGTCTGCTCGGCGATGCCCTGAATGGTGGAGAGGATGGTGTTGATCTCCTGGGCGTTCTTCTCCAGCTCCTGGATGATGCCGGAGGCCTGCTTGACCTGGGTGGCGAGATCCGTGATGGAGCGCTGGTTGCGCGCGATCACCTGCTTGCCGTGCTCGCAACTGCTGGAGGAGCTGCGGGCCGCCTCTGCGGTCTGCTCGGCATTGCTGGCGACCTCGACGGCGGTGGCGGACATCTCGTGCACCGCGGTCGCAATCTGGGAGATCTCGTTCTGCTGGCGGGCCAGCCCCTGGTTGGATTTCTCCGCCATGTCGTGGGAGGACCTGGCCTGCTGGTTGAGCTGTCCGGAGGAGTTGGAGATGTCCTGCACCATCACGTGGATGCGCTCAATGAAGGTGTTGACGTGTTTGGCGACGGTACCGACTTCATCTTCCCGCTCGATCTTGATGCGACGGGTCAAATCGCCATTGCCGCGGGAGAGATCGGCAATCGCCTCGCCCAGGGTTTTCAGTGGGGCCAGGGAACTGTTGATGGCCACGTAGGAGAAGCCGGCCACGATGAGGATGGTCAGCAGGCCCTGCAGCAGGGCGGAGGTGACCATGCGGGAGACGGACTGGTAGGCGACCGCTTCATCCACCACTATGCCGAAATACCAGTTGGTGTTGGGGATCTCGGTGAGATCGAACACGCTGGCCTTGCCGCTGATCATCATCTCGGAGATGGTGTTGTCATGGGCCAGCTCGTTGACCTTGGCCGCCGTCAGCTCGGGAGAGAGGGCGGTGGCGGGTTTGAGGGCCAGCGCCTTGTCCGGGTGGGCGATGATGGTGCCGTTGCTGTCCACCAGGATGGCGTAGGTGCCTTCCGAGTTCATGGCCAGCACGTCCCGCACCAGACCGTCGATGGAGACGTCACCGGCGATGACCCCGTCGGTGTTGCCACGGCTGAAAGGCTCGGCGATGGTGATGATTAGCTGGCCCGTGGTGATGTCGGCGTAGGGGGCCGTGATGGCGAGTTTGCCGGCCGCCGTGGCGTCCTTGTACCAGGGGCGCTGGCGCGGATCATAGCCGGCCGGCAGATCGGTGGGCTTGCTCTGGATCATCCGGCCATCCTTGGTGCCCACATAGACCAGGTCGAAGTTGCCCGCGTTCATGGACTGGGCCAGGTGACTGAGGGGCTCGTCCTCCTTGGTGAAGGCCTCCTTGGTGGCGGTGACCAGGTTGATGCGGGCATCGAGCCAGCGGGAGATGCCCTTCACGTTGGCGATGGAGCTGTCATCGATGAAACTCCAGATCAGCCGCTGGGTTTCGCTGCGCAGCTGGGTGGTGTTGTACCAGACCTGCAGGCCGGTGATGACCAGGATGATGGCCCCGATGGCGAGGACCAGCTTGTTCTTGATGGATAGGTTCATGTTTACATCCTTGTGAGCGTCAGTCTGAGATCTGTGTGGTGTTTGTTATTGTTATGAGCCAACTCTGTATCGGCTGAAAGTGGACTTTATGTATCCCGGTGCACAGAAAATTTTCGATCTTTTTTCACCTCCTGATGGCCTGCCAGGGCGTGCTAATACTCAGCTGAATCGATCTGGCCGGTTGGTAAAGATGCCATCGACCCCCATGGCTGCGAGGGCATCCCCATCACTCACCTCGTCGACCGTATAGACCAATACCTTTAACCCTCGGCGATGGGCATCCGCCACCAGTCCGGCGTCGACAAAATCCACGTCGCAGTTCAGGGACCAGGCCCCCAACTCTTCGGCGAAGCGGGCGCCGTGCAGCGGCAGGCTGGCGGTCAGGGCGCCGAGGCGCAGCTCCGGCCTCAGCCGGGCGAAGTGCGCCAGCTCGGGATGGTGAAACGAGGAGACGACCCAGTGGGGCGGGGTGAAGCCAAGCTCCGCCTCGGCCCGCCTGGTCAGGGCCGCCACCGGCTCGGCGGTGTGCGCCCCCTTGAGCTCGATGTGCAGCTCGCAGCGCCCCGCAATCAGGCTCATCACCTGCCACAGGGTCGGGATCCGCTCCCCGTCCCCCGCATCCAGGCTCGCAAGATAGTCCCGGGACTGCTCTGTCAGCACCCCATGGCCGTCGGTGCAACGCTCCAGCCGTCGGTCGTGGAAGACCCAGAGCTCGCCGTCTGCCCACTGTACGTCGAGCTCGATGGCGCCGACTCCGAGTGCGATGGCTATCTCCATCGCTTTGAGGGTGTTCTCCGGTGCCAGTTTGCTGGCACCGCGATGGGCAATGATCTGCATTCGCTGCTCCTGTTGTCGTCATTGGGGGATGAGTGAGCTAGAACCCCACCCTTCCCCTTATGAAGGGGAGGGAGCCATCAGCCTCGGCTCATCCTGATATCGATCTGCTGGTGGGGCAGATGCATGCCGAGCTGGTTGAGTTTCTCCAGGATCAGCGAGTGCACCTCATGGGTGATCGGCATTCTGTGGTCCATGTTGTTCACATAGAGCCGGATCTCGTAGATGAGGGCCGAGTCGGTGAATTCGATCAGGAACACCTCGGGGGTCGGGGTATCCAGCACCAGAGTGGACTCCTGCACGCACTGTTCCAGCAACTGTTGTACCCGTTTGGGTTCCTGGGTCAGACCGATGCGAATGCGCAGCTTGACCCGGGTGATGGCATCAGACAGCGACCAGTTGATGAACTGCTCGGTGATGAAGGCCTTGTTGGGGACGATGATCTCCTTCCTGTCCCAGTCCACGATAGTGGTGGCGCGGGTCTTGATCTTGGTGACAGTGCCGGTCAGATCGCGAATGGTGACGGTGTCGCCGAGCCGGATCGGCTTCTCGAACAAGATGATGAGGCCGGAGACGAAGTTCGCGAAGATCTCCTGCAGACCGAAGCCCAGACCCACCGAGAGCGCCGCCACCAGCCACTGGGTCTTGGACCAGTCGATGCCGAGCATGGAGAAGCCGGTGAGGGCGCCGATGAGGATCACCAGATACTTGCTGACCGTGGTCAGGGCGAAGCCGGTACCGGGGGAGAGGCTCAGGTGCTGGAGCAGGGTGAGCTCCATCAGCCCCGGCAGGTTGCGGGCGGTGACCACCGTCAGGATGAAGGCGAAGGCGGTCAGCATCAGATCCTGCAGGGTAATGGCGGAGAGTTGCTCTATGCCAGCCACCTTGCTGCTCACCTGCCACACCTCAATGCTGCTGAGGAAGCTGAACGCCGAGTTGAGATCCGACCATTGCACCAGTACCAGCATGGTGAAGCCCAGCATCAGCAGGGTGCGCACCAGGCCGAGGGACTGGGCGCTGATGGTGTCCAGATCCAGCTCAGGCTCCTCCACCACGTCCGGGATCTCGGAGCTTAAATCGTCATCCTCTCGTTCCCGCTGGGCCAGGATCTCGGCCCGCTTGCTCTTGGCACGATCGAAGGCGAGGCGGCGGCGCTGGATCAGCATCCAGCGGTGCGCCAGATAGTAGACGAGCAGGCAGCCGAGCCCAGCCAGCAGGCTCAGCTCCAGCTGGCGCAGCAGGATCCGGGAGGTATAGAAGTAGCCGAACAGGGTGCCCAGTACCGCCAGCAGGGGGGCCAGCATCAGGCTGTTCCAGATGAAGTGGTGCAGCAGGTGTGGCTTGGTCATGTCGGCCTGGCCCCAGGTGAGGGGCAGCTTCTCCCGGTTGAGGCGGGCGAAGAACAGCAGCAGCCAGAGGGCGCCGACGATGAAGGCCAGCCGGCCGAGGGAGTCGTAGAAGGCGTGCTCCTGATAACTGTTGGCCATGCCCTGCACGAAGAAGCTCGGGATCAGCACCAGCAGCAGGGTGCGGAACTGGCCCCACACCTTCTGGACCCGCTCTTTCTGCCAGCGGAAATGGAGGATGAGGATCCCCTTCTCTAGGGTGAGATGGCGGGCCACCAGCAGCGCCAGCAGCAAAAACCAGATCTCGCCAAGGCCGCGGGCCACCGCCACCGCGAAGGGGTATTGCCAGGCGCCGTCCAGCAGGCCGCGCATCATCAACACCATGGCGGGCAGCGGCAGGGCCGCGAGCAGGGAGCGCATCAGCAGCCGGCTGGTGAGGCTGAACTTGTCCTGGGTTACCTTGCCGATGCGCGGGGCTATGTAGTGGCTGTATTGCACCAGATGGCGTCCCAGCTTGGCCCAGCACCAGGCAAGCACCAGCAGACCGAGCCCGGCCAGGGTCAGGGTCATGGGGTTGTTTTCCACGATGGCCCTGGGCAGTTGCAGCCAGTTGACGGGATCGAGCAGCAGGCTCAGGGCGGTGGGCACACCGAGCAGGACGGCCGGGGTGAGCGGGCGCACATCCGGCATCCAGAACAGATGGCTGGCGCTGATCTCGCGGATCTCGTCGATCTTGCTGTTCTGGCGGCTGTAGAGCAGCTTGAGCCGGGTCTGCTCCTGAATCAGGGTATCCGAGGCGTCGTTGAGCCGGGTCAGCAGTTGTCGTCTGGCCTTGAGCAGGTTGTCGAGCACGGCACGCTGGGCCCTGTCCAGGGTGATCTCATCCCCGCTGAGCAGCTCGTTGCGGATCTGCGCGGGATCCTTGAGGGCATCCTGCTCGGTCTCGTACTGGTATTTCGCCATGCGCGCCTTGACGATGTCGGACTCCAGTTTCTCCAGCGGGAAGTAGGCCGGCAGATCGGCCAGCTTGCTGCGCAGGTTTTCGCCGTAGGCGTTGCTTATCTGCAACCATTCCAGTTGTTCGCGCACCGAGTTGACCAGATCGTTCAGTCCTGACAGGGAGGTGTCGAGGCCGCGCTGCTCGTCCTGTACCCGCTCTATCTGATCCTCCAGGGCACCCAGTTGCAGGGATAGCGCCTGGTTCTGCTGTTGCTGCTCCTGCAGCAGGGGCAGATCCGAGGTGAGCTGCCTGCGCAGCCGCTCGCTCTCGGCCAACGCCTGCACCGTCTTTTCTCGCCGCAACTGGTTTTGCTGGGCGAGCAGGCTGTTCTGCCACTCGTCCTCGTCCGTGATGGCGAGGTTGAGCTCCTGCAGTTTCAGCTTGCCGAGATCGTTGCGCTGCTGGGCGGAGAGCTGTTCCAGTTCCAGCATCTGGATCCGGTCGGAGAGGCTCTGCTCCTTGAGGCGGGTGGCCAGTTGCTGGGCCTCCTGCAGCCTGTCCGACTCGTTGCTGAAGCTCAGGCGATCGAGCTGGGAGCGGGTCTGCAACAGCTGCTTGCGCAGCTCATCGACCCGCACATGATACTCCTGGCCCGTGCTCTCCAGCTGGTTGAGGCTGTCGGTCACGGCCTGGCGCTCCTTGCGCAGGTTGATCTGGCGGTTGCTGCTGAGGCTGATGGCCTGGCGCAACGTCTCTTCTTTCAGGGAGGAGAGGGGTGGGCGGGGCTGGGGTTGATAGTTGTGCAG
>NZ_CDBZ01000137.1:10657-12447 GCF_000819985.1 Aeromonas media | reverse complement strand
CTCCTTGAGGCGAGCGGACTCCTTGGGGTAGTCGATGAGGATCTGCTGATAGGCCTTGCCCTGCTCCCGATAACGCTGGGCGTCCCGGGCATACTGCAGGGCCTGCTGATAGCTCTCCCGCAGTTGCTGGTTTTCGAGGCTGTCGGTCTTGGGGACGCTTTGCAGCAACTCTTCCACCTGGGTGACGGCATCATCGGCCTGGACAGCGGAGAAGGGGAGCAGGCTGAGACAGAGCATCAGACAGAGCAGGCGTTGCAACATGGCGCACGTTTCCGTTCATGAGAAGTCGCCTTAGCCTAAAGCAGGGGCCGGGGCGGGTAAAGCCTTCCACATTAATGATTTGCAACATAAATAACGGGTGATCCGGGTCTTGTTTGGCTATTATTCTGGCCGTTTCCCTCCGTTGAGCAATTTATGTCCTCTGTCGATCTGGGCACGGCCCCCCTTTCCCGGCTCTTCCTGCGTTACGTCACCCCGACGGTAGCCGCCATGCTGGTCACTGGCGTCTATGTCACCATAGACGGCATCTTCGTCGGCCATCTCCTGGGTCAGGACGGTCTGGCGGGCATGATGCTGGCCTACCCCATCTGCGCCGTGCTCTATGCGGTGGGGGCGCTGATCGGCATGGGCTCCTCGTCGCTCGCCTCGTTTTATCTGGGCAAGGGGGAGCAGGCAAAGGCGCGCCACATCGTCGGCAATGCGCTGGTGATGGTGCTCATCGCCTCCGCGCTGCTCGCCTTCATTGGCATCCGGTATGGAAGGGAGATGCTGACCTGGATGGGGGCCGAGGGGGTCATCTTCGACGCCGGTTTCGCCTACCTGCAGTGGTACGCCTGGCTCGGGGTCTTTGCCGTGCTCTCCATGGCGTTCACCGCCCTGCTGCGCAACGACGGACGGCCCGGTCTCACCACCTGGATCCTGGTGGGGGGCGGCGTGCTCAACGTGCTGCTCGATTACCTGCTGATGGCAGTGATCCCCTGGGGACTGGCGGGGGCGGCCATCGCCACCATGCTCTCCCAGGCGGTGACCGGCGGTCTCTGCCTGTGGCACTTCTTCACCCCCCGCAGCCAGCTGCGCATCCGCTGGGATACTCTGGTGCCAGACTGGCGCCTGATGGGGGAGACCCTGCGACTCGGGGTGTCGAGTTTTCTGATGTACCTCTATCTGTCTGTGGTGCTGGCGCTGCACAACAAGGCGCTGCTGTCAGTCGGCACTTCGCTGCACGTGGCTGCCTACGGCGTCATCAGCTACAGCGAGGCCTTCTTCTATCTCATCTTCGAGGGGATCGCCATGGGCATCCAGCCCATCGCCAGCTTCAACGCCGGAGCGGGTAACTGGGCTCGGGTACTGCGGGTGCGCAACCTTGCGCTGGGGGTGACCCTGGCGGTGGCGCTGTGCGGCATGATCCCGCTCTACCTCTGGCCACAGGGGGTGGTCTATCTCTTTGCCGGCGACAACGCGGCCCTGTTGCCGGTGGCCAGCCTCGGCATCTGGCTCTACTTCTGGGGCCTGCCCATGGAGGGGCTGCTGCTGGTGGGCGCCACCTATTTCCAGGCCATCAACCGGGCCCGCATCGCCTCCCTGCTCACCGGCGGCAAGCTGGTGCTGATCGGCGGCTTCCTTTGGGGCTTCTCCTCCCTGTGGGGTGTGGCCGGGGTCTGGCTGGCGCTGCCCACCTGCAGCACCCTGCTGGTACTGGTGATGTGGCGGGCCATGGGCAAGGAGGCCGGGCAGCATGCCGCAACCCTGTGACTAGCGCCCCTCTCCATGAACGAAAAAGGCAGCCCGGG
>NZ_CDBZ01000137.1:0-10585 GCF_000819985.1 Aeromonas media | reverse complement strand
AAGGCAGCCCGGGCTGCCTTTTTCGTTTCATCCTGCCCGGATCAGGGTTTGAAGGCGCCGATAAAGATGGCGGGATCGACGCGGGCGTCGTTGAGGCTGACGTTCCAGTGCATGTGGGGACCGGTGGCGCGACCGGTGGCGCCGACCCGACCGACGATGCCGCCACGGGGCAGGCTCTGGCCCAGGGTCACGTCGATTTTGGACATGTGGCAGAACATGCTGATGAGCCCCTGGCCGTGATCGACGAACACCGTATTGCCGTTGAAGAAGTAGTTGCCGATCAGGATCACCTTGCCGGCGGCCGGTGCCTTGATGGGGGTACCGGCGCCGACCGCGAAGTCGAGGCCGGAGTGGGGGTTGCGCTCCTCGCCGTTGAAGAAGCGGCGCAGCCCGAACGGGCTGGAGAGGGGGCCGTTGACCGGCTTGTCGAACAGCAGGTTGCTGGGCTGGGTGGGGCTGAAGGTCTGGTAGGCCAGGGTCTGCTCGGCCAGTTCCCGGTTGATGCGGGCCATGTCCTCGGCCAGCGGATTGACCTGACGGGTGTTTTTGAGCTTGATGTGCTGCTCCCGATAGTGCTTGTTGCCGACCGTGAAGCTCAAGGTGCGGCCATCGTTCGTGGTCACTTGATGGGGGCCGGGCTGGCTCTTGAGCGGGATGCCGACGATGGCGATCCAGCGCTTGCCCTCTTCCTGCACCACCAGGACGGGTTTGTCCTGATACCGCACGGCGGGCGCCTTGGCGCCGTCTCCCAGTTGCACCACGGCCACGCCTCCCGGCACTGGGTGGTTGAGCAGACGGCTGATAAAGCTGGATTCGGCGTGAAGAGCGGGACTGCCGAGCAACATGAGAAGGAAGAACAGGCGGCGCATGGTGGCTCCATCGAACAAGGCGGTGAGATAAAAAGGGGGAAAATGATGCCACATTCTTGCCCGGCTGTCCGTCACCTCGCGCCATGGCGCCGGACAGGAGACTGTGCCGCACGGCAAGATTGAGAATTCCATGCTATTTACTAATGTGCCACTAAAGGTATCTTTGAATGGCACCTATGACGGCAGGCAGTAAGGCACTGGCTGGGGAGCTTGTGGGCGGGCGAAGCACGGGCCGTCAATGGCCAGTGCACCAGTCCCTTCGTGGCGACCGGCCCCATCACCACCAGTACCCTCTATCAGCCCGGAGAAACCAGCGGTCCCACCGCCTTCTCGACCACGGGCACGGCTACCTGTGATTGCACCGGGATCTCGGTGGGGCTGCTGGTGACCGTCTATTACCAGGGGACCACCAACCTGCCCACCGTCTCCGATCCTCTGGGCACTCTCATCAAACTCAATCCCTATTTTGGCCTCAAAACTGAGTTCAATGCGGCAGGGGGATACCAGGAAGTTCCCTTCAGCGCCACGACCGCAGGGCTGCTCAGTGCCTGCGTCGGTGGGTTGCTGAATGTCTCCCTGCTGGGGGGAATCAATGTGAATGGAGGCCGTTATACCCTGAAGCTGCTCAAGGGGGTCACGGGTACCCAGACCTTCAACGGCACCGTCGCCCACCTCTTCGTGCGGCGAGCCAGTGTACCCGACACCAGCCCGGTCAATGCCTTCAGCACCCTGGCGATGAACATCAGCGTGACCTCGACACCGACCTGCCAGTTCCCGGCCGGCACCAGCATTCCCATCGATCTCGGCGCCGTGGCGCAGAGTGCCTTCGTCGAGGGGGAGATACCCAGGGGTTATGCCCCGCGCAGCGTCAATGTGAGCGTGACCTGCAGCCAGATCCCGAGTGACTACGTGATACCGCTGTCCTACAGCTTCGGGGGGGCGCTCAGCAGCCAGAATCGCTTCATCACCACCAGCCTGGCCGGGGTCGGGGTGGGCATGGTCGAGCAGGATACGCTGACTCCTATTCCATTTGATACTGCCATCGCGGTACCCTACTCGGCGGCCAGCCACAACACCCAATATCAGGTGAGGCTGTATCCGACCCGGTTGCCGGGTCAGGTGGTGCGCACCGGTTCTTACACGGGCACCATCATGGTCACGGTGAGCGTGCCCTGATGACAGGGTTTTCTGCTGCTATTTTCGACGAGGTCAATGATGAACAGTGACAGCGCCCTGCGCCGCGAACCCAAACGCCACACCATAGGGCAAGGCTGGATCTGGATCCGCACCGGGTTCGATATCTTCAACAAGGGCATGGGCGCCAGTGTGGCCATGATAGTGATCTGGTTCCTGGTGGGCATGTTGCTGGAACAGCTGCCGGCAGGGGGCTTCATCTCCCAGCTGCTCTACATGGTGTGGGGCGCCGGCTGGGTGGCGGTGGCCCGCCGGGGTCATGAGGGCCAGCCCCTGCAGTTCGCCGACTTCTTTGCCGGTTTCCGTCACCGGCTGACTCCGTTGATGTTGGGGGGGCTGATGGTGCTCGCCCTGTTCATGGGGATACTGCTCATCTGCGCCTTCATGCTGCATCAGTGGGGCCTGACCGGTCTGCTCTCCCAGGATCCGGAGACCCTGACCCTGACGCCAGAACAGGCGCAGGGGTTCCTGCTCTGTCTGTTGCTGGGGCTGGCCTTGCTGGTGCCCGTGCTGATGGCCATCACCTTCGCTCCCGCCCTCATCTTCTTCCACGGCGTGGGGGTCTGGCAGGCGGCCAGGCTCAGCTTCAAGGGTTGCTTGAGCAATATGTGGCCCTTCCTTTGGTGGGGGCTGCTGGGGGCCGTGTTGATCTTCTTTGGTGCGCTGCTGATGCTGGTGGGCTTGCTGGTGGTGCTGCCGGCCATCAACTATTCCATCTACGCCGCCTATCGCGACATCTATGTGGACGAGGAGGCTGCCGACGACGGCGAGCCGCCGGTCAAGGCGTTTGGTTTCGAGGCATAAGCCGACACAGGATGACAGGGGCCGACAGGCCCCTTTTTCATGAGCTCTCAGCGGGTCTGCCACAGGGGATCGTCCGCCATGCGTTCGATCAGGAAGTCGAGGAAGCTGCGCAGCAGGGGGGACATCTGCTTGCGGGTGCCATAGACGGCATAGACGCCGAGCTGCTTGGGCTGCCACTGGGTCAGCAGGGGCACCAGGGCGCCGCTCTCCAGGTGGGCCTGCACCGAATAGCGGGGCTGCAGACTGATCCCCGCCCCATCCAGGGTCGCCGCCAGCAGCAGGTTGGAGATGTTGGCGCTGAGGTTGCCGCTCACCGGCACGGACTCCGGGCCCTCGGGCCCCTGAAATTCCCACAGGCTCTTGCCGAAATAGGTGTAGGTGAGGCAGTTGTGCAGAGCCAGATCCTGCACCCGCTGCGGCGGCGCATGATGGGCCAGATAGGCGGGGCTGGCACAGACGACGGAGTGGCAGGTGCCGAGGCGGCGCGCCACCAGGTTGGGATCCAGATCGTTGGTGATGCGCACCGCGAGATCGATCCGCTCCTCCACCAGGTTGACGGTTCTGTCCAGCAGCAGGATGTCGATGGCCGTACCGGGGTAGCGAGCCAGATAGTCGTTGGCAGCCCCGACCAGCAGCGCTTCGGAGAGGGAGTAGCTGCTGGTAATGCGTAGTTGCCCCTTGGGGGCGTCATCGCTCTTCACGGCAATCTGTTCCATCTCCTCGCCGAGCGCCAGCATGGCGCGGGCACGGTTCAGTGCCTCTTCTCCCGGCCCGGTCAGGCTCAGACGGCGGGTGGTGCGGTGCAGCAGGCGGGCGCCCATCCAGCGCTCCAGTTCGGCCAGATAGCGCGACACCATGGCGCGGGACATATCCAGTTTCTCCCCGGCGCCGCTCAGACTCCCCTGCTCGACAACGCTGACGAAGACCCGCAATGCGGTCAGTCGATCCATGTATGGCTCTCTATATGTTCGATATATGCAACAGTGATGTGCTTTTTACGCTGTATTTGCAACTTAGGCGATCCAATACACTCTGTCCATCAAATGAACCCCCGAATACTTAATGAGGAATAGATGATGAACAACACCCTGATCCGCAACCTGACTCTGGCGACCACCCTGCTGAGTGGCGCCGCACTGGCTGCCCCCCTGAGCGTGACTGTCTACAACCCTGGCGAGAAGGCGATCTTCCCGGTCTCCTCCTCACTGGTGACCGGTGACAAAGAGGCCATCCTGATCGATGCCCAGTTCGACGTGCAAAATGGTCAGGCGCTGGTCGACATGATCAAGAAGAGCGGCAAGAAGCTGACCACTGTGTATATCAGTGCCGGTGACCCCGACTTCTACTTCGGTCTGGAGCCCGTCATGGCGGCGTTCCCGGATGTCAAAGTGCTGGCCGACCAGCATGTGGTTGACCATATCAACCAGACCAAGGATGCCAAGCTGAGCTACTGGAGCCCGATCCTGGGAGAGGGCGCACCCAAGAGTCTGACCGTGCCGCAGGTGATGACGGCCTCCCACCTGACCCTGGATGGCGAGAAGATTGAAATCAAGGAGATGAACACCCCGAATGCCTACCTCTGGGCCCCTTCCATCAAGACGGCGTTTGGTGGTGTGCCGGTTTACCACGGGGTGCATGTCTGGATGGCGGACAGCCAGACCAAGGCGGCCCGCAGCAACTGGGTCAAGGCGCTGGACAACCTGCTGGCTCTGAAACCCGAGCGCGTGGTACCGGGCCACTTCCTGGGGACCGCACCCAAAGGCACTGCCGCCGTGACCTTTACCCGTGACTATGTCCAGCGTTTCGAGCAGGCGTTGGCCACCGCCAAGAACAGCGATCAGCTGATCGACGGCCTGAAGAAGGCCTATCCGGCACTGCCGGTTGACGATGGTCTGGCCATCGGTGCCAAGGTCAACATGGGCGAGATGAAGTGGTGATGGCCTGAGTCCTTTTCCCTGTGTTTTTTTACCGGGCCCCAGGGCCCGGTTTTTTATCCAAGATTGAAGTGAGAATGAATATGAGCGAACAGCAAATCACCCTCCATTATGTCTATGACCCCCTCTGTGGCTGGTGCTATGGCGCCGCCCCCCTGCTCGAGGCCGCGGCCGGGCTCCCGACCCTGCAGATCGCGCTGCATGCGGGCGGCCTTTGGCTGGGCTCGCGCCGCCAGCCCATGGGCCAGGCCCTGCGGGACCATGTTCGCCCCCATGACGAACGGATCCAGGCACTGACCGGCCAGTCTTTCGGTGAGCGCTACTTCAACGAGCTCTTGCTCAGCGACGGCCTTTTGCTCGACTCCGAGCCCCCCATCCGGGCCATACTGGCGGTCACCGAGCTGGGTGGTGATGGTTTGAGCCTGCTGCATCGCATTCAGCAGTCCCATTACCTTGAAGGTCAGTGGGTCGGCGACCAGGCCCATCTTGCGCGGCTGGCGCAGGAGCAGGGCATAGCGCCGGAGGCGTTCGCCCTGGCCTTTGGTCAGGTGGATCTCGCCGGGCATCTGGCCCAAAGCCAGGGCTGGCTGCGTCGGCTTGGCGGGCAGGGGTTCCCGACCCTCGGGCTGATGCGGGGGGGAAGCCTCATCCCGCTGCCCGCCTCCTCATTCTTGGGTGAGCCGCAAGCCTTCGCGAGCCATCTCGCCGCCCTGATGGCGGCCTGATCCTGGCCATGTCCGGGTTTGCCGCATCGGCCCTCAGGGTCACGGCAATGGGCATGTCGGGTGAGCGGGGCAGGGGAGAGCGCTCCCCGTTTCGGGCTTCCCTTGTCCCCCGCACCGTTCTTGGGCATGCTAACGGCCTCTTTGATTGGCAGGATGCAGTACCTATGAACCTTCGCGATCTCGAGTACCTGGTAGCGCTGGAAGAGGAGAAACATTTTCGCAAGGCGGCGGAGCGCTGCTTCGTCAGCCAGCCGACCCTGAGCGGCCAGCTGCGCAAGCTGGAAGATGAGCTGGGGGTGATCCTGATCGAGCGCACCTCCCGCAAGGTGTTGTTTACCCCGGCCGGCGATGCCATGGCCCGGCAGGCCCGCAAGGTGCTCAAAGAGGTGCGCGAGCTCAAGAGCATAGGCCAGCACTTCGCCGAGCCCATGTCCGGCGAAATCCACATCGGCTTCATTCCCACCGTGGGTCCCTATCTGCTGCCCCACATCATTCAGGATCTGAGGGAACACTTCCCCAAGCTGGAGTTCTATCTCTACGAGGAGCAGACCCAGGTGCTGCTCAAGCGGCTGGAGGAAGGAGAGCTTGATTGCCTGGTGCTCGCCGAGCTGGAGGGCATGGACGGCTTTGGCTCCATCCCTCTCTATCAGGAGCCCATGTGGCTGGCGGTGCCCCAACATCATCCGGAAGCCAGTGCCAGGGCGGTGCCACTGCACAATCTTAAGGGCAAAAAATTGTTGATGTTGGCCGATGGACACTGTCTGCGGGAGCAGGCGCTGGGATTCTGTTTTGCCGCCGGCATCGGCGAGGATCAGCGCTTCAAGGGCACCAGTCTCGAGACCCTGCGCAACATGGTGGCGGCAGGCAGCGGCATGACGCTGGTGCCGAAGCTGGCGGTGCCCGCCAACGCCGAGGAGAGGGGCGTCAGCTATCGTCCGGTGATAGACCCGGTACCGGGGCGCACCATCTCCCTGCTCTATCGCCACTACTCGGTGCGCCGCCCCTGCTTCAATGAACTGGCCTCCCGCATCTCAGCCCTGATGAAAGGGCTGCTCGGCTGAAAGGCAGATAAAAAAACCGGCGCTAGAGCGCCGGTTTTTTTGCCTCAAGGGGCAGCTTAGAAGATGTCGTCGGTGGAGACGGGGCCATCGCTGCTGGAGCCATCGCCGCCGTAGACCTGATTGCCATCGGAGAGCTGGCTTGCATAGCGGGTCGGTTCAGTGCCTTCCTTGAAGAACTCCTCCATGCTGGCGCCATCGGCACGATTGGTCAGCAGACCTGTCTCCCGATCGATGCGTACCTGCATGATCCCTTCGGGGACCGGCATCTTGCGCTCTGGCACTTGCTGCAGGGCCGTCTTCATGAAGTCGATCCAGATGGGCTGGGCGGCGCCGCCCCCGAATTCGGCCCGGCCGAGACCGCGCTGGTGGTTGTCAAAACCGATCCAGGAGGTGGCTACCAGATTCGGGGTGTAACCGGAGAACCAGGCATCCCTCGATTCGTTGGTGGTCCCCGTCTTGCCCGAGATGTCGTGACGCTTGAGGTCACGGGCCGCGCGCCAGCCGGTACCACGCCAGCCATTGCCACCCCAGATGGCGGTGGTCAGGGTGTCGGTGATCAGGAAGGCGCTCTGGGCACTGATGGTTTGGGGCGCCATGTTGTTGGGCACGACAGGGTCAATCGGGCACTGGGCCTTCCAGTCAGGGACTGTGTTGGCGTAGGCATCGGCGCTGTCGAGCCCGGCGGCGGCCAGTACACCGCAGTCGCGGCAGGCGGCAGCCGGATTGGCCTGATACAGGGGAGTGCCAAAGCTGTCGGTCACTTCGGTGATGAAGTAAGGCGTCACCTGGAAGCCGCCATTGGCCAGCACGGAGTAGCCACGCACCACTTCCAGCGGGGTGAATTCGGCGGCACCCAGAGCCAGGGATTCATTGGCGGAGATATGCTCGCGGGCGAAGCCGAAGCGGGTCAGGCCATCGATATAGGTATCCAGCCCGATGGCGCGCATCAGCCGGACCGACATCACGTTCTTGGACTTGGCGAGGCCAAGGCGCAATGTGGTCGGGCCTTCATAGATGGCCGGCGAGTTTTTTGGTTGCCACATGGGACCCTTGGCGGGATCCCACTGGTTGATCGGGGCGTCGTTGATGAGGGATGCCAGGGTATAACCCTGCTCCAGCGCGGTGGCATAGAGGAAGGGCTTGATGTTGGAGCCGACTTGGCGACGAGCCTGATCGACCCGGTTGAACTTGGAGATCTCGAAGCTGAAGCCACCAACCAGGGCCTCGATGGCACCGTCCTGCGGGTTCATGGCGACCAGGGCGGCGTTGACGTCAGGGATCTGGGAGAGCAGCAGCTCTTCCCCTTTCTCCCGCACCCAGATCTGGGCACCGACCTTCAGTACGTCCCGTGCCGATTTCGGTGGATAGGTCTGGCGATCATCGGTGATGAAAGTTCGGGCCCACTTGATACCGTTCCAGCCGAGTTCTGCCTGCTTGCCATTCTTCAGCACCAGGGTGGCGCTCTTGTCGCCGACCTTGGTGACCACGGCGGCCATCAGGGGTTGGTAGGTCGGTTGCTTTGCCAGGTGGGCCATGATCTGATCGTAGTCCCAGGCCGTTTCCCCGGCCTTCCACAGCAGGGCGGTCGGGCCGCGATAGCCGTGGCGGGTGTCATAGTCGAAGACGCCGTCCAGTAGCGCCTGGTGGGCGGCGCGCTGGCGCTTGGCGGTGACAGTGGTGTAAACGTGCAGCCCCATGGTGTAGGCATCTTCACCAAACTGCTCCACCATCTTCTGGCGCACCATCTCGCTCAGGTAAGGGGCATTGAGAGTCGTCTCGGCACCGTGGTAACGGGCTTTGACCGGCATCTTGGAGGCCTCGTCAAACTGGGCCTGGGTGATCTTGCCGGTCTCCAGCATGCGGCCCAACACCACGTTGCGACGTGCAAAGGCACGTTCCGGCGAACGGATGGGGTTCAGCATGGAAGGGGCTTTCGGCAACCCGGCGATGATGGCGATCTCGTCCAGGGTCAGATCCTTGACGTCTTTGCCGAAGTAGACCTGGGCGGCGGCGCCGACCCCGAATGCCCGGTAACCGAGGGGGATTTTGTTGAGATAAAGGGTGAGGATCTCATCCTTGGAGAGATTCTGCTCGATGCGCCAGGCTAGGAACACTTCCTTTATTTTGCGCACCAGGGTCTTCTCATTGCTCAGGAAGAAGTTGCGCGCAACCTGCTGGGTGATGGTACTGGCGCCCTGGCGGGCCTGGCCGGAGACGGCCCAGACGGTGGCGGCCCGGATGATGCCGATGGGGTCTATGCCCGGGTGCTCATAGAAACGGGCATCCTCGGTGGCGAGCACCGCATCTATCATGGGCTGGGGGATTTCATCCAACCGCAACGGGATACGACGAATCTCGCCGAACTGGGAGATCAGTTCCCCGTCCCGGCTGTACACCTTCATCGGAGTGGCCAGTTTGACATCGCGCAGGGCGCTCACATCCGGCAACTGGGGCTTGATGTAGAAGTAGATACCGATGAGGCTGGCAACACCCAGCACTGCACCCAGCATCATGACAATAAACAGGCGAACGAGCCATTTCAGCATGGAAGAACTACCAATCGTCTTAAAATTAGCCAACGGGCGCAGAGTATAGCCTTTTTACCCTCGCGGATTCGAGGTTTTCCTGTCCGGGGACATCGACCTCGAGAAGAGGCGGGAGGGTAGCATTCCAGGACGCAATTACCAAGGGGGCCGCAATCAAGGCCGAAAGGAGAGGAGCGTCAACTTTTGACATAAACTTTATGACATTGATAGATAGAGCATTATATTGAGTTAAGTCATCACGTCGTGATGCACTGTCCTACAATAAGTCCTAAAACCCAATAACGCATGGATGTGTATATGTTTGGGCTATTAAGTAAGGGATCCCTCCTCTCCTTGGCGGGCATTGATTTTGGCAGTCAAACCATCAAGGCCGTCACCCTCAGCGGACGTCCTGGCAAGGTGCATCTCGAATCGGTTGCCGAGATCCCCATGCCCAAGGGCACTCTGGTCGATTATCAACTGCAGGACATTGAACGGGTCGGTCAGTCCCTCAAGTCGCTCAAGCGGCTCATACAAGGGGACTGTCAGCTCGTGGCCACGGCCGTGACGGGCTCCAATGTCATCACCAAGGTCATTCAGGTTGATGCCAACATCAACGAGAACGAGCTGGAGAACCAGGTTCACCTGGAGGCAGAACAGCTCATTCCTTTCCCCCTCGATGAGGTCAGCCTGGATTTCGAGATCCTCGGCCTGACGGCAGATGAGAGCCGCCAGGAGGTGCTGCTGAGTGCGGCGCGTACCGAGAGCGTCAACGGCCGGGTCAGTGCGCTGATGGAGGCCGATATGAAGACCATGGTGGTGGATGTGGGTGCCCATGCGCTGGGGCGTGCCGTGCTCGCCTGTCTGCCCGAGCTGAAAACCTGGGACAAGCCGGTCGGTATCGTCGACATAGGCGCCAGTGCCATGACCTTTGCCGCGCTGCTCAAGGGGGAGGTCGTCTACTCTCGTCTGCAGAATTTCGGTGGCGATCAATACAGCCAGGCCCTGGCCTCTTTTTACAGCATGAGTCTGGACGAGGCGGAGCTTGCCAAGGTACAGGGTCGCTTGCCTGCCGACCATGAGGTGGATGTGTTGTTGCCTCATCTCAACACCCTGGTGTTGCAGGTAAAGCGTAATGTGCAGCTATTTTGCAGTTCGTCGGGCAACAAGGAGCTGTCAAAACTGGTGCTGACGGGAGGGGGCAGCCTGCTGCCTGGTCTCGTCGGGCAGATATGCAGCGAGCTCAACTGTGACGTCCTGCATCCCGACCCCTTTGCCTTGTTTGGCAAGCCTAAGGGAGAAGGAGGCCTCATCCATGGAGCCAAGTACATGGCGGCATTCGGTCTGGCACTGCGGAGCTTCACACCATGTCAAATATAAACCTACTGCCCTGGCGACTGGCCAGGGCCCAGCGTCAGAAGAAACAGTTTGGCATCATGATCGGTCTGTTCCTCGTAACCGTTCACCGGGACG
>NZ_CDBZ01000136.1:11692-12028 GCF_000819985.1 Aeromonas media | reverse complement strand
CAACGGCGCCATTCCCATGGCGACCTTCGAGCCCATGATGCCCCGCAAGGCGGCGCTGGCTGGCCTCGCCACAGGCAAGGTACTGGTGGAGTTCACCGTGACCGAGCGCGGCACAGTCAGCAACATCCGCATCGTCAAGGAAGAGCCGCGCAGCTATGACCTCGGCAAGGAGGCACGCAAGACGATTGCCAAGTGGACCTTCAAGCCGGCCATGGTGGACGGCAAGCCCCAGGCAAGCCGCATGCAGCAAGAGATCGAGTTCGCGGTCAACTAAGGAAGGTGGCGATGAAAAAGTTACATACCCTGATCCTCGCCCCGGTGGCCATGGCGGTACTG
>NZ_CDBZ01000136.1:0-11459 GCF_000819985.1 Aeromonas media | reverse complement strand
CGGTACTGCTCAGTACCGCCGGCTGGGCCGCCGAGCAACCCGCCCTGTCTGACCGCGCCTACCGCGCGGTCAACAAGGCCCAGGCGTTGATCACCGAGAAGAAATACGGCGAGGCGAATGCCAAGCTGCAGGAGGCGCTCGAAGGCGCAGGCGAGCGGGTCTACGACAAAGGGGTCATCCTGCAGACCCTGGGCTTCGTGGCGGCCCAGCAGGAGAAATATGGCCAGGCGACCAAATACTTCGCCGATGCCATCGCCACCGGAGGCCTGCCGCAGCCGGTGGCCCAGCAGGTGCGCTACAACCTGGCCCAGCTCTATATGGCGGAGGGGAACTTCAAGGGCTCCATCAGCACCATGAACCAGTGGTTTGCGAGCCTGGGCAAGGACGAGAAACCGACCCCGCACGCCTACATCACCCTGGCCAACGCCCACGTGCAGCTCAAGCAGTATCGGGAGGCCATTCCGGCGGTGGATCAGGCCATCAAGCTCTCGGCAGGCAAGGCGCCGGAGTCCTGGTATCTGCTGAAAATGGCGGCCCACTACGAGCTGAAACAGTACAAGCCGGCCACCGAGGTGCTGACCGCCCTGGTGGACAAGTTCCCGGAGAAGAAGAAGTACTGGACCCAGCTCTCGGCCATGCACATGCAGGCGGGAAACGATGCCAAGGCCCTGGCGGCGCTGGAAGGTGCCTACAACCTCGGCATGCTGACCGAGTCGACCGAGTTGTTGCGGCTCGCCAACTACCTGGCCTTCGCCGGCATACCCCACCGCGCCGCCCGCGTGATGGAAAAGGCGATGAAGGAAGGGACCATCGAGAGCAATGCGGCCAACTACAAGACGCTCGCCAACTACTGGCACCAGGCCAAGGAGCTGGATCCGGCCATCGATACCCTGGCCAAGTCCTACAAGCTGGCCCCCAGTGCCGATCTGCAACTGAAGATGGCGCGCATGATGATCCAGAGCAAGCGCTACCAGGATCTGGTGGCCTTCGCCGCCAAGCCTGCCGCCAATGCCAGCGGTGAACAGCGGGCGGATCTCAAGTTCCTGACCGGGGTTGCCTACTTCGAGCAGCAGAAACCGAAGGAGGCATTGAACGCCTTCACACAGGCCGCCCAGCATGGCAACGTCAGTGGCCGCGCCTCCCCCTGGATCAGCTTCCTGAAGGAGCAGCAGGGCGGCGCCGTCACTCAATAAACCGGCACGCCATGGGCAGGCATCCGTCCATGGCGACTGCCCATCCACAATGGGGTCAGCCCCGCAGCTTGCCTGGTGGCAATTGGCCGCTCTTCGGAGCGGTCTTTTTTATGGTCCCCCTCCTTTATATAGGCAGCAAAAAAATCCGGAGCCTGGGCTCCGGATTGGGTCATTGCGTTGAGGCGGGGTTGGCCCCTCAACCTGTCATCAGTAATTGCATACCAGCTTCCAGCTGCCATCACCCGCCTTGGGTTCGCTGCTGGTCCACCAGTTCGCCTGCCAGACCCCCTTGTTGTGGGTCATGCGGTCGGTGCCGTTGGCGTGATCCCCGCGTGGCCAGGTCGGATAGGCATTGTACTCCGCCGGGTTGACGCTCTGGCTGGCGCAACTGGTGCCACCGCTACCGCCGTCGCCGCCACTGCTGCCCCCCAGCACCGCCTCGGCCAGGGCCGGGAAGTCGGACTTCAGGCCTATGGTCTGGCTGCCGGCAATCAGGCGCATGCCGCTCGGTACGCCAGCGGCTGGCAGATAGTAGGTCATGGCCACTTCCACCTCGGTACCCGGCGCCCAGGCCTTCCAGGCCGGCAGCGTCAGTGCCACCTTGTGGAAGTCCTTCTCGCCTGCGATGCCGTCGGAGTTCTGGTTGCCGCCGCTCTCCACCACGGTCAGCCCCATACCGCTCTGGTCGGTGATGGTGTCGGAGGTGGAAGTAGGCATCAGGAACTCGATGCGGGTGCCACCCGGTATGGTCTGAGTCGACTTGTTGGTGAGCTTCAGAGTCGGGTTGATCGGGTAGTTGGAGTCCCCTTCCTTGAAGCCGGAGAGGCTCACACCTATGTCGAGCTGGGCGGCCGGTGCCGGCAGCTCGTTCTGCTTCAGGGCCGCCTTGTCGGCCTTGCTGAACTTGTCGTAGGCGAGGCTGGTGAGGGTACTGCCCATCACGTACTCGTTCTTCGCGGCGTCGAAGTCATAGTCCCCCGCCATCTCCCAGAACATCACGCCCCCCAGACCGCGACTGACGATGTAGTCGAGCTTGTGGCCCATGGACTCTTCATCTTCGGTGGAGAGGAACACCTTCTTCTGCTCGTTCCACAGCCAGGGCGCATGCGCCTTGTCGTCGTAGTAACGCACGTACTGGCCTTGCATCACGTGGGCCGGGTTGTTGGGATCCAGACCCCAGGCCTGGCCGTAGCTCGGCAGTGTGGTGATGCCGAGGCTGGCCGCGTGCTCCAGGTTCTTGGCATGCCACATGGGCACGGCGCCGCCGCCAATCTCCTTGCCGTTCTTGTCAAGGTCATGCCAGATGTTGTCGATGCCGACCGCACCATTGCCGCACGGAATGGTGCTGCCACCGGTCCCCGGCTGGCAATCGCTCTGGCTCGGCAGCGCCGCCTTGCCCCCCAGGCCGTGGGTGCCACCGGTAACCCCCTGCCAGCCACGGGTGTAATAGGGCACCCCTATGTTGATCTTGCCCGCCGCCAAAGCCCCCCGGAAGTAGTGAGCCGCCCAGGCGGAGTTGAGATAACCGATGCCACCGAACTGGGCCTGGGTGTAGACCCCCCACTGGGACAGCTCGGGATCCGCCTTGTTGTCGAACAGGGCGGCGTTGTGGCCAACGAAGTGGTTCCAGGCACCGTGGAAGTCATAGGTCATCAGGTTGACGTAGTCGAGGTACTGGGTGACCTGGAAGTTTTCCATGCCGCGCAGCAGGTAGGCCGAGGCCGGCGAGGCGATGGTCAGCATGTACTTGCGACCGTCCTCGGTCCCGGCGCTGTCGAGCTTGTTGCGCAGGGTCTTCATCAGCACTTCATAGTTCGCAAACAGCTTGCCGCGACACTGGTTGGAGAGCGGGAAATCGTTGGGGTTGCCCGCATCCTTCATGGAGGTGGGGTACTCGTAATCCACATCCACCCCGTCGAAACCGTACTGGCGGATGAAGCCCACCGCCGAGTCAGCGAAGGCGTTGATGCCGGCGGTGTTGACCGAGCAGTCGCCCTTGGTGGTGGCGGCGTAGAAGCCGCGGGTATCGGCCCAGCCCCCCACCGAGATGAGGGTCTTCACGTCCGGGTACTGCTTCTTGTACTTGGACAGCAGGTTGAAGTGACCCTGATAGGCGAATTCGGGATCCATCTCGGCGCCCGGCACCCCGTCCCAGGTCATCTTGGTGGCGGCGTCATCCACCTTGATGAGGTGGCTCTGTTCATCCACCGCCGCGAAGGCGTAGTTGATGTGGGTGATCTTGTCCCAGGGGATGTCGCCCACCAGGTAGGAGGGCAGGCCGTTCTTGCCGGTACGCCAGGAGGTGAAGTAACCGATGACGCGACGACCGTGGTCATCCCCCATGCACTCGCTGCCATCGGCGCGGTAGATCTGGCGCACGTCGCAGGAGAGGTTGCCGCCGGTGGGGGGCAGGGCCGCCTCCTCCACCTGCACGTCCACCTGGGTGGACTCGCCAGAGAGATTTGCCTTGTCGGTCGCCACCAGCTTGAGGCCGGTCAGCCCCTTGTTCTGGGGCGTCCAACTCAGTTGCCAGGGGGCGCTGCTGTCTTCACCCACCTTCTGGCCATTCACGAAGAGCTCGACCTTGGCGACGTCGTCATTGGCGTCGGTCACATTGCCGGTCACGGTGAGGGCGCGGCCCAGGGTCACCCTGGCACCGGCGGCGGGGCTGGCGATGCTCACCTTGGGCGCCTCTGGCGCCACCACGGCGGCGACCTTGAAGCTGGAATCAGCCTCACTCAGCACCTTTCCGTTTTTATCCAGTGCCCGTGCCTTGAGGCCGTGATTGCCCGCACCGGCGGCAGACCAGCTGGCGCTCCAGGGGGAGGCCGTGGCCGTGGCGACCAGGGTGCCATCGACCAGGTACTCCACCTTGGCCAGCGCCGTGGCCGGGCCGCTCAGGGTCACCGCCAGGGCAACACTGGCCCCCTCGCTGACGCTGCTGCCCACGGCGGGGGAGCCGATGGCAACCACCAGGGCCGGTGGCGGCACCTCACCGCCATAGAGTTTCCAGGCATCGGCCCAGACGGCACCAACCCCGGGTTCGTAGTGGTAGGGGGAAGCCCCGCACCAACCGGAGTAAGGGAATTCCTTGCATTCATAGAGGGCGCCTGCGTTGCTGACGATGTCGCCAGCCTTGTAGGCGGTGCCGGCCTGATAGGCGGGATAGGCGGCCTGCGCCCAGGCAGGGACGGCCGCAAGGGCGACCAGCATGGCGAGCCTGCTGGGCCTCAAGATCTGTTGCATATTGTTATCTTCCTTGTTTTGTCTTGGCTTTTAAAACCAGGAAAAGCGCAATCGCAACAGGGAACAAGGGAACGACAACAGGCCATGGACGGGGCCACATACCCTCATGTCACCCCGGGGTAACCCCGCTGTCTGGTCCGCTTGGGACAGATCGGAGGCTTTGCGTCCCGGCATCACTGCCGGTTTGCCCTTAACCTGGGTTCCGTGAGGAACGGCTCGAGTATAGGAAGCAAGTGGCAACCGCTCAATCTTTATTCTCTAAGGAAAATATGTGAATGCCAGCCAGTTCACACTTTCCTTCAATCGGCCAACTAAGGATTAAGTCATTAATATCAATCTGTTAGCCACGTCAAAAAACGGACTCAGCCTCTTTTGTCTCCCCATAATGTGCGTTGCCTCACTGGTCAGAGCTGCCAGAAATGTGACAATGCGCGCCCTTGACCAACGCGCCAAGGCTATGGAAACACTGGCAAAAAATAAAAAAGGAATACTCATGAAAGGAACACCTACCCTGCTGCCGCTGGCCTGGCGCCGTCGCCACGGTTGATGACTTGCCACAACAACCAAGCTCGCAGCCAATGCGGGCTTTTTGACAGTCGTGCATAGAAGGCAGAGAGAAAAATAGGCAAAAACAAAAAGGCCACCGCGATAACGGTGGCCTTTTAATGTTTGGTGGAGCTACGCGGGATCGAACCGCGGACCTCTTGCATGCCATGCAAGCGCTCTCCCAGCTGAGCTATAACCCCAAGTTGTTGCGAATCAAGGTCAAGACCTTCACTCTGAATTTGGTGGAGCTACGCGGGATCGAACCGCGGACCTCTTGCATGCCATGCAAGCGCTCTCCCAGCTGAGCTATAACCCCAAATTCTTTACTCTTTAGACAATCGGTTCTGGCGGCCGTTTGCCCTTCTTCTAAATATTGGTGGAGCTATGCGGGATCGAACCGCAGACCTCCTGCGTGCAAAGCAGGCGCTCTCCCAGCTGAGCTATAGCCCCACAAAGGTCGGCCTGGGTGATACACACCGCACTGCCCTGGGTACTGCACTTTTACAATCAGGAACCTGGTGGAGCTACGCGGGATCGAACCGCGGACCTCTTGCATGCCATGCAAGCGCTCTCCCAGCTGAGCTATAACCCCTTTGATTCCAGATTGTTCGAGGAGAATTTGGTGGAGCTACGCGGGATCGAACCGCGGACCTCTTGCATGCCATGCAAGCGCTCTCCCAGCTGAGCTATAACCCCAACTCACCTCGGCGCTACCAAAGTTATCTCTGGCAACGGAGGCGCATGATAGGCATCACCCGCTTTGCTGTCAACCCAAAAATAACACCGGCTCGAGCGTTTAGTCAAAATTCAGACAGTTAGCTGTTTTTACCGCCGACTGCATCGCTATGTCGCTGTTTTATGTCATGAATCTGAGCGCTGCACAAAAGCAAAGGGCACCCTTGCGGGAGCCCTTTTTCAAGCAATGGCAGAGGCTTACTCGGCTGCCATCCGCGCTTCGATATAGGCCAGGGCACGATCGATGCGGGCGAGCACCCGCTCCTTGCCTACCAGCGCCATCGCGGCGTCGATGCCGGGGGACTGACCCAGATCGGTGGCGGCAATGTGCGATGGCAAGCTTACTCGGCGGCCATGCGCGCTTCGATATATGCCAAAGCGCGGTCGATGCGGGCGAGTACGCGCTCCTTGCCCACCAGCGCCATCACGGCGTCGATAGCAGGAGATTGGCCCAGACCGGTGACGGCCACGCGCAGCGGCATACCGACCTTGCCCATGCCCTGACCCAGCTCAGCGGCAGTGGCTTCAATCAGCTCGTGCAGCGCTTCGGTGGTCCAGGTCTCCAGCGCCGCCAGCTTGGCCTTGGCCAGGGTCAGCGGCTCGGCAGCGACGCCACGCAGGTGCTTCTTGGCGGCCGCTTCGTCGATGGCCTCGTACTCTTCGAACAGGTAGCGGCTCTGGGCAGCCACTTCCACCAGAGTGTTGCAGCGCTCGGCCAGCAGGGTGACAACCTCGGCCAGTGCCGGGCCCTTGCTGGTATCGATGTTCTGGGCGGCCATGTGCCATTCCAGGTGCTTGGCCACATAGGCCGGATCCAGGCTGCGCATGTAGTGGTTGTTCAGCCACAACAGTTTGTCGGTGTTGAAGGCGGAGGCAGACTTGGAGATGGCATCCAGGCTGAACAGCTTGATCATCTCATCTAGGCTGAAGATCTCCTGATCGCCGTGGGACCAGCCTAGACGCACCAGATAGTTCAGCAGCGCTTCCGGCAGGTAGCCGTCGTCGCGGTACTGCATCACGGAGACCGCACCGTGGCGCTTGGAGAGCTTGGCGCCGTCGTCACCCAGGATCATGGAGACGTGGGCAAACTCCGGCACCGGCGCGTTCAGCGCCTTGTAGATGTTGATCTGGCGTGGGGTGTTGTTGATGTGGTCTTCACCACGCACCACGTGGGTGATCTCCATGTCCCAGTCATCGACCACCACGCAGAAGTTGTAGGTGGGGGCGCCGTCGGTACGGCGGATGATGAGATCGTCGAGCTCGGTGTTGGCGAACTCGATGCGACCGCGCACGTGGTCATCGAACACCACCGAGCCTTCGGTAGGGTTGCGGAAGCGGATCACGTGGGGCGCATCGGCCGGGTGATCGTGGGCGTGGTCACGGCACTTGCCGTCATAGCGGGGCTTCTCGCCATTGGCCATCTGGCCTTCGCGCAGCGCCTCCAGCCGCTCCTTGGAGCAGAAGCACTTATAGGCACGACCATCGGCCAGCATCTCGTCGATGATGCCGTTATAGCGATCGAAACGCTTGGTCTGGTAGTAGGGGCCCTCATCCCAGTTCAGCTCCAGCCATTCCATGCCCTCAATGATGGCGTCGATCGCCTCCTGAGTGGAACGTTCCAGATCGGTATCCTCGATACGCAGCACGAACTCACCGCCCTGGCTCTTCGCAAACAACCAGGAATAGAGTGCGGTACGGGCACCGCCAACATGCAAGAAGCCGGTCGGGCTGGGAGCAAAACGGGTTTTGACTTTCATCTTTAAGCCTTGTGTAGAGGGCCTTGGGCCAATGCGTTAAAAAAACCGTCGCATTTTAGCACTCAGAATCACGGATGGGAAAACCATGCAATAGCCGGGGCCTAAACAGGTCTTGATTCGGTCGTGGCACCGTTCTTTGAGAGGGATCGCAAAACCTCCCCTCATTTTCCGCTTTGCTGGGCAACATTGCTGGAGGAATCTCCCGCCATGCCGATAATTCATACAACTTTCTACGCACAAGGAACACGAGATGCAGTTTCGCTCTATCCAGAATCGCATCCTGGTACTGGCGGGAGTCGCCATGACCACGGCCCTGGTCATCCTGATCCTGCTCAACCAATACTCGAGCAAGCAGACCCAGCAGCTGACCATCAGTTCCAGCCGCGCGGCCCTGCAGCAGGAGGCGTGGCAGAAGGTGAGTGCCAACGCCCGCGCCGAGGCCGCCACCATTACCCAGTTGCTGCAAAAGGGGCTCTCCTATACCCAGCAGATGGCCAGCGTCTTCGCCCAACAACAGGCGGGCAAGCTGCCGCTGGATCGCCAGCAGGCCACCGACTTGCTCAAGGCGCAGCTCGGCCTGGAGCCGCAACTCTACGGCGCCTTCGCGGGCTTCGAACCGAACGGCTTCGACGGCCAGGACAGCGCCTTCGCAGGCCAGAGTGCCCTTGGCAGCGATGACAAGGGACGCTTCGTCCCCTACTTCTATCGCGACAAGGAGAACATTGGCTCGGATCTGCTGCTCTCCATCGAGAAAAGCGACGCGGACGAATTCGGCAATCCGGCCAACGACTACTACGCCTGCCCGAAACGGGAGGGGCGCTCCTGCCTCGTCGATCCCTTCAAGGTGGACATCAACGGCCAGCAGGTGCTGGTGAGCACCATCACCACCCCCATCATGGTAAATGGTCAGTTCAAGGGCATTGCCGCGCTGGATCTGGCGGTAGACTCCATCAGCCGTCAGGCCCAGTCCCTCAACAGCAACATCTATGACGGCAAGGGCGAGACCCTGATCGTCAGCGCCGCCGGCGTCATCACAGGCACCAGCGGGGACCCCAGCCTGCTCGGCAGACGCGCCGACAAGCTGCTGGGGGACGGCTGGCAGCAATACCTCAAACCCGAGCTGCAACGCCAGGAGCTCGACGAGGCGTTTCGCATCTCTGTGCCCATCGCGGTGCCGGGCATGGCCCGCAACTGGGCCATCATAGTCACCCTGCCCTACCAGGTGGTGCTGGCAGGAGCCGATCAGCTGGAGAGCCAGCTCACCGAGATGAACCGGGCCGCCATGACCCAGCAGCTTATCGGTGCCCTCATCGTACTGGTGCTGGCCCTGGCCACCATGCTGGCGATCGCCCGCAGCATCACCGGCCCCATCCGCCAGATGGTCAGCCTGGTGGATGACATCGCCGATGGCGAGGGGGATCTCACCAAGCGCCTGAACACCCGTGCCCAGGACGAGCTGGGAGCTCTGGCACGCGGCATCAACCGTTTCATCGACAAGTTGCAAGTGCTGCTCGGGGACGTGCAGAAGACCGCGAGCGAAGTCCATCGCCACGCCGGGGATACCGACCGCATCGCCGGCCAGACCGACACCAACCTGCAGCATCACCAGGCTGAGATGGAGCAGATGCTGACCGCGGTGCAGGAGATGTCCTATGTCAGCCAGGAGGTGGCCACCCACGCCAACAACACCGCCGACTCCGCCAAGCAAGCCCAGGGCGCGGCGGATCAGGGCAAGGTGCGCTTCCAGCAGGTGATCCAGTCCATGCACAAGGTGGCGGCCGAGGCGGGCAAGGGGGCCGAGGTAGTCGAGGGGCTGGCCCACGACAGCGAGCAGATCACCAGCATACTCACCGTCATTCAGGGCATCGCCGATCAGACCAACCTGCTGGCGCTCAACGCCGCCATCGAAGCGGCCCGAGCCGGCGAGCAGGGACGCGGCTTTGCGGTGGTGGCCGACGAGGTGCGCAAGCTGGCGGGCAACACCCAGCAGGCGGTGCAGAACACTCAGGAGCTGATCGAGAAGATCCGCCACAGCTCGGCCAATGCGGTCAACGCCATCCAGCAGAGCCAGCAGTTGACCCATCAGGCGGTGGGCGAGGCCGATCTGGCAGAGGCGGCCCTCGACAGCATCTTCCAGGCCATTGCCACCATCAACGACATGACCTATCAGATAGCCTCCGCCGCCGAGGAGCAGAGCTCGGTTTCCGAGACAGTCTCAGGCAACCTGTCAAAAACCAACGCACTGGCCAACGACATCGCCCAGGATGCGACCAATACGGCGAAAGCCAGCCAGGCCTTGCGCCAGGCGGCCGAGCGTTTGCAGCAGTTGCTGGGGCAATTTCGTCTCAGCTGATAATTTTCATGCTCAGGGCTCTCCCCCTCGGGGGCGAGTCCGTTTACCATAGGCGCTATATTTGCCTGATGGCAGGCAATGTAGTGAGAGGTAAATGCCGTGCCCACCCCGGACCGTCGCCCACGTGGCCATAACAGACGAGCCCAGCAGCGTCGCCAAGACGAATCACAAGGAACCCTGCTCCATCGTATCAATGCAGCGACCCTGCCCCTGCGTCAACGCCTCGGTCAGGGCATGAGTGGCCTTGGTCAACGCAACAAGGAACCCAGAACCAGTTCATTCAAGCTGGCGAGCCCGCTGCCTCGCAAGCACACCATAGGCCTGCTGGTGCTGGTGCCTCTCTGGCTGTTGCTGCTCGCCTGGGAACCCGCCCCTGCTGCCCCCAAGGCGGCGCCTTCCGGTTCACTCACCGTACCATTGGCCGTGCCCACCCAGGCGCTGACCGTGGGCAACGGAGCCGCAAGCAGTGCGCCGGCCGCGGCCAAACCGGTCGAAGAGAAAGTCGATGGCACCTGGCTGCAGCACGAGGTGCAGGCTGGCGAGACCCTCTACTCCATCTGGCGCAAGTTTGAACTGCCCGGGGCCGAGCTGAGCCGCCTGATCGCCATCGAGGGGCCGGACAGGCCGCTGACCCGGCTGCAATCGGGCAAGTCGGTGTTCATTCTGGTGGACACAGGACGCCGGATCCAGCGGGTCGAGATCCGCTCCTTCGGTCAGGCAAACTACCGCTACGACCGACAGGGTGAAGGGTTCGCCCTCAAGGAATAAAAAAACGGGAGGCCATGGCCTCCCGTTTTTTTGACCAGAAGCATGAAACAAGCCGCTGACTTCCCAATACTTTTAGCTCGCTCAAAAAATGAAAAGTGCCAAATTGACAAGGGATCGGGCTCCAGTACAATCGATTGTGCTTTAGACAGGGATTGTACTGCATGCCACTGGAACAAATTGACGTAGTCAGTCATGGGTAGGCCCCTGCATTCTAGGCAAATGCTGCCCAACAAGGCGTTAGTTTCATTTTGTTATAGATAGGACTTACCACATGTCTGACATTCGCACCGGCCAAGTAAAATGGTTCAACGAAACCAAGGGTTTTGGCTTCATCGAGCAATCCCAGGGACCGGACGTTTTCGTTCACTTCTCCTCCATCCAGAGCACTGGTTTCAAGACCCTGGCTGAAGGTCAAAAAGTCCAGTTCACCGTGACCCAGGGCAAGAAAGGCCCCCAGGCTGAGAACGTGACTCTGCTCTAAGCCGCACTAGTGAACTCGCAGGAGGAGCCAAGGCCCCTCCTATTTTTTTGCCCGCCGTTTCCCCTTCCCCGCCACGCTCATAAGCCTGTCCGCAGCAACCACAACCCTCCCCCACACCTGCGCACAAAGCGGCTACAGAAGACATGGGTCTGATCTGGCTGAATGCCGGATACTACAAATCATCGCTGCGCGATGTGATGGACAGTTCAAATGGATGATGAGGACTTCGAAGAGAGATTGGAGCGGGAAACGAGACTCGAACTCGCGACCCCAGCCTTGGCAAGGTGCGGATCATGCTCTACCAACTGGATGTGGCAAGGAGTGCGTTGAAATATTGGATTTGTGTACTTCGAGGAGAGAGATTGGAGCGGGAAACGAGA
>NZ_CDBZ01000135.1 GCF_000819985.1 Aeromonas media | reverse complement strand
CCTGATTACCCATGATTAGCAGTCACCACGAGCTATACTGATCTTACGTACAGTTACTGAGGTGCGAGATCATGGCCAAAAGCAAAGTCCAATTCCAGAAAGGCTACAGCCTGTTTGATTTTTTCAAGGACTATGGCACTGAAGCGCAGTGCGAAAACGCGCTGCTCGCTTGGCGTTTTCCGAACGGTTTCATCTGTCCTGAGTGCGCCAACAAGACCTGCTGTCGCCTGAAAAGTCGGCCACGCGTGCTGCAATGCAATAACTGCCGTCACCAGATGTCATTGACTGGAAACACGATTTTTGCAAACACCAAACTCCCACTGACCAAGTGGTTTCTGGCGATGCACCTGCTGTCACAGACCAAAACTGGCTTGTCAGCGATGGAGCTAAAGCGCCAGTTGGACGTCAAATATGACACCGCCTGGATGCTCAAGCACAAGCTGCTGCAAGCCATGAAAGAGTCCGATGACAAGCAGCCCATCAGCGGCATCATTCAGCTCGATGATGTCTACTGGGGTGGAGAGCGCCGTGGTGGCAAACGAGGTCGCGGCGCGGCAGGCAAGACGCCGTTTGTGGCAGCAGTAGCCCTGAACAAGGAAGGGCATCCAATCAAGATGCGAATGACGGTGGTCGATGGTTTCAAAACCAACGTCATTGCTGATTGGGCAAAACGGCATCTTGCTAGTGGTAGCGCGGTGATATCCGATGGATTGGCCTGTTTCAAAGCGGTCAAGGAGGCCAATTGTGAGCACCTGGGTGTTGTCACCGGGGGCAACCTTGATTTGCTGGATCATCCGGCATTCAACTGGGTAAACACGATGATAGGGAATGTGAAGAACTCGCTGCGGGGCAGTTGTCATAAGCTCGGAGCGAAGCATTTACCAAGGCATCTTGCTGAATACTGCTTCCGGTTTAATCATCGTTTTGACCTCAAGAGTATGTTTGTTGAATTGGGGCATGCAGTCGTGGCAAGCCCGCCGATGCCATATCGGCTCTTGAAGCTGGCTGAGGGTCATGGGTAATCAGG
>NZ_CDBZ01000134.1 GCF_000819985.1 Aeromonas media | reverse complement strand
GGCAAGGTATTGGCCGAGTCCGATCCCAACCCCTATCTGGCGCAGACCTTCCTCGATCTCTCCATGGACAAGTCTCGCGCCGAGGGATACGACGTCAGTCGCCAGATCCTGCGCTCCATGGGACGGGTGGCCCGGCTGCACAAGAAGGCGCCGGAACACGCCAGTCTGGCGGTGCTTAAGGCGCCGGACATCCCCTCGGTACTGGTGGAGACGGGCTTTATCTCGAACCATGCGGAAGAGAAGCTGCTGGCTACCGCCAGCTATCAGGATCAGCTGGCCCGGGCCATCTTCGAGGGGATCCGCAATTATTACCGCAGCCACCCGACCAAGGGCCCCATGATGACCGGCAAGGGGCAGCAATTGGCTAGCGTCAGTCAGCCTGCGGCGAAAAAGGCGGCGGTTGCCCCCGCGCCCCGGCAGCAGGTGGCCAACCGCATGCCGGCGACAGTACCGAGCCGCAGCAGTGATGGCGGTGCCCCGGTCAGCAGTGTCGGCAGCGCCTCCGGTGCCGGGGTGATAAAACCCTACAAGGTGGCGGCCAAGGAGCCGAGCATGCCGGTCGCAAGCAGCCAGCGCGACGACAAGTCCCAGATGATCCGCCACGTGGTCACTCGCGGCCAAAGCCTCTCCCGCCTCGCCGAGAAGCACGGGGTGAGCCAGGCGCGGCTGGTGGAGATCAACAAGCTCAAGTCACGGGATATCCAGATAGGGCAGGTGCTCTACATTCCCCAAAACTAACGCGCGGGAGCTGGCGATGCAGGGCCGAGGGGCGCCCGGATTGGCGCTCAAGCCAGGCCGTGCCCTGCATTGTTCGCCACGTCGGCCAACCGGATGGCTGCTGGCGAAGGTGCGGTGGCGCGGCCCGTCCACGTGTTGAAAGTGTCTTAACCCCGCAAGCGAAACCATCAGGAGTAAGCCATGCCGATCCGTATATTGCCTCCTATCCTGGCCAACCAGATTGCTGCCGGCGAGGTGGTGGAGCGGCCCTCCTCTGTGGTGAAGGAGCTGGTGGAAAACAGCCTGGATGCGGGGGCCGACCGGGTCGAGATCGACATCGACAAGGGGGGCGCCAAGCTTATCCGCATCCGTGACAACGGCAGCGGCGTCGCCAAGGAGGAGCTGGTGCTGGCGCTGTCACGACACGCGACCTCCAAGGTGGCGACCCTGGATGACCTGGAAGGGATCAACAGCCTCGGTTTTCGTGGCGAGGCGCTCGCCTCCATCAGCTCTGTCTCCCGTCTCACCTTCACCTCCCGCACCGCGGAGCAGTCCGAAGCCTGGCAGGCGCAGGCCGAAGGGCGCGAGATGAGCGTCACCGTCAAGCCGGCGGCCCACCCGGTGGGGACCACGGTAGAGGTGGTGGACCTCTTCTTCAACACCCCGGCGCGGCGCAAGTTCATGCGCAGCGAGAAGACCGAATTTGCTCACATCGACGAGCTGGTACGCCGCATCGCGCTCTCCCGCTTCGACATTACCTTGATCCTGCGCCACAACGGCAAGGTGGTGCGCCAGTACAAGGCTGCCAATACGGTGCCTGAACAGGAGCGCCGCCTCGCCGCCGTTTGCGGCACTCCCTTCATGCACCACGCGCTGGCGGTGGAGAGCGAGCACAGCGACGTGCGTCTGTGGGGCTGGCTGGCGCTGCCTGCGGGGGCCAGGCCGCAGAACGATCTGCAATATACCTATGTAAACGGCCGCATGATGCGCGACAAGCTCATCAACCACGCCATCCGTCAGGCTTATGACGAGCTGCTGCCCGCCGGCAGCTTCGCCGCCTATGTGCTCTACATCGAGCTGGATCCCCGTCAGGTGGATGTGAACGTCCATCCCGCCAAGCACGAGGTGCGTTTCCATCAGGCGCGACTCATCCACGACTTCATCTTCCAGGCGCTCTTTACCGCCCTGCGCCGGGAAGGGGTGGGGGCCAGCGAGCCGGATGCGCCACTCGCCGAAACCCTGGTCGAGCTGCCGACCAGCTCGCAGATAGAGTATCCAGGCCAGGCGCCGCGCCCCGAGTGGTATGGTGCCGAGCACAGCTACAGAGCCCCCGCCCAGACGCGGGATGGCGGCGCCGTGCGCGAAGGTGCTGGCCGCGCGGGCAGCTACCAGCCCCCCGAGCCCCCCAGCCGGGAGGCGATGCGCGGCATGGGCGCCCTGCTCACCATCCTGCCGGTAGCGGGGGAGGTATCTCAGGCTGCCCCCGTCACCCCGGCCGGTTCGCCGCCGCACGGGACTCGCGCCCTGACCCTGGTGGAACAGGCCTATCTGCTGATCGAGCGAGAGGGACAACTGGCGTTGCTCTCCCTGGTGCGGGCCGAGCGGGTGTTGCTGCGCCACTGGTTGCTGGAGACCTGGGGCCAGGGGCTGGCGGCGCAACCCCTGCTGCTGCCGGTCTCCTTCAAGCTGCCAAAGAACCTGATTGCGCTGGTGACCGAGCAGGAACGTTTGCTCAAACGCATGGGGCTGGAGTTGAAAAGCGGGGGACGCGACACCATGATCCTGACTCGGGTGCCTGCCTTGTTGCGCCAGACCGATCTGGTGCGTCTCTTACCCGAATTGCTGCAATTGATCGAGAGCGGATCTGACAGTGATGCTGGCCAGCAGGCTGAAGTACTATGCCAGTGGCTGGTGGAGCAGGGGATAAGCACCGAGAAAATATATGATTTTTCAACTGCCAGCCGGCTGCTGACGGAACTTGTGACCGATTTCAGTGACCAACTGGCAGACATTCGCATGGCGCGCCCTCTGTCGTTGGCGGCCGTGCTGGAAGGGTTTGCACAAGGCGATTGAGTCGCCGGGGCTGACCTCTTCCATTCATTGATAGCTATTTGCATGGTACGCCTCCCGACGAGGCGACCGTGCCAGAGGAACATGAAAGTGGCTGACTTGCCGACTGCAATTTTTCTGATGGGGCCGACGGCCTCCGGCAAGACGGATCTCGCCATTGAACTGTGCCAGGCCCTGCCCTGCGACATCATCAGCGTGGACTCCGCGCTCATCTATCGCGGCATGGACATAGGCACCGCCAAGCCGACTGCCGCCGAGCTGACCCAGGCGCCTCATCGCCTGATCGACATCCTGGATCCGGCCATGAGCTATTCGGCGGCGGATTTCTGCCGCGATGCCCTGCGGGAGATGAAAGAGATCGCCGACCGCGGCCGCATCCCGCTGCTGGTGGGGGGCACCATGCTCTACTTCAAGGCGCTGCTGGAGGGGCTCTCTCCGTTGCCCTCCGCCGATCCGGCCATTCGCGCCGAGATTGAGGCAGAGGCCGCCCGCCTCGGCTGGCAGGCGCTGCACGACGAGCTGGTGCGCATCGACCCGGTGGCCGGGGCGCGGATCCATCCCAATGACCCGCAGCGGCTCAGCCGGGCGCTCGAGGTCTATCGCATCAGCGGCAAGACACTGACCGAACTGACCCAGGTGCAGGGGGAAGGCTTGCCCTACCGGGTGCACCAGTTTGCCATCGCGCCGAGCGATCGCGCCGTGCTGCATCAACGCATCGAGCTGCGTTTCGACAAGATGCTGCAAGGGGAGTTCGAACAGGAGGTCAGAGCGCTCTATGAGCGGGGTGATCTTCACCCGGATCTGCCAGCTATCCGCTGCGTTGGCTACCGCCAAATGTGGGACTACCTGGCAGGGGAAGTGGGATATGATGAGATGCGTTATCGTGGCATCGTGGCCACCCGTCAGCTGGCCAAGCGTCAGATGACCTGGTTGCGTGGCTGGCCCGACCTGACCTGGTTGGAATCTGGTGAGTCTGGCAATGTGGCCAGGGTGGTCGCCCGAGCTGGTGCGGCTTGACACTCCCTGTATAATCAGGTTGTTATATTGATATCCGGTGTTTAAAAACAACAAACTATAAGGAAAAGAAAGATGGCTAAGGGGCAATCTCTCCAAGACCCGTTTTTGAATGCGCTGCGCCGTGAGCGGATTCCTGTTTCTATCTATTTGGTGAACGGCATCAAACTGCAGGGTCAGATCGAATCGTTTGACCAGTTTGTCATTTTGCTGAAGAACACCGTGAGCCAGATGGTCTACAAGCACGCCATTTCCACCGTGGTGCCGGCCCGTGCCGTCAACCATCACCAGCACGCCCCGGGCGCCGCCGGTGAAGAGCAGGGTGAAGCCGAGGCGTGATATCCCGCGGCGAGCCCACTCGCCAACTCAGAATCATCATGATACCTGTCAAGGAGCAAGCGCTTGTTTGACCGTTACGAAGCTGGTGAACAGGCCGTTCTGGTACATGTCAACTTCAGCGATGAGGGTGAGCGCGAGGATCTGGACGAGCTCAAGATGTTGGTGAGCTCGGCCGGGGTCAATGCGCTGGGGGTGATCACCACCAGCCGCAGCGCGCCCAGTGCCAAATTTTTTGTCGGTAGCGGCAAGGCGGAAGAGATCGCGTCCCAGGTCCAGATGCTGGGTGCGGACGTGGTCATCTTCAACCATGCTCTGACCCCTGCCCAGGAACGCAACCTGGAGCGTCTGTTCCAATGCCGTGTGGTGGACAGGACAGGCCTCATCCTCGATATCTTCGCTCAGCGCGCCCGTACCCACGAAGGCAAATTGCAGGTCGAACTGGCCCAGTTACGCCATCTTTCCACTCGCCTGGTGCGAGGCTGGACCCACCTTGAGCGTCAGAAGGGCGGGATCGGTCTGCGCGGCCCGGGTGAAACCCAGCTTGAAACCGACCGACGCCTGCTGCGAGAGCGCATCAAGGCTATTTTACGCAGGCTCGACAAGGTGGCGAAGCAGCGGGAGCAGGGGCGTCGCGCCCGCAACCGCAACGAGGTGCCGACCGTGTCGCTGGTGGGCTACACCAACGCCGGAAAGTCCACTTTGTTCAACCAACTTACAGATGCCAGCGTGTATGCTGCCGACCAACTGTTCGCAACCCTGGATCCCACCCTGCGTAAATTGGTGATCCAGGATGTGGGTGATGTGATCCTGGCGGATACAGTTGGATTTATTCGGCACTTGCCCCATGATCTGGTCGCGGCCTTCAAGGCGACGCTGCAGGAGACCCGCGAAGCGGACTTGCTGCTGCACGTCGTGGACTGTGCCGATGAGCAGATGCAGGAGAATGTCGATTCGGTGCAGACAGTGCTGGCCGAGATCGAAGCGGACGACCGTCCCCAGCTGATGATCTGCAACAAGATCGACAAGCTGACCGATCGTCCGGCCGGTCTGGAGCGGGATGACGAAGGGCGCCCGCAACGGGTCTGGCTGTCGGCCCAGACGGGTGAAGGCAGTGAATACCTGTTCCAGGCCCTGACCGAACTGCTGGCCGGGTCCATGGTTCATCACAGCCTGCAGTTGCCGCCCTCGGCCGCAAGACTGCGCAGTGCGCTCTATCGGCTGAAAGGCATCGAGCAGGAAGGTTTCAGCGAGGAGGGGGATTTTGTCCTGGAGGTTCGCTTGCAGCTTGCCGACTGGAACCGCCTCATGAAACAAGAAGGTGAGAGTTTACAACGCTTTATCAGGCATTGATCCGGCGATGAAGACAAGCTTCGTCAACGGTTGATGGCTCGGTAGAGATGATATCCATCCGCATGTATTAATGGAGACGCTGATGGCTTGGAATGAGCCTGGTAACAACGGCAAAGACCGTGACCCTTGGGGGAACAACGGCAAGAATCAGGGACCCCCTGATCTGGACGAGATGCTGCGCAAGGTGAGCCGTCGTTTCGGTGGCCTGTTCGGTGGTGGCAAATCGGGTGGTGATGTGGGCAAGTTTGGCCTCTCCATCGCCCTGGTGGTGGCCGTGGTGGTGTGGGTCGTCAGCGGCTTCTACACCATCCGTGAAGCCGAGCGGGGCGTGGTACTGCGCTTTGGGGAGTACTCCCACAACGTGGATCCGGGCCTGCGCTGGAAGCCGACCTTCATCGATCGGGTGATCCCGGTGGATGTGGAATCGGTGCGCTCCCTGCCTGCCTCTGGTTTCATGCTGACCCAGGACGAGAACGTGGTGCGGGTCGAGATGGACGTGCAGTACCGCGTGGTCGATCCCGAGCAGTATCTGTTCAGCGTCACCAACGCCGACGAGAGTCTGAGCCAGGCCACCGACAGCGCCCTGCGCTACGTGGTGGGTCACACCAAGATGGATGATGTCCTGACCACGGGTCGGGAAAAAGTCCGTCAGGAGACCTGGCAGGTGATCGATGGCATCATCGAGCCCTATCAGATGGGATTGCAGATCGTCGACGTCAACTTCCTGCCGGCGCGTCCGCCGGAAGAGGTGAAAGACGCCTTCGATGACGCCATCTCCGCCCAGGAAGATGAGCAACGCTTCATCCGTGAAGCGGAAGCCTATGCCCGTGAAGTCGAGCCCAAGGCCCGTGGTCAGGTCAAGCGTCTGGAACAGGAAGCCGAAGGCTACAAGTCCCAGATCGTGCTGAAGGCCAAGGGTGAAGTCGCCCGCTTCAACGAGCTGCTGCCCCAGTATCAGTCCGCCCCCGAGTTGACTCGCGAGCGTATCTACCTGGAAACCATGGAAGAGCTCTATCAGCAAGCCAACAAGGTGCTGGTGGACATGCCTGCTGGCAACAACAGCATGATCTATCTGCCGCTCGACAAGTTGTCCGGCAAGGCCAATGCCGCGCAACCGGCGCGTCCGGCGGGCACACCTGCGGTGGAGCCGGCCCAGCCGTCCAACGAAGGGGCGAATTCCACCCCGACCCCGCTGCGTGGCGGTGACCGTTTCAGCACAGGGAGAAACTGATAGATGAAAAAGCTAGCTATTGGTGTCATCGCTGTGGCCGCCATGGTCTGCTTCTCTTCCGTCTTCATCATCGATGAAGGGCAGAAGGGAATCGTGGTGCAGTTTGGCAAGGTGAAGCGGGTTGACTCCGGCGAGCCGCGCCTCTATGAGCCGGGCCTGCACTTCAAGGTGCCGCTCATCGATCAGGTTCGCAAGATGGATGCCCGCATCCAGACCCTGGAAGGTCAGGCGGATCGCTTCGTCACCTCCGAGAAGAAAGACCTCATCATCGACTCCTACGTGAAGTGGAAGATCGAGGACTTCTCCAAGTACTACCTGGCGACCGGTGGTGGCAACAAGATCCAGGCCGAAGACCTGCTCAAGCGCAAGATCAACAACGGTCTGCGTTCCGAGATCGGTAACCGCACCATCAAGGACATCGTCTCCGGTGAGCGCAGTACCGTGATGGAAGATGCCCTGATGAAGATGGCGCGCTCCTCCGAGCTCGGCATCAAGGTGGTGGATGTGCGGATCAAGCAGATCAACCTGCCGGTGGAAGTCTCCAGCTCCATCTATCAGCGGATGCGTGCCGAGCGGACTGCCGTCGCCCGTGAACACCGCTCCCAGGGCCGCGAGCAGGCCGAGATCCTGCGTGCCGACATCGACCGCAAGGTCACCGTCATGATCGCCGACGCCGAGAGTAATGCGCGTCAGCTGCGTGGTGAAGGGGATGCTGAAGCCGCCAAGATCTATGCCGACAGCTACAAGAAGGATCCCGAGTTCTTCAGCTTCGTGCGCAGCATGGAGGCCTATCGCAAGAGCTTCGCCGGTGGCAACGACCTCATGGTCCTCAAGCCTGACAGCGAGTTCTTCCGCTACCTCAAGTCACCTCATGGTGACAAGCAGTAAGCAGGCATAGCGCCATAACCCAAAGGGCCTGATGATTCAGGCCCTTTTGCTTGATGAGACAAGGGCCCAGAGGGCAGGAGGAGTCATGCTGACAGCCATCTTGATAGGAGTGGGGCTGTTGCTGCTGTTCGAGGGGCTGGGCCCCTTGCTGGCGCCGAGGGTCTGGCAGCGGATGCTGAGACTGATGAGCGATCAGCCGCCGGAGCAGTTGCGTCGCATCGGCGGCTGCCTGGTGGTGGCGGGGGCTGTGATCCTCTGGGCACTGTCCCATTGAGCAGTCAAGACAGCGCTGATGCCTCAGAACAAAGCGCAGACCATAAAAAAGAGGCCGCAGGCCTCTTTTTTCTTGGATGCTGACACGCTGGCTCAGGCGCTGCGCTGTACCGCCATCTGGGCCAGGGTCTCCAGCGCCTGCCTGTGCTGGGAGTCAGGCAGGATGGCGAGGGCTGCGATGGCCTTGTCGGCCTCTTCCCGTGCGCGTTGACGGGCGTACTCGAGGGCACCGGTGCGGTCCAGAATGGCCAGGATGCGCTCGAGATGCTCCATGCCGTTACGGTGCTCGATGGCGTCACGGATGAGTTGACGCTCCTCCGGGGTGCCCACGGCCATGGCGCGCAGCAGCGGCAGGGTAGGCTTGCCTTCGGCCAGATCGTCGCCGACATTCTTGCCCATATCATCGCTCTGGGAGCAGTAGTCCATGACGTCGTCGATGATCTGGAACGCGGTACCCAAGTACTTGCCGTAGTCGGTCATGGCCTGCTCGACGGGCTCGGTCTGATGGGTCAGCACGGCGGCGAGGCGGGTGGCGGCTTCAAACAGCTTGGCGGTCTTGCAGTAGATGACCGTCATGTAGCTCTCTTCCGTGGTGTCCGGATCGTTGCAGTTCATCAACTGCAGCACCTCCCCCTCGGCGATGGTGTTGGTGGCATCCGACAGGATCTCCATCACCCGCAGGTTGGAGAGTTCGCTCATCATCTGGAAGGAGCGACTGTAGAGGTAGTCACCGACCAGGACGCTGGCGGCGTTGCCGAACAGCGCATTGGCGGTCTCCCGGCCGCGACGCAGGTCGGATTCATCGACCACGTCGTCGTGCAGCAGGGTTGAGGTATGAATGAATTCGATGATGGCGGCGAGCTTGAGATGGTCCTGACCCTGGTACCCCAGTGCGCGGGCTGCCATTACCGTCAGCATGGGGCGCATCCGTTTTCCGCCTGCACTGACGATGTAGAAACCTAGCTGGTTGATCAGGCTGACATCGGACTGGAGTCTGGCCAGGATCAGTTCATTGACCGCCGTCATGTCGGCGGCACAGAGCGCACGGATAGTCTGTTGGTCCATAAGTCTCGTAACGTGACGGCAGCAATTACTGCGTTTTTAGCAATGGCGGGGATTCTACACGATTTCACAATGGGTTACAGTTAAGCGTTTATTCACGGCGGCAGATATGCGCACAAAATAAACTTTTTGCTAAATTGGCCTTGCCTAGGCAAATCGTTCTGCGTAGAATGCCGGCCCATTGTTATAGGTTTTTGCGCGTGTCTGGCCTTGAGCAAAAGACACGCCTTTACGGAGTTAATCAAATGTACGCGGTATTCCAAAGCGGCGGAAAACAACACCGTGTGGCCGAAGGTCAAATCGTTCGTCTGGAAAAGCTGAACGTTGAGACTGGCGCTACCATCGACTTCAACGAAGTTCTGATGGTTGCTGCAGGCGACACTTTTAAAGTAGGTGCTCCTTTTGTTGAAGGTGGCAAGGTTGTAGCTGAAGTTGTGGCTCACGGCCGTGGCGAGAAAGTGACTATCGTCAAGTTCCGTCGTCGTAAGCACCATCGTAAGCAAGCGGGCCACCGTCAGTGGTTCACTGAAGTCAAAATCACTGGCATCAGCGCTTAATTAGAGGAGTCCGATAAATGGCACATAAAAAAGCTGGCGGTTCATCCCGCAACGGTCGCGATTCTGAAGCTAAACGCCTTGGCGTTAAGCGTTTCGGCGGCGAAACAGTTCTGGCAGGCAGCATCATCGTTCGTCAGCGTGGCACCAAGTTCCACCCTGGCACCAACGTTGGCCTGGGTACCGACCACACTCTGTTCGCTACTGCGACCGGTAAAGTGTTGTTCGAAGTTAAAGGTCCGCAGAATCGTAAGTACGTCAGCATCGTTGCTGAGTAATTACGGACCGCAAGGATCCGAAGCCCCGCCAACCTGGCGGGGCTTTTGTTTTTCTGATGAGTTTGACGAAAAAACGGCACGCGGATGAGCCGGCGCAGACGGGCCTCATCGGCCAGATGCGTCTCGCCCGAAGGGGCCTGTACCACTATAATTGCGTATCGGTTTTTCGAATTAAGGTGACGGTTACCTATGAAGTTTGTTGATGAAGTCCAGATTCGAGTCGATGCCGGTGACGGTGGTAACGGTTGTGTGAGCTTTCGCCGTGAGAAGTACATCCCGAACGGCGGCCCTGACGGCGGTGACGGCGGTGACGGTGGCGATGTCTATCTGATCGCCGATGAGAACCTGAACACCCTGATCGACTACCGTTTTGAGCGTTTCCATGCCGCCGAGCGTGGCGAGAACGGTCAGAGCGCCAACTGTACCGGCCGACGCGGCAAGGATCGCACCCTGCGCGTCCCGGTCGGTACCCGCGCCAGCGATGAAGATACCGGTGAACTGCTGGGGGATCTGACCACCCACGGCCAGAAGCTGCTGGTCGCCAAGGGCGGCTTCCACGGCCTTGGCAACACCCGTTTCAAGAGCTCGGTCAACCGTGCCCCCTATCAGAAGAGCAACGGCACCCCGGGTGAAGTGCGTACCCTGAAGCTGGAACTGCTGCTGCTGGCTGACGTCGGCATGCTGGGCCTGCCCAACGCAGGCAAGTCCACCTTCATTCGCGCCGTCTCTGCTGCTCGCCCGAAGGTGGCCGACTATCCCTTCACTACCCTGGTGCCGAACCTGGGTGTGGTACGTGGGGAGAACTCCCGCTCCTTCGTCATCGCCGATATCCCGGGTCTGATCGAGGGTGCTGCCGAAGGCGCTGGCCTCGGTATCCGCTTCCTCAAGCACCTGGAGCGTTGCCGTGTGCTGATCCACCTGGTGGATATCTGCCCGGTTGACGGTTCCGATCCCGCTGAGAATGCCGTGACCATAGTCCGGGAGCTGGAGAAGTACAGCCCCGAGCTGGCAGGCAAACCGCGCTGGCTGGTGTTCAACAAGATGGATCTGATCCTGGAAGAAGAAGCCCAGGAAGTGATGGACAGAGTCAAGGCCGCGCTGGCCTACGAGGGCCCTGTCTACCAGATCACCGCCATCAGCAAGGAAGGCACCAAGAAGGTCTGCTACGACATCCTGGATCTGCTGGACACCATGCCCCGTCAGCTGGAAGCCGATGCCAAGGCCGCCATCGAGAAGGTCGAGTTCAAGTGGGACGACTACCACAAGAACCAGCTGGCCCAGGCCGAGGCGGAAGCCCTGGCAGCCTCCAAGGCCTTCGATGAGGCGCTGGACGAGGACGACGACTGGGATGACGAAGACGACGACGGCGTCGAAGTGATCTACGTACGCGACTGAGCCTCTCTCTCGTGACAAGACCGGAGCCCCGACAGGCTCCGGTTTTTTTATGGGAGGATCGACGGGATCACCATATAGATATATTTCTCATGCCACTTATTGCCTGCCAACCGCAACTGATTATACTGCGCCCCTGAACGTAACCAATTTGAAACATTATGCTAACCTGTCAAACTGAATTGATATGCATGACTGTTTTGGTTTGTTCTTATGGATGGTTCGCCTGATAAAATATTTATGCTTGAGATAATCCATTAAAAGCTTGTTTGTGCAGTTTTTTGGGTTATTCTTGCGCCCGTTTGCCGGGCGAGGGCGTGAATATGCAGGCTGCCTGGCTGAAGGAAAAGTCATATTTAAGGCTGTCTATCATGTTGGAAAAGACCCTGGAAGCACCGGCGATCCATACTCGCCGCAATGTGCTGATGTTTTTGATCCCGTCGCTCATCGGGATCCTGCTGTTCATGACCCCCGTCATCTATGACGGCAATGTCACCATCCCCGTCGCCGTGCTGGCGAAGCTGGTACAGACGGTGTTCGCCGACTATCTGGTGGCCATGGTCAGCGCCATCATTACCACCACTATGCTGATGACGTTGATCGCCTGGTTGTTCAAGCCGGCGATCCTGGTGAAGCGCCCCTTCCTCAACAGCCTGTTCAACGTCTCCCCCTTCTGGGCCTGCGTGCGGGTGCTGGGGGGCCTCTTCGTGCTGCTGACCTTCTTCGAGGCCGGTCCCGAGGTGCTGCGTTCCGGGGCGACCGGTGGCCTGGTGCTGCACGATCTGCTGCCGGTGCTGTTCTCCGTCTTCATCTTCGCCGGCTTGCTGCTGCCGCTGCTGCTGGACTTCGGTCTGCTGGAGTTTGTCGGCACCATGATGACCCGCATCATGCGCCCTGTGTTCCGTCTGCCGGGTCGCTCCGCCGTGGATTGCTTCGCCTCCTGGCTGGGGGATGGCAGCGTCGGCATCCTGCTCACCAGCAAGCAGTACGAGGGCAAGTTCTACACCCAGCGTGAAGCCGCCGTCATCGGCACCACCTTCTCGGCTGTCTCCATCACCTTCTGTCTGGTGGTGATCTCCCAGGTGAAGCTGGAGCACATGTTCGTCCCCTTCTACCTTACCGTCTGCCTGGCCGGCGTGGTGGCCGCCATAGTGGTGCCGCGCCTGCCCCCGCTCTCCTGGAAGAAGGATGTCTACAGCGACGGCACCCCCCTGTGCCGCAAGCAGGAGGCCATTCCCCATCAGCACAGCGTGCTGAGCTATGGCTATCAGCGTGCCCTGGCCAAGGCCGACAGCATGACGGATCTCGGCGCCGTGGCGCGGGAAGGGGTGAAGAACGCCCTTGACATGGTGTTTGGCGTGCTGCCGGTGGTGATGGCGATCGGGACCTGTGCCCTGATGCTGGCCGAGCATACCCCCATCTTCAACTGGCTGGGTGCTCCCTTCGTGCCCTTGCTGGAGTTGCTGCAACTGCCGGAGGCCGAGGCGGCGTCCAAGACCATCATGGTGGGCTTCGCCGACATGTTCATCCCGGCTGTGCTGGCCTCGACCATAGAGAGCGACATCACCCGCTTCGTGATCGCCGCCATGTCGGTGACCCAGCTCATCTATATGTCGGAAGTGGGCGCCCTGCTGCTGGGCAGCAAGATCCCGGTCAAGCTGTGGGAGCTGTTCGTCATCTTCCTGCTGCGCACCCTGGTCACCCTGCCGGTCATCGCCGGCGTGGCGCACCTGCTGTTCTAAGGGCTGCCTGGAGATGAAAAACGGTCAACCTCGGTTGACCGTTTTTTTATGGGCGCTCGGGAATAGCGGCTAATGCGGTTCCGCCAGCAGGGCCTGGCAGGCCGCCTCGTCCAGCTGCTCGGGGGCGAGGAAGCGCAGGGCATAGTCCCGCCAGACCCCGCTGTCGATGAACAGGGTGAACAGTGCCGGGTCTATGTGCTGCTCCTGCACCATCTTCTGCATGATGGTCAGGGACTGGGAGACCGTCTTGCCCGATTTGTAGGGACGATCGCTCGCGGTCAGGGCCTCGAAGATGTCGGCGATGGCCATGATGCGGGCGGGAATGCTCATCTGCTCACCCTGTAACTGGCGCGGGTAGCCGGTGCCGTCCATCCGCTCGTGGTGGCCCCCTGCGATCTCCGGCACCTTGCGCAGGTGACGGGGAAAGGGGAGCTTCTCCAGCATGCGGATGGTCTGGATGATGTGATCGTTGATCTTGTAGCGCTCCTCCTCGGTGAGGGTGCCACGGCCGATGGCGAGGTTGTAATGCTCCCCCCGGTTGTAGAGATGGGCGGGGACCCTGACCTTGAAGCCCCAGGGATTGTGCCTGGTCAGGTTGTCGTGGGCGGGGCGGGGAATGAGGTGCACCGGCTTGTCGGCCAGCAGCGGCTCGCGGCAGGGCAGGGGAGCCGCCTCCCCGGGATGGCGCTTTAGCTCCTCCGGGCTGACGCCGAGGCGATCATCCAGGGTGCGCAGCCAGGTACGGCTGGCGATGGCATCGAGCTGCGCCAGTTTTTCCGGTGCCATCCACTCGCCCCCCAGATTGCACTCGGCGACGAAGGCGAACTCCTGATCCAGCATCTGCCAGGTCGGGGTCACTGCCTTGAGGGCTGCCTGCCGATCGGAGGCGGGCAGCCGGGCCGCCAGCGCTTCTATATGGGCGTCGCGCTTGAGCACCTCGAAACGGGTGCGGATCTCGTGGATCCTGTCGTAGATGGTCTCCAGCTTGGTGGCCTTGTCCACCACGAACTCCGGTGTGGTGACCTTGCCGCAATCGTGCACCCAGCTCGCGATATGGATGGCCTCCCATTCCTCGTCGCTGAGGGTGAAGTCGCCAAAGGGGCCCTGCTGCTGGGCGCAGGCCGCCTCCGTCAGCATGCGGGTCAGTTCGGGCACGCGCTGGCAGTGGCCTCCGGTATAGGGACTCTTGGCGTCGATGGCACCGGCGATAAGCTCGATGAAGGCCTCCAGCAACTGCTTTTGCTCCTCCAGCAGGCGCTGATTCTCGATGGCGGAGGCGGACATGCCCGCCAGCGCCTCGATGAGGCTGATGCGTGACGCCAGCTCCCGTGGTGCGCAGTCCGGCAAGATCAGCAGCAGGCAGCCGATCAGCTCCTGGCGGTGGTTGTAGAGGGGTTCGGCCAGCAGTTGGCGGGGGCCGGGGAAGGGGCCCCAGTCGGCCAGGCAGTGCGACCACTGCTCGGCATTGAGGGGCAGGCTGAGTCGCTCGGTATGATAGAGGCCGCCGAGCAGGGACTCCTGCCAGTGCAACTTTTCACAGTCCAGGGGCTGCCGTTGCCAGATGGCCTGAACCGCCTTCATCTGCTTCTCCTGGGCCAGATAGAGGCAGCCCCCCTCTGCCTGGGCCGCCGCCACCGTCTCGTGCAGGATGCGGCTGAGCAGGGAGTCGAAGCGGTGTTCGGCCGCCAGCGCCAGACCCATGTTCATGAAATTGCCGAGGGTCAGTCGCATGCTGGACATGGCGCGGGCGAGATCGTCGATCTCGCGGATCGCCGAGTCTGGCCGTTCGCTCTCGCCGAAGTCGAAGTGCTGGATCCGCTCGGCCTCTTGCGTCAGCGCCAGCAAGGGGGCGGCGGTGCGCCTCGCCACCAGCCAGATGACGGGCAGCAGCAACAGCAGACCCATCAGGGCCCAGACCAGGTTGCGCAGGGCGTCGTGGCGGGCCGGTGCGGTGAGTTCATCCGTCGGTACCAGCAGGGCCAGGTAGAAGGGAGACCCCTCGTCGAGGGCGGAGAGGTTGACCAGCCAGTCGCGGCCATCCTCGGCAGTCAGCGTCAGCTCGGTTGGCTCGTGCAGCAGGGTGGGTCTGGATGCCATCTCCTGTTGCAACTTGGTCAGTATGGGTTGCTTGAGCGCCGACAACATGGGCAGCCGGCTCAGTTGATCGAAGCTGGGCAGCCGTTTGGGATCCGTTGTCAGCAGGGTCCCGACTTCGTCGAACAGTACCAGCTGGCAATAGCTGGGCAGAGGCAGCTCGCCGATAAGGGAGGAAAGCCCCTCCACACCGGCATCCAGCCCGATCACCGCCCGGCGATCGTCGCTCTCCACCGCCAGCGTCATGCCCGGCTCTCTGGTGGTGAAGAAGAGATAGGGGTGGGTCACTATGATGCCCGTGCCCCAGCGCGCCTCCTTGTACCAGCCACGGTCGCGCGGATCGAAGCGATAGTCCGGCATGGGCCGCCGCTCCAGCAATCGCAGCCGCTGGTCGAAATAGAGGAACTCTCCCCGGCCCTGACTCAGGCTCTGTACCAGCAGGTGGCTCCCGGGAGGGGGGCTGTCAAGCAATCCCCTGGCCCGCTCGGTCAACTTGCGCACCAGGAAGAAGTCGCCGTTCTCGTAACCGGCATAGATGGCACCATAGCTGGCGCTGTTGGCCAGCACCTCGGCCAGCTGGGGCAGGTAGCCGAGGCGGGATTCCAGGCTGGTCATGGCGGCCAGCTGGCCACTGCGCAGCAGGCTGAGCGACATGCGAGCCGGGCGCTGGTTCAACTTGATGGCAAGCGCGAGCTGTTCCCTGTACTGCTGGAAGCTCTGTCGCTCGTGTGCCAACCCCTGCTGCATGCCCTGCTGAAACTGCAACATGATGAGGGCGCCCCCCAGCACGGAGAACAGCAGAATGAAGAGGGTGGCAATGTGCACGTAAAAGGGTTTGCTGCCGAGGCTTGTTTTTGTCATGGACCTATCCTTGTCCTGCGGGTGCACCCCGCGATGATCTGCTAAACAGTGTGCTCGCAAGATGACAAAAAGCATAGGAGGTGAGGGGGGAAGCGGCCCTCTATCTTCAGGGGCGCACCCTCGCCGGCACGGACGGGGTACCTCACCGACAACCGGGTCGCGTGATTCATTCAGATATCTCATGCTACATTGCTCCACTGATGAATCGCCTTTGAATCAATGGAGTGTCCCATGCCTGTCGTTCCCTATTCCGTCCTGGATCTGGTGCCCGTCCCCGAAGGTAGCCTGCCGGCCGAGTCGTTTCGTCATTCGCAGGATCTGGCCCGGCATGCCGAGCGCTGGGGCTATCACCGCTACTGGCTGGCGGAACATCACAACATGCCGGGGATCGCCAGTGCCGCCACCGCCGTGCTCATCGGCCATCTGGCCGGCGCCACCAGCACCCTGCGGCTGGGGGCCGGTGGCATCATGCTGCCGAACCACTCGCCCCTGGTGATCGCCGAGCAGTTCGGCACGCTGGCCTCTCTCTATCCGGATCGCATCGATCTCGGTCTTGGCCGCGCGCCCGGTACTGATCAGCGCACCATGCAGGCGCTGCGCCGCCAGCGCGGCGGCGAGGTGGATGATTTTCCTGCGGACGTGCGTGAGCTGATGGGCTACTTCGGTGACGAGGTGGGCGCCGTGCAGGCGGTACCTGGCCAAGGGCTGCATGTGCCGATCTGGTTGCTGGGCTCCAGCCTCTACAGTGCCCAGCTGGCGGCCGCCATGGGGTTGCCGTTCGGTTTTGCCTCTCACTTTGCACCCGGTCTGCTGTTGCAGGCACTCGAGATCTACCGCGCCCAGTACCGCCCTTCCGCGCGCTGGCCCAAACCTTATGCGGTAGTCTGCATCAACGTGATCGCTGCCGACACGACCCGGGAGGCCCGTTTCCTGTTCACCACGCTTCAGCAGCAGTTCCTGCGACTCTATCGGGGGGATGCCGGCAAGCTGCCGCTGCCGGTGGAGAGTCTGGGAGAGGCGTGGTCACCCCGGGAGCTGATGGCGATGGAGCAGACCCTGGCCCGCTCCTTGGTGGGGGATCCGGATCAGGTGCGTCACGGTCTCAAGGCCTTGCTGGCCGAAACCGGGGCCGACGAGCTGATGTTCAACGGGCCCATCGTCGATCATCAGGCCAGGCTGCGTTCCTTCGAGATAGCCGCCGGTCTGATGCAGAACCTGTGACAATCTGGTCGGGCGCACCAGCGTGTGTGTCCGCACAGGGGGGAACCTCCCGTTCATATTTCAAGTCTTTGATTTAAAACGATAGTCAGGTTTATGTCGGCCCTCTGTCGTGTCACCTCTCGCCGCGCTGGCCCTATGCTGGCCCTGTCAATCACCACAAGGAGTTCGAGATGATCGTCAGGAAGTTGAGATTGCAACGGGGGTGGTCCCAGGATCAGTTGGCGACCCTGACTGGCCTGAGTGTTCGCACCATACAGCGGATCGAGCAGGGCCAGCAGCCCGGACTGGAATCCCTCAAGGCCCTGGCCTCCGTCTTTGAGCTCGATGTGACGCAACTGCAGGAGAGCGAGATGAAAGGGAACGAGACCGACAGTCAGGGGACGGTACAGGTGGCCAAGGATGAGCGGGAGGCGATGAAGTTCGTCGAGGGGCTCAAAGGCTTCTACGGCCACCTCATCAGCTATGTGCTGGTGATAGGGGGGCTGTTTGTCATCAACTACCTGAGCAACCCGGACTATATCTGGGCCTGGTGGCCCATGCTGGGCTGGGGGCTTGGCCTGATGTCCCATGCCATCAACCTGTTCCAGCCATTCAGGCTGTTCGGGCCCGAATGGGAGCGGCGCCAGGTCGAGAAGCGGCTGGGGCGCAGGCTCTAGCCTGCGTGCTGACCAACGAAGAGGCCCGGCAATGCCGGGCCTCTTTATATCGCCAGCGTCTTTGTTTCACTTGGCATAGGCGGGGCAGGGGGTCGCTATCAGGGCATCGTCTTCATAGCGCCAGAGGGTGAGGCTGTTACCCCACACGCAGCCGGTGTCCAGCCCCTTGATGTCCGCCTTGCCGGTGGCGCCCATCAGTGCCGCCCAGTGGCCGAATACCAGGATGGGGTCGTCGTCGTGGTGCTCGCGCTGCTCGAACCAGGGGCGCAGGCCCGGGGTGGACTCTGTGGGTCCCTTCTTGCACTTGAAGTCGAGCCGGCCATCGAAGTAGCAGAAGCGCATCCGGGTGAAGGTGTTGATGATGTAGCGGTAGCGCTCTATCCCCTGCAGGTTCTCGTCCCAGCTATCGGGCTGGTCGCCATACATGTGGTGCAGCAGCCAGCTGTACTGATCGCCGCGCAGCAGCGTCTCCACTTCACGGGCACAACTCCGTGCCGTGTGGGCATCCCAGGCCGGAGAGAGTCCGGCATGGATCATCATGATGGGCAGATCCGGGTGCTCCGCCAGCAGGGGACGGTGGCGCAGCCACTCCAGCAGCTCGTCCCGATCCGGGGCTTCCATCAGGGCCTGCAGCTTGTCTTTCTTCTTGAGAGGGGCGACTCCATGAGCCACCGCCAGCAGGTGCAGGTCGTGGTTGCCGAGCACGGTCACGGCGCGGCTTCCCAGTGACTTGACGAAGCGCAGAGTGTTGAGGGAGTCCGGCCCGCGGGCGACCAGGTCGCCACACAGCCAGAGCGTGTCCTTGTCGGAGTCGAATTCGGCAAGATCCAGCAGACGGCGCAGATCGTCGTAACAGCCCTGGATATCACCGACGAAACAATTCGCCATGAAACCTCAGTTGATAATGTTGGGAACGGCCAGTGTGAAAGGGGCGATGGGGGCCTCGAATTGCTGCCCCGATTCGTCTTGCAGGGTATAACTGCCTTCCATCACGCCGAAGGGGGTGGCGAGCGGTACGCCACTCTGATAGCTGAAGGTCTTGCCGGGGGCGATGAAGGGCTGCTCGCCCACGACCCCCGGCCCTTCCACTTCCAGCATCTTGCCATTGGCATCCGTGATGAGCCAGCGCCGATGCAGCAGCTGCACCTTGCCCGGCCCCAGATTCTCTATCTCGATGAGATAGAGAAAATGGTAGGGATCCTCGGTGCCCGCCACATAGCTGGGGTGCGGGCGAACCACTATCCGGGGAGATGCCATGGGATCAGGCCTGCTGCTGATCGGCCAGCCAGTTGGCGATCATGACGAACTGCTCGAGGGAGAGGTTCTCCGGACGCAGGTTGCCATCGATGCCAAGCTCGGTCAGCTGAGCGTCGGTGATGAAGTTGGAGAAACTGTTGCGGATGGTCTTGCGACGCTGGCCGAAGCCCTCGGTGCAGACCCGGCTCAGACAGCGGAGGTCTTTCGCGACGATAGTCGGGTTCTTGTGTGGCACCAGTCGCACCACGGCCGAGTCCACCTTGGGGGCTGGCTTGAAGGCACCCGGGCCCACTTCCAGCACCGGGATCACCTGGCAGTAGTACTGGACCATGACGCTCAGGCGGCCATAGGCCTTGCTGCCCGGGCCTGCGCACATCCGCAATACCACTTCCTTTTGCAGCATGAAGTGCATGTCCTCCACCCGGTCGGCGAACTCGCACAGGTGGAAGATGAGCGGGGTGGAGATGTTGTAGGGCAGGTTGCCGAAGATGCGCAGGGGCGGTTTGCCTTCTCCCATCAGGGTGCCGAAGTCGAAGCGCATGGCATCGGCCTCGATCACCGTCAGCTTCTCCTTGAGGGTTGGGTGCTCGCGCAGGCGAGCCGCCAGATCCCGGTCAAGCTCGACCACCGTCATCTTGTCCATCTGGGAGGCGACCGGTTCGGTCAGTGCCGCCAGACCCGGGCCTATTTCCACCAGGTTCTGACCCGGCTGCGGGTTGATGGCGGCGACTATCTGATCGATCACATAACGGTCGTGCAAGAAGTTCTGACCGAAACGCTTACGGGCCGTGTGGCCCATGTGCACCTTGTTGCTCTGCACCTTACTGCTCATATCTTTTTTTCTCTACCATCTGGATGGCGTGGTTAATCGCGGTGATCAGGCTGCCCGAGTCTGCCAGGCCCTTGCCTGCCAGATCCAGCGCTGTGCCGTGATCCACCGAAGTACGGATGAAAGGAAGTCCGAGGGTGATGTTGACCGAGTTGCCAAAGCCCTTGTATTTGAGCACCGGCAGCCCCTGGTCGTGGTACATGGCGAGTACCGCATCCGCATCCTTGAGGTATTTGTCCTGGAACAGGGTATCGGCCGGCAAGGGGCCGACCAGATCGATCCCTTCCTGGCGCAAGCTGGCCAGGGCGGGTTCGATCACGTCGATCTCTTCACGGCCGAGATGGCCCCCTTCCCCGGCATGGGGGTTGAGGCCGCAGACATAAATTCTGGGGTGTGCTATGCCGAACTTGCCCTTGAGATCCGCATCCAGGATGCGGATCACCTTGGCAAGGCGCTCCTGCGTGATGGCCATCGCCACATAGGCGAGGGGAATGTGGGTGGTCGCCAGCGCTACCCGCAGCCCTTCGGTGGCCAGCAGCATCACCACGTCTGCGGTGTCTGACTGCTGGGCAAAGAATTCGGTGTGGCCGCTGAACGAGACGCCCGCCTGATTGATGATCCCCTTGTGCACCGGACCTGTCACCACGGCGGCGAATTCGCCGCTCAGGTTGCCGTCGCAGGCGCGCTGCAGGGTGGCCAGCACATAGGCGCCATTGCCCTCGTCGAGCTCGCCCGGCACCACGGGGGCGCCGAGAGGGATGGGACACACCGTCAGGGTTCCCGCCCGCTGACCCCTCACGGGGGCGGCGGCATCATAGGGTTCCAGCTCGATGGGCAGCCCCAGCAGGGCGGCGCGCTCGCGCAGCAGCGCCGGGTCGGCGATCACCACCAGCTGGTGCGGCCAGTCCCGCTGGGCTATCTGCAGCACCAGGTCCGGGCCTATGCCGGCGGGCTCACCCGGGGTGATGGCAAGACGATGGCTGTTCATCTGTTCATCGCCCATTAATTGGGTTCGATCTGGATGTAGGCTTCGTCGCGCAGCTCATCCAGCCAGGCCTGGGACTCTTCGGTGAAGCGGCGGTTGAAGATCAGCTGATAGGCGCGCTGCTCCTGGGCCTTGCCGGTGGCATCCTGGCTGCGGCGATCTTCCAGCTGCACTATGTGCCAGCCGTGGCTGGTGCGGAAGGGCTCGCTGAGCTGACCCGGTTGCAGGCGGTTGACCATGTCGCGGAACTCCGGCACATAGACGTTGGGATCGGACCAGCCCAGCTCGCCACCCTGCACCGCAGAGCCCGGATCTTCGGAGTACTTCTCCGCCATGCTGGCGAAGCTCGCCTTGCCGCTCTTGATGTCGTGCAAGATGCCGTCCAGGGTGCCCTTGGCCTTCTCCTCGCTCAGGATGATGGAGGGCTTGATCAGGATGTGGCGCGCCTTCACCTCGGTCTGCATCACTTGCTGCTGACCCTTGGTGTCGAAGATCTTGACGATGTGCAGACCGGCGCCCGAGCGCAGCGGGCCGACGATGTCACCCTTGCTGGCACCCTGTACCGCTTCGGCCATCAGGGTCGGCATCTCCTGCGGGCTCATCCAGCCCCAGTCTCCCCCTTCCAGGGCCTTGGGACCGTTGCTCTCGGCGATAGCCAGCTTGCGGAAGTCCGCCCCCTCTTTCAGCGCGGCCAGGATGCGTTCGATCTTGGCCTTGGCTGCGTTGAGCTGCTCGGCATTCGGGTTGTCAGGCAGGGCAACCTGGATGTGACCGACGTGGTACTCGGTCTGTTGTTGACCCTGCTTGCTCAGGGCCTCGACCACCTGCTTCACCTCCTGCTCGGAGATGTTGATGCGGCGGCGGACCTGGCTGCGGCGCACCTCGTTCATCAGGATCTCGCGGCGCACCTCCTCCCGGTACTGGGCATAAGTCAGCCCTTCCCGTTCGAGCTGGGCACGCAGTTGATCCAGGGTCATCTTGTTGTCGGCGGCGATGCTCTGGATGGCCTGCTCCAACTGGGTGTCACTGATCTTGAGCCCCTGGCGATCCGCCAGTTGCAGTTGCAGGCTCTCCTGGATCAGGCGATCCAGCGCCTGCTTGCGCAGGGTGACGTCATCGGGCAGGGATTGGCCGCTCTCCTGGGCTGAGGCCTTCACCTTCTGCACCAGGGCTTCCTGCTGACTGGCCAGCACCACGTCCTTGTTGACCACGGCAAGCACCTTGTCCATCAGCTCGGGCGCGGCGAAGGCACCCTGGCTCATGACTCCAAACAGGCCTGCGGTCAGCAGGGAAATCAACGTCTTCTTCATATCCATCTCTCAAGGCGTTTGCCAGACTCGTTATTGGTCTCGCAGGTTAAACGGACGAATGTAAGGCAGTGCTTCGGTATCCAGGGAGGTACCCTTGGAGCCGGTACCCACGCTACCCAATCCTTTCATTTCAAATTGAATGCCGAGGCTGCGCTCGGACGTCGGGGCCAGGTTCACGTTGTCCGGCGTATTGACCCACTCCAGGTTGAAGTTGATGCTCCAGCAGCAGGAGTCATATTTCAGACCCACCTTGCGGTCAACTTTGACGTTCTGGTCGAGCTCCTGATAGTAGCCGCCATAGAGGTGCCACTGATCGTTGAGCGGGGTGGTCAACAGCAGGCCTATCTGGTTGAGATCCGTCACCTCGCCCTTGCGGTCGAGGTCATAGTTGGCGTCCCGCACGAAGCGGTGGTTCAACTGACTGATCAGCTTCTCATGGCGGTACTCCAGGGCGCTGTTGGCAGAGCTTATCTGGCGTTGCTCCACATCATATTGCGCCCCGGCATGGGCATACCACTGCTCGTTGATCTTGGCATCGCCCTCGAACGACAGTGGCGAGCGGGTATTGGTGCTCAGGTTGTCGCTGGCGTAGAGCTTGACCCTGGGCGCCACGAAGTCGAAGGCTTGGGCAACGGCCAGCCGGATTCGTTCATCGCCAGCCGGATCATAGATGCGGGTAGTAACGCCAACAGAGAGCCGGCTGGAGTCGCTGATGCGGTCCAGGCCGGCGAAGCGGCGATCGCTGAACAGGCTGTAATAGTCCTGGCGCATGGTGGTGGAGTCGTAGACGCCGATGTTGTCCTGATCCTTGTAGGGCACATAGAGGTACTGGAACTCAGGCTCCAGGGTCTGGCTGGCCCCTTCCCCGAACCACTGCTGGTCGCGCTCGAAGGTCATGCCGCCCTTGAGGCGGAACGAGGGCAGCACCCGGGTGATAATGCCCTCCTCCAGGGTGACGTCACCCCCGCCCTGGGGCGTGAATCGGTTGGTGAAGGTACTGCTCATGTCATCCGGCACCGTCTGATCGTAACGGGTGTACATCAGCTTGTACTGGCTGTCGAGGAAGTAACCCGCCTCGTCGATGAGCGGTATGGTCAGGGTGGGGGCCGTGTAGACCCGGGTGCCGGTGTAGGCGCTACCCTTGTTCTCCTCGATGGCCTGGTCGTTGTTGTAGCCGAAGTTGGTCAGCTCGGTGTTCCAGGCCAGATCGTACCAGTTGCCCTGCTGGTAGTAGTTGTGGTTGATGCGCGGCATCAGCTCGTGGGGTTGCTGGGCGCTGGCCAGCAGGATCTGGTAGGTCCGCACCTCGGCATTGAGGTTCCAGCTCTGCTGGTAGTAGCCGGCTTTCAGAGATTGCTGCAACTGGTTGTCGACCTGGGTCCCCACTTTGGGGGAGAAGTCGTTGAAGTAGTTGTAGTCCTGATCCCGCACCTTGGTATAGTCCACCGACACCCGCATGGCATTGTCCATGAACATGGAGGTGTGGCGGGCACTGAGCAGATAGCGGTGACCATCGGACAGGTGATCGTTGAGGCTGTCCGTCTCGTCGTACTGCTTGTCATCCGCCAGGTTTTCGAAATAAAGGGTGCCCACATGGGCCGGATCCGGCATGTAGCGGAACTCGACCTGCTCCATCAGGCCCCGTCTGTCCATGAAGCGGGAGGTGATGGTGGCATCGTAGTTGGGGGCTATGTTCCAGTAGAACGGCTGGGTGATGTCCATGCCGTTCTTGGAGCTTTGGGTATAGCCCGGGTAGAGCAGACCGGTCTTGCGCTCATCCTTGATGGGGAAGTTGATATAGGGGAAATAGAAGACCGGATAATCATAGAGCCAGAGGCTGGCGTTCCAGGCTTCCCCGAACACTTCGGACTGATCGATGTCGATGCTGCCGGCCTTCAGGGTCCAGGCCTCCTGACCCGGGGGGCAGGTGGTGTACTGGGCTCCCTCCAGGGTGATGTTCTGGTTGTTGTTGGTCATGGTGACTTTTTCGGCGAAGCCGCGCACCGGTGAGCCATGAACCTGATACTTACCCTCTTCTAGCTCGGAGTTCTTGGTGTCCAGGTTGGATTTGAGGGTCTTGTCGCTGGTGACAGTAATCTGGCCATCGTTGTAATAGATGTTGCCGATGGCAATGACATCCCGGCTCTTCTGATCAAGCTGGGCATAGTCGGAGTCAAATTTGCGCACGCCCTGACGCACCTTGACGTCACCCTCATAGACGGCGGTCCCGCCCTGCTTGGCCTCCAGGCGATCGGCATCCACTTCGACGGGCTGGGCATTGGCGTCCTGATCCGCGCTGGGTTTCTCGATCTTGGGGACATAGTCATAGCAGAGGCTGTTGAGGATCCCGGTGGCCGGTGGCGCGTTGAGGGGCGCCGCCTGTACCGTGAGCGGGCTCAGGGCAGGAACAAGGCTGATGGTCAGGGCGATGGGATAAGAACACCCCAGTGTCCATTTTGTCATGTGAAGGGCTCGCGCAATCCGTAGTAAAAACGGTTGATTCAGGGCATGCATTTTATGTCAGGATCCATCGAGTTGACATTGCATGTCATTGCTTTATGTTAGCCGGCAATGATAAAGCATTATTGCGGCCAGGGCTAACAGCCAAGTGCTGCTTTCCAATTTGGTTCCCGACTCATGCACGATCGCGCTTCCCTGCTATTGCAATGGGCACGCCGGATTTCCGGTGATGCCAATCTCCAGTTGACCCTGATCTCCGGTGACGCCAGTTTCCGCCGCTACTTCCGTGGTGGTGGCCTGGTGTGGGTGGATGCTAATCCGAAAACCGAAAAAAATCATGAATTCGTTCGCAATGCGGCCGCCCTGCACGCCGTGGGGCTGCTGGCTCCCGAGGTCAAGGGGGTCGACTATGAGCAGGGGCTGCTGGCGGTCAGTGACCTTGGCGATACCCAGCTTATCGGCTGCCTGAACGATGACAACGTGCTGGCCTGGTATGGCAAGGCCATCGCCCTGCTGCCTCGGCTCGGATCGGTGGCGCTCGAGCTCGAGCCCTTCGACGAGGCCTTCATGGCGCGCGAGAACGCCATCTTCCCCGAGTGGCTGCTGGGTCATCATCTGCAACTGACCCTGAGCGCCGAGGAGCAAGGCTTGCTGGCGGAGACATTCGCCTGCCTCACCGAGAGCAACCTGGCTCAGCCCCAGGGAGTGATGCACAGAGACTTCCACAGTCGCAACCTGATGGTGTGTGGTGGCGATACGCCGGACGACAGCCAACTGGCCGTCATCGACTTCCAGGACATGGTCATCGGCCCTCTCAGCTACGACCTAGTCTCCCTGCTGAAAGACTGTTACGTGCGTTGGCCCGATGCCGTGATAGAGCAAGGCATGGGCCATGGCTTCGATACCCTGAGCCAGGCCGGTCTGCTGGGCGATCTCGATTATGCCGCTTTCCGCCGGTATGCCGATCTGACCGGCATGCAGCGCCACCTGAAGGCGGCCGGCCTCTTCACTCGTCTCTACCATCGCGACGGCAAGTCCGGCTACCTCAAGGACATCCCCCGTACCCTGGGCTACGTGGTGGATGTGTGCCATCAACATGGGGCCGAGCATCCGGTGCTGGCCCGTTTCGGCGACTGGTTGCAGCGGATTGTGCTGCCGGGCCTGGCCCGGGCGGCAGAGGCTCGGCGTGCCGGGGAGCCGTCATGAAGGCGATGATCCTGGCCGCAGGCCGTGGGGAGCGGATGCGCCCGCTCACCGACTTGCTGCCCAAGCCGCTGCTGGCGGTGGGGGGCAAGCCCCTGATCGTCCACCACATCGAGAAGCTCAAGGCGGCCGGGGTGACACAGCTTGTCATCAACCACGCCTGGCTTGGCCACAAGCTGGTGGAGGCGCTCGGCGATGGCCGCCAGTTCGGGGTCGAGATCCTGTGGTCGGCGGAGGAGAGTGCGCTCGAGACTGCGGGCGGCATCGTGCAGGCATTGCCACTGCTCGGCAGCGAGCCCTTTCTGGTGATCAACGGCGATACCTGGATTGATGCGGATTATGGCGCTCTGGTGAATCAGCCGTTGGCGGATGACCTGGCCCACCTCTGGCTGGTGCCCAATCCACCCCAGCACCCTCAGGGGGATTTCTCCCTGCAAGACGGCCGGGTGCTGGACGCGCCAGCCCTCACCTTCAGCGGCGTTGGCCTCTATCACCCGGCGGCCTTTGTCTCCCTGCCTTGCGGTGCCCGCAAGCTGGCACCCCTGCTGCGCGACTGGATGGCACAAGGCCGGGTCGGTGGCAGTCTGCTGGCTGGCGAGTGGCGGGACATAGGCACAGTCGATCGGCTGCGGGAGCTGGATGACCAGCTGCTTGCCGGCACTCATTAACATCACGAGGTCTTGAACCATGCGTATTTGGGGTAAGGTGCTTGGCGCCTTCTTCGGTTTTCTGCTCGGCAATATCTTCGGCGCCCTGCTTGGCCTCTGGATCGGCCACCGCTTCGATCGGGGCATGGGCATTCGGGGGGCGTTCCAGCGAGCTCCCAGCCAGCAGCAGCAGGCGGTCTTCTTCCACGCCACCTTCGCCGTCATGGGCCATATCGCCAAGGCGAGCGGTCAGGTCACCGAGCACGAGATCCGGGTCGCCTCCAGCCTGATGGACAGGATGCGACTCTCCGGCGAGCAGCGGGTGCGGGCTCAGGAGTCGTTCCGCCAGGGCAAGGAGAACGACTTCCCGCTGCGCGAAACCCTGGCGGAGTTTCGCCAGGCGAGCCTGGGGCAGCGCGACATCCTGCGCTTCTTCCTTGAGGTGCAGCTGCAGGCCGCCTTTGCCGATGGCAAGGTGGAGGCCAACGAGCGCGCCATCCTGCAGACCATCGCGGACGAGCTCGGCTTTAGCCGCATCGAGCTGGCGCGGATCCTGGCGATGGCGGAGGCGCAGATGAACTTCTTCCACCGCCAGCAGCAGGGTGGACAAGGGCAGCAATACCGGCAGGAGGCCCCCTCCCAGGATCGCCTCAAGGATGCCTACCAACTGCTCGGGGTGAGCGAGAGCGACAGCGATCAGGATATCAAGCGCGCCTATCGCAAGGAGATGAGCAAGCATCACCCGGACAAGCTGGCCGCCAAGGGGTTGCCGCCCGAAATGATGGAGATGGCCAAGGAGAAGACCCAGGAGATCCAGCAGGCCTGGGAGTGGATCCGCGAGGCCCGCGGCATCCGTTGAACCCTGCCCTTTGTCAGCCATAAAAAATGGCGCTGTCCCAGTTATG
>NZ_CDBZ01000133.1 GCF_000819985.1 Aeromonas media | reverse complement strand
CATAACTGGGACAGCGCCATAAAAAACGCCCCGTCCGGGGCGTTTTTACCAACAACCGCCGTTACATGGCGTTGGTGGATTCGAAGATCTTGTCGGCCGACGCCTCGACGAAGCCCGGGTAGAGCACGCCGTCTGCTTGCGGGTAGCGCAGGGCGAACTCGTAGAAGCAGCTTGGGATGGTGCGCACGCCGTCGCTGAAGGGGACTTCGGCCTTGTCCGCCATGGTGGAGGATTGCTCCAGCATCACCTGGGGATCCCCCTTCACCTCGCCGCCGACGGTGTTGAGCACGAAGCCCGCCGCTTTCAGGGCTGCATTGACCTGCTGGATGGTGTCGAAATCCTTCAGGCGGTTGATGTTGACGGTGAAGTGGTTGGCACGGTAACCCCAGGCGGCCATCCAGGCGGCGTACTCGCTCTCTGCCAGCAGCGTCTGGTAGTCGGCGTGGGAAACCTGCCAGGGGGCACCGGTGTAGAGGAAGGCCGGGGTGTCGGTCAGGTGATCGGGCACCTGATCCACCAGCTTGTGGATGATGGCCTGGGCGCCTTCCGAGAGCTCTTCCACCTTCAGCTCGCTGATGAACACCTTGGGCGCATCCGGATCGGCATGTTCGAAGTGCTTGGCATAGAGCTTCTTGGCCTTGAACACATACTCGCCTTTCTCCTCGTAGCCCAGGGCGCGGAAGTGGGCCGCCAGTTTCTCGAGGCCGAGCTTGGGCAGGTTGTAGGTACGAAACGCCACGTGATCGTTGATGATGGGGGCTCCGCCCCCCAGCAGTTGGTGAACCTTGTGGGCACTGGGGGTGACTTGAATGTAGTTGTCCCACAGATGGCCAAACAGGGTCTCGATATCCTTTTGCATCTCTCTTTCCTTTGATTGCGGGTACAGACAAGGGCACCTGTTCAGTGCCCCTCTTTTATTTTCTTGTTATCAGAAGATCAGACCGGGGGTATGACGCAGTCGTCGGCAGCGTTGGGCCTCTCCTGCCACATCAACCCCCTCCTTCTCGATTAGAAGGTCAAACCCGGGGACAGCTGATCCGGCATCGCGGCCTTGCTGTCTTCCACCGAGGCGACCGGATAGGCACAGTAGTCAGCGGCGTAGTAGGCGCTCGCTCTGTGGTTCCCGGAGGCACCGATGCCACCGAACGGCGCGGCACTGGAGGCGCCGGTGATGGGCTTGTTCCAGTTGACGATACCAGCACGGATCCGCTTGAAGAAGTGGTTCCAGTCCACCTCGTTGTCGCCGAGCAGGCCGGCCGAGAGGCCGAAGCTGGTGGCGTTGCCCTGGTCGATGGCGGCATCGAAGTCGTCGTAGCGAATGAGCTGCAGCAGCGGGCCGAAGTACTCTTCGTCCGGCAGCGCTTTGACCGCGGTCACGTCTATGATGCCCGGAGAGACGAAACCGGTGCCCGCCTCCAGATGCTTGAGAGCGAGCAGGCTCTCACCCCCCAGTTGCTGCAGGTTGGCCTGCGCCTCGACCATGCCAAGCGCCGCACGCTCGCTGATCATGGCGCCCATAAAGGGCTGAGCCTCGTCATCGTAATGACCGACCTTGATCTGGCCGACCACCTCCACCAGCCGCTTGACCAGGGCATCGCCGCGCTCGCCGCGCTCGACAAACAGACGGCGCGAGCAGGTGCAGCGCTGGCCGGAGGTGATGAAGGCGGACTGCACGATGGCGTGAACTGCGCCGTCGATGTCGCTCACATCCTTGACGATGAGAGGGTTGTTGCCACCCATCTCCAGGGCCAGGATCTTGCCCGGCTGACCGGCAAACTGCTGGTGCAGGAAGTGGCCGGTGCGGGACGAACCGGTGAAGAAGAGGCCATCGATGTCCGGATTGCCCGCCAGCGCCTTGCCGGTCTCCACTTCGCCCTGCACCAGGTTGAGCACGCCCTTGGGCAGCCCCGCTTCCTGCCATACCTTGAGCATGGCCTCGGCCACCATGGGGGTCAGCTCGGAGGGCTTGAACACCACGGCGTTACCCGCGATAAGCGCAGGCACTATGTGACCGTTGGGCAGGTGACCCGGGAAGTTGTAGGGGCCGAACACGGCGACCACGCCGTGGGGCTTGTGGCGCACGAACGCCTTGGCACCGGGCATGGGGTTCTCCACCGTGCCGGTGCGCTCGTCATGAGCGCGGATGGAGATGGCGATCTTGCCCTGCATGGCCGCCACTTCGGTGCGGGTCTCCCACAGCGGCTTGCCGGTTTCCCGGGCTATGGTCAGGGCCAGCGCCTCCTTGTGCTCACCGAGCAGATCGGCATAACGGCGTACTATGGCCAGACGATCCTCGAGGGCCAGATCGGACCAATGGTAGAAGGCCGCGCGGGCAGCCTTGACGGCGGCGTCCACCTGGGTCTGGCTCGCCGCCTCCCCGCGCCAAATCACTTCGTTCCTGGCCGGATCTTTTGATTCGAACGGCTTGCCTTCACCGGCCAGCCACTGGCCATCGATAAACTGGACTAAAGACATCATCAATTCACTCCCTGTGGTGCACAGGCCACCTTGGCAGCCTGCTTCAATGCGGTGATATGGACTCGTTATTCCAGATCGACGACCCGAACCATGTCGCCACTCTCCACCTTGAGGGCGGCCGCCATCTTGGGCGGTATGATGGCTTCGTGCTTGTCCAGATCGACCCGGATGTTGCCGTAGCAGGCGCGGTATTGTTCAAACCTGGCGTTGCAGACGAGATAGGTATGACCGCCGATGGGTTCACCCACCAGCACCGCCAGCTTCTGGCTGCGGCGCACGCTGCGGATGTGCTTCACATCGCACTCGACGGTGGGGCCGGCATCGAAGATGTCGACATAACCACGGTTCACGAAGCCCTCGTCCTGCAGCATCTTGATGGCCGGACGGGTCTTCTCGTGGGTCTGACCGATGACGGCACGTGCCTCGTTGCTCAGCAGGTTCACGTAGATGGGGTACTTGGGCATCAGCTCGGCGATGAAGCGCTTCTTGCCGATGCCGGTGAGGTAGTCGACGGTGGGAAAGTCCATCGAGAAGAAATGCTTTTGCAGCCACTCGTAGAAGGGGCTGTGACCGTTCTCATCAGAGACGCCGCGCATTTCGGCGAAGACGGTCTTGTCAAACAGCTCGGGGTGCTCGGCCATGAACAGGAAACGGTGCTTGGAAAGCAGGCGGCCATTGAGCCCCTCGCGGGCGCATTCACGCAGAAACAGGGTGCACAGCTCGGAGTTGCCGGTGTAGTCATTGGACAGCGTGAGCGTCTCGACCACGTTGTAGATGCCGAGCTTGGGGGAAGAGTGCACCACCTTGCCGATGTGATAGTTGTAAAACGGCTGGGACAAGCCGACAGCCGCGTCGATGGCGCAGGTACCGACCATCTCGCCGGTCTCCAGATCCTCGGCCACGAAGAAATAGAGGCAATCGCCCTTGCCGGCGGGCTTGTCCAGGAAGGTCTGGGTCGAGGCATCGATCTTGCGTTGCAGCAGTTCATCGTTGACCGGCAACGAGGTCATGCCGGTGCCGGATTCGATGGCACAGGTCTTGAGGCCGGCGAAGTCGCGCTGCTCGATAGGACGGATAACCAACATAAATGACAACTCCCTTTCATTGACGACAGGTGGGGTCCCGGCTCCTGCCGGGAGGGCTCCCCACCTCAATTTGGATCAGGCGTTAACCACCTGAGCAACCGCTTTCTCGAACCGGGCCAGCCCTTCCTTGATGTCCGCTTCCGGGATCACCAGAGAGGGGGCGAAGCGCACTACATTGGTGCCTGCTACCAACGCCATCAACCCCTGATCGATGGAGGCAAGCAGGAAGTCGCGGGAGCGACCCTTGAAGTCATCGTTGAGCACGGCGCCGAGCAGCAGGCCCTTGCCGCGCACTTCGCTGAAGCAGTGGTACTTGGCGTTGATGGCGTCCAGACCGTCGCGGAACAGCTGCTCGCGCTGCTTGATGCCGCTCAGCACTTCCGGGGTATTGACGACGTCGATCACCGCCTCGGCCACCGCACACGCCAGCGGGTTGCCGCCGTAGGTAGAGCCGTGAGTGCCCACTTTCAGGTGAGCCGCGATCTCGGTGGTGGTCAGCATGGCACCGATGGGGAAACCGCCGCCCAGCGCCTTGGCGCTGGTGAGGATGTCCGGCGTGACCCCCAGACCCATGTAGGCAAACAGCTCGCCGGTACGACCGACCCCGGATTGCACCTCGTCATAGATGAGCAGGGCATTGTGCTTGTCGCACAGCTCGCGCACCCCTTTGGCAAACTCGTCGGTGGGGCGAATGATGCCACCCTCCCCTTGCAGCGGCTCCATCACCACGGCACAGGTATTGTCGGAGATGACGGAGGCCAGCTCTTCCAGGTTGTTGTAGGCGACGTGGGTGATGTCGGCCGGCTTGGGACCGAAACCATCGGAGTAGGCAGCCTGGCCGCCGACGCTGACGGTGAAGAAGGTGCGGCCGTGGAAGCCCTGATGGAAGGCGATGATCTGGGTCTTGTGGGCACCGAACTTCTCGATGGCGTAACGACGGGCCAGCTTGAGCGCCGCTTCGTTCGCTTCGGCGCCTGAGTTGCAGAAATAGACCTTCTCGGCAAAGGTGGCGGCGACCAGCTTCTTGGCCAGACGCAGGGCCGGCTCGTTGGTCATCACGTTGGAGAGGTGCCACAGCTTCTCGCCCTGGGTTTTCAGGGCTTCGACCAGCTTGGGATGGCAATGGCCCAGGCCATTGACCGCGATCCCGCCCGCGAAGTCGACATACTCGCGGCCTTCCTGATCCCAGACACGTGATCCCTCCCCGCGTACCGGAATGATCTTGGCCGGCGCATAGTTGGGAACCATCACTTCATCAAACACTTCACGTGTCACTGCCAACAACTCTGACATATTGCTCTCCTGCTATATCGCGGCAGAATAATCCACCGCCCAAAAGTTAAATCCGTGTAAACGTGGCGGAATTATCACAGAAAAAAAGTAAAAAGTCTGTAACTTAACCGCCAATGAGGAACAATGTTCGATTGCCTGTGAGATTTTAGGCAACCGCATTGCATAACGGCTCAGGGGGTGTTGGCAAGAGATAATTTGGGCAGGAAGGAGGGTGAATAAAGTGTCAGGGAAAATTTTTTTGGCCTCATTTCGATTATGAGACGAGGATCACGATTTTTTCAGGAAACGGCCAAAAAGTTGGCCAGCAACTGGTGTCCCTGCTCGCTCAAAATGCTCTCCGGGTGGAACTGAACTCCCTCCAGTGCCAGTGTTTTATGCCGCAGCCCCATGATCTCGTCCATGGAGCCATCGTCATGTTCGCTCCAGGCAGTGATCTCGAAACAATCGGGCAGGGAGTCATGCGCCACGATGAGCGAATGGTAGCGGGTGACCCGCAGCGGATCCTTGAGTCCCTTGAATACCCCCTCCCCCGTATGGCGGATGAGGGACGTCTTGCCGTGCATCACCTGACGGGCACGCACCACCCGGGCGCCGAACGCCTGAGCCAGGGACTGGTGGCCGAGGCAGACGCCGAGAATGGGTATCTCACCGGCAAAACGGGAGATGGCCGCCAGCGAGATGCCCGCCTCGTTCGGCGTGCAGGGACCGGGAGAGATCACCAGATGGCTTGGGGCAAGCCGGGCTATCTCTTCCAGACTGAGCTCGTCGTTGCGCCTGACCACCACCTCCTGCCCCAGGGCGCCAAAATATTGCACCAGGTTCCAGGTAAAGGAGTCGTAGTTGTCGATGAGTAGCAGCATGAGAGAGCCCTGGGAATAGAACAGAGACGGTAAGCAGACTGCGCCTGCCGGCCGTCCACGGACAAACGCCGCGCATTCTGGCATGTCTGCCCCCGTTAATAAACCGCTGAGGGGTCATCACGCGGGCATGGATGGTGGCTTCTGGTTTTTACTCAGCAAAACATCTCTGCCATCTCGAAGGCGTTGTCCCCATGAGGCTGACCAACCTATGCCCCTCGACGGGGAAACGGACGAGAACAGGCAGAAGACACCGGATAGCCCATGGGCTGGGCTCGGGAGCAGGAAGGGGGAAAGGCGGGCACGGCTTAAGTGCCGAAAGCGGGGTGTGGCATGGCAACCCAGCAGATGGGCAGAAGCCGGGAGAGCACCTCAGCGATCCAGATAACGTCCCTGCTCCAGCTCGCGCTCGCGCTGGCACTCGGCCAGATAGATGGCGGCGGCGATGGCCGGGGTCTTGTGGTGCTTGTCGATGGCATTGGAGACCATCAGCTGCAGGGTGTTGAGGTTCTTGGCCTTGCGAAACTTGCGCAGCCAGTTGCCCTTGTCACTCAGTTCTTCAATCGGGGTATGTGATTCGACAGACATGCTTTCTCTTGGGGCAAGAACCCGCGTTTGACATTGGAAGTTGAATTGACGAACCAGGGGTCGGGTAAAACAAAGAAAGCCAGGCAAATACCCAGCTCTCTACGACTACACCTTCCCAGTATGTCAGGCTCGAGGAACGAAGCCGACGACATCATATACGCTGGTCAGGGTTTTTTCAGCCCTTTCCCGCGCCTTTTGTGCGCCAGCCGCCAAAATTGCCTGCAGATGAGTCTCATCCTGACGCAGCTCGCGGAAGCGTGCCTGGATGGGCTCCAGCAGGGCGACCACGGCATCGGCCGTCTCGCTCTTGAGGTGGCCGTACATCTTGCCCTCGAAGTGCTGCTCGAGCTCGGGGATGGAGCGGCCTGTCACACCGGACATCAGGGTCAGCAGGTTGGAGACCCCCGGCTTGTTCTCGGGATCGAAACGCACCACGGCCGGCTCGTCGGAATCGGTCATCGCCCGCTTGATCTTCTTGACGATCTGCTTGGGATCTTCCAGCAGGCCGATGAAGTTCGCCTCGTTGTCGTCGGACTTGGACATCTTCTTGGTGGGATCCTGCAGGCTCATCACCCGGGCACCGTCGGTCGGGATGAAGGGCTCAGGCAGGGTGAATACCTCACCGTACAGGTTGTTGAACCGGGTGCAGATGTCGCGAGTCAGCTCCAGATGCTGCTTCTGGTCGTTGCCGACCGGCACCTGGTTCGCCTGATAGAGCAGGATGTCCGCCGCCATCAGCACCGGATAGCCAAACAGGCCGACGTTGACGTTGTTCTCGAAACGGGCGGACTTGTCCTTGAACTGGGTCATGCGCGACAGCTCGCCCATCTGGGTGTAGCAGTTGAGGATCCAGCCAAGCTCGGCGTGCTGCGGCACGTGGGACTGGATGAAGACGGTGCTCTTGGCCGGATCAATGCCGACCGCCAGATAGAGGGCGGCGGCATCCAGGCACGCCTTGCGCAGGGCGGCAGGCTCCTGGCGGGTGGTGATGGCATGCAGATCGACGATGCAGTAGAGGCAGTCGAAGTCATCCTGCATGTTGACCCACTGACGCAAGGCGCCCATGTAGTTGCCTATGGTCAGCTGGCCCGAGGGTTGGGCCCCGCTCAATACAATTGGTTTAGCCATGAATGTGTTGATCCTTGTTATTCAGCCAACAGGGCATCGAGCTCTGCAAACTGCTCGCATACCCAGTCAGGGCGGGAATCCGCGATGGGACGGCCATAGTTGTAGCCGTAGGTGAGCCCCACCACCTTCATGCCGGCGGCCTGGGCGGCCAGCACATCATTTTCGGAGTCCCCCACCATCAGGGTGCGGGACGGGCTGACGCCAAGCTCGTGGCAGGCGTGCAGCAGCGGATCCGGGCTCGGCTTCTTGACGGGCACACAGTTGCCCCCCAGCCAAAGTGCGAAACAGTCGCCGATGCCGAGGGCATCCAGAATGGGCTGCACGAAGTGACTCGGCTTGTTGGTCACCACTGCCTGCCGGTAGCCGAGCGCCTGCAGGCGGCGCAGGCTCTGCTCCACACCGTCATACATGGCCAGCCCTTGCAGCAGACAGGCCTGATAGTGCTGGTCAAACAGGGGGCGGGCCTTGGCAAACAGCTCGGGCGCCTCGCGATAATCGAGGGCACGCTGGATCAACTTGTCGGCGCCGTTGCCGACCCAGGTGCGTACCACGGCTTCGTCAGCCTCGGCCAGCCCCAGATCGGTCAGGGTGCGGTTGACCGCCAACGCCAGTTGGGAAGCGCTGTCAATCAGGGTGCCATCCAGATCGAACAGCACCAGATCGAAGGGACGTTCAACGGACATGAGCCAGCTCCGCCCGCATTTGATCGATCACCGCCTTGTAATCCGGCTTGCCGAAGATGGCAGAGCCCGCCACGAACATGTCAGCCCCGGCGGCTGCGATCTCGCGGATGTTCTCCACCTTGACGCCACCGTCGATCTCGAGGCGAATGTCACGACCGCTCTCATCGATCAGGCGACGCACCTGACGCAGCTTGTCTAGGGTGCCGGGGATGAAGCTCTGACCACCGAAACCCGGGTTGACCGACATCAGCAGGATCACGTCCAGCTTGTCCATCACGTACTCGAGGCAGGTGAGCGGCGTGGCCGGGTTCAGCACCAGACCGGCCTGGCAACCCTGCTCCTTGATGAGACCCAGGGTGCGGTCCACATGATCGGAGGCCTCCGGGTGGAAGGTGATCAGGTTCGCACCCGCCTTGGCAAAATCGGGCACGATGCGATCCACCGGCTTGACCATCAGGTGCACATCGATGGGGGCTTCGATGCCGTAGTCACGCAGGGCCTGACAGACCATGGGGCCTATGGTCAGGTTGGGGACATAATGGTTGTCCATCACGTCGAAGTGCACCACGTCGGCCCCGGCGGCCAGCACCTTGGCCACATCCTCACCCAGACGGGCAAAGTCGGCGGAGAGGATAGAGGGGGCAATCAGAAAGTCTTTCATCAGCGTCATCCATTGGCAGCGTGGCAGAAAAAGCGGCGCAATTTTACCGCAAACATGGAATGAAAACGACCCGCAAGTGCAGAAGACGCGGACCGCGAGTCTCACCACAAACACGGAATGAAAACGACCCGCACCTGCAGAAGATGCGGACCGCGAGTCTCACCGCAAACGTGGAATGAAAACGACGCGCAAGTGCAGAAGACGCGGACCGCGAGTCTCACCGCAAACGTGGAATGAAAACCACCCGCACCTGCAGAAGACGCGGACCGCGAGTCTCACCGCAAACGTGGAATGAAAACGACCCGCAAGTGCAGAAGACGCGGACCGCGAGTCCTGCCGCAATACACGCGATGACAATGACCCGCTCGTACAGCCGACCCGGATCTCGCTCTCGCCCAGTCAGAAACGACAACGGTCCCCGCAGGGACCGTTCATGGTTCAACCGACTGAGACCAGTTCGGCCTCACCGGGGTAATGGCCCTGCTCGGGAGCGATGCCGGGCGGGTAGAGTGCCAGCAGTTCGGCTACCTTGTTGCGGCTGCCGCCGTTGCGGCTGATGGTGCGCTTGACCAGGATCTCGTCCAGCCGGGCCCCGCGGTAGAGCTCCCGGGTCAGCTCGATGTCGTGGTTGCTGATGAGCACGGGCACCCCCTTGTGGGCGGCGGTATGGCGGGCCAGCCTGGCCAGCAGCGCCTGGTCATCCAGAGTGAAGCCGCCGGCCGAGTAGGTGGTGAAACTCGCCGTGGTAGAGAGCGGCGCATAGGGGGGATCGCAGTAGATCACCCAATCCTCCTCCGCCCTGGCCATGGCATCGGCATAACTCTCGCAGATGAAGGTGGCCTTCTGTGCCTTCTCGGCAAAGGCCCACAGCTCTTTCTCCGGGAAATAGGGCTTCTTGTACGAGCCGAACGGCACGTTGAAACCGCCCTTCTTGTTGTAACGGCACAGACCGTTGAACCCGTGGCGATTCAGAAACAGGAACAGCTGAGACCTTTCGAACCCGGCTTCGGTCTGGTTGAACTGGGTGCGCAGCCGATAATAGGCGGTCTTGTGGTTGTGCTCGGCCACAAACAACTTGCGCGCCTCGCGGATGAAGTTGTCCGGCTGCCGCTTGAGATGATTGTAGAGACCGATCAGATCCGGATTGATGTCGTTGAGCACATAGGCATCGTAATCCGTGTTGAGAAACACCGAGCCCGCTCCGACGAAAGGCTCCAGCAACACACGCCCGGCCGGCAAGCGCTCGGCAATCTCTTCGACCAGGGAGTATTTTCCCCCGGCCCATTTTAAAAACGCGCGTGTTTTTTTCATGGAAGTCCGGTGTTAAGAAGGCAATGCCCAAAAAAGGGGGACGATTCTACCCCCTTCCCCAGGCGACTGGCTATTGCTTCAATTCTTTTTGTATCTGGGCAAATGACTTGGGCCAGGGTTGTCCCTTGAGCAAGGCGGGGGTGAGCTTGCGGATCGCCGCCTTGGCCTGGGTGCTGTTGGCATAGTCACCCTGCACCACCACGTACCAAGGGCTGCCACGGAAGCGGGTCTTGTAGACCCAGACCTTGCCCGCCAGCCCATGCTCGGCCACGAAACTGTCGACCGCCTGGGTATTGCTCGCCCCCATCAGCTGGATGCTGTAGTGGTTCCTCGCTTTCTTGTTGAGGGTTGCCGCCGGCGTCAGGGCCACCTTGGGCGCTGGCGCCGCAGCAGGCGTAGCCGCGGCAGGTGTGGGCATCGCCTTGGCAACAGGTGCCGAGTTCTGTGTCTTGGGCTGTGCCGTTTCCACGGTCGGGGCCGCACGGGAGCTCTCTCCAATCAGCTCGTCCACCACTGCCGTCGGCAGGGCGCCGCTGATGTTGGGCTGCGTCATCAGCTTTTCGACCACTTCGTCGGAGATGACAACACGTCGCCCCTCGTAATTGCTCGACTCCGTGGTGACCGTCTCGCTCTCGACCTTCTTGGGCAAAGTCTTGGCATCGGGCTGCCAATCCCGGGCAACCTGCTGGCCTCCCTGCTCCCCAGATGTCGTGCCACCGCCCTGAGTCGACTGGGACCCGCTCGCCGTGCCGATGCTCAGTGGATCTGTGGCGACAGGGTTGGGCAACGCCATCCCCTGGGACGAGGCCGGGGTCTCACCCTTGCCTGCCTCCTCGAACAGAGGGAGGTAACTCAGCGCCAGCAAACCGGCGGCCGCCAGGGCCAGCACGGTCGCAATTTTCTTGACGGGCAACTCGGCCTGACGTTTCTTGGGCCTTCTGTCGGTCATGACATCCTCCAATGACTGCATGATGGCGGAAGGGTGCCCCCCCGCCCCCTTCAGGATCTCTTCCACTTTGGGCTTGGGCAAGAGGGCCGCCGGGATCTTCAGCTCCTTGGCCTTCTCATACAAGAAGATGCGCTGCTCCGGTGCGCTCAGTGGCGCGACTTCCAGCTCGAGCGCGGGCATGGCACGCCCCTTGAGGGCACTCTTCTGATCGCGACACCAGACGTCACTGCCCGAGAGCAGAATGGCCAGTTTATGGGGAGAGGCCAGTGTATCGTTGTGGCGACCAAGCGCCCACAGCTCCCCCACCAGTTCGGTCGGCAAGGTGTCGGCACGCTCGATCATGAGCAGCAGGGTGGAAGACTTGCCCTCCAGCATGCGGAAGAAGCTGTCGGCCAGCGCATCCTGTGCATTGAACAGGGGGCGCGCCACCACCTGCTGAAGCAGCAACTGGCGCACGTCTGCCATCTTCATGGCCGGACTGCCGATGAGGCTAACCACCCGCACCTGGTCAGGCAATTGGGCCAGCAGGGATTCACACAGGGTGCCACGGCCGCTGCCGGGCTTGCCGGAGAGAAAAATAAAGGGGTGATTGAACTCAATCAGATGCAGCAGCCGGTCAACCAGCTGCCGCTGGGAAGGCAGTTTAAGCAATTTGTTATTGGTCACGACCAGACTCGATCACCGCCATCAACTGCATATCCGTCACATCGGCCACTACCTGGGCCTGCCCGATCCCGACTGGTAACACCAGCCGCAGCTTGCCTTCCAGCACCTTCTTGTCACGGCGCATATGGCGAATGAAGGCGGCAAAATCCATCTCGGGCGGCGCCAGCACCGGCAGATCGGCCGCCAGCAACAGGTCGCGGACGCGTGCCACCTCTTGCGCCGTCATGTCGCCACGGGCCAGGGCCGTCTCGGCCGCCAGCATCATGCCCGCCGCCACCGCCTCCCCATGGAGCCAGTTGCCATAGCCCTTCTCTGCCTCGATGGCATGGCCGAAGGTGTGGCCCAGGTTCAGCAGGGCACGGACGCCGTGCTCGGTCTCGTCCTGACCGACCACGTCGGCCTTGATTTCACAGCAACGGCGAATGGCGTAAGAAAGAGCATCTGCGTCAAGGCGTTGCAGCCGCACCATGTTGACTTCGAGCCAGGAGAAGAAGGCCTCATCCCAGATGATGCCGTACTTGATCACCTCGGCCATGCCGGCTGCAAACTCCCGCGCAGGCAGGGTCTTGAGGCAATCGGTGTCGATGATCACATGCTTGGGCTGATAGAAGGCGCCCACCATGTTTTTGCCAAGAGGGTGGTTGACGGCGGTCTTGCCGCCGACGGAGGAGTCAACCTGGGAGAGCAGTGTGGTAGGCACCTGAATGAACGGAATGCCTCGTTGATAGCTTGCCGCAGCAAAGCCGACAACGTCGCCTATCACGCCGCCCCCCAGGGCGATGAGGGTGGTGTCACGACCATGACTGGTTTCCAGCAGAGCAGACATGATCCGCTCGAAGGTAGCCAGGGTCTTGTAGGCCTCGCCATCCGGCAATATCAGGTGTTCAACCTGAAAACCGGGCAGCAACTGAATGATCTGCTCAAGATACAAGGGGGCGACGACAGTGTTGGTCACTATCATGACCCGCTTGCCCTTGATCGTCTGCGTCAGCACCTCGGGGCGTTGCAACAGACCAGCAGCTATCTCAATCGGGTAGCTGCGCTCACCCAGTTCGACCTTCAACCTTTCCATGGACGTCCTCTATTGATTACATACCAATCAACTTAACGATTTGATTAGCTACAACTTTTGCACTTTGATCATCCGTCTGGATGACAAAGTCTGCGACTTCTTCATACAGGGCGTTGCGCTCGAGGGCCAGACGCTCCAGCACTTCGCGGGGCGGCTCTTCGGTTTGCAACAGGGGGCGACGCTTGTCTCTCTGGGTACGCGCCAGTTGCTTTTCAATGGTGGTTTCGAGGTAGACCACGATGCCGCGCGCAGAGAGTTTGTTGCGGGTTTCACGGCTCTTGATGGCGCCGCCGCCCGTTGCCAGCACGATACCCTGCTGCTCGGCGAGTTCACCGATCACCTTCTCTTCGCGGATCCGGAAACCCTCTTCGCCTTCAACATCGAACACCCAGCCGATATCGGCACCACTGCGGCGCTCAATCTCATGATCTGAGTCGAAAAACTCCATGTGCAGTTGTTCTGCCAGATGTCTACCTATGGTGCTCTTGCCCGCACCCATGGGACCTATCAGGAAAATATTGCGTTTCTCAGCCATGTCTTTTCGTTAGTAATTACAAACTGTATGGCCCCGGTAACTACTCGACCGGGGTACCTATGAACCTTATCTTGCGATGGATCAGGAGGGGGATTATCTCAATAGAAACCAGGACTGGCAACCGCAGCCCTTACGCCCCAGCCTCATCGGGGCGTAAGGTTATATGTGTTTTACCCTCACATGTAAAGTTTTCAGAGGGCGTCGGTGACTATCCTCGGGGTCACGAAGATCAGCAGTTCACGCTTCTTGTTCTCACTGGTGGTTTTCTTGAACAGATAACCGAGGCCGGGAATATCCCCCAGCAGCGGTACCTTGCTGACGTCGTTCTTGATGGTCTGTTGATAGATGCCGCCCAGCACCAGGGTCTCACCGTTGTTGACCAGCACCTGGGTGGTGATGGACTGGGCGTTGATGGAGACTGCATCCCCGGTACCGGTCGGGACGGTTTCCCCCTTGGTATCCTGGGTCACGGTCAAATCCAGGATGACCCTGTTGTCCGGGGTGATCTGTGGCGTGACCTTGAGACTCAGCACCGCCTTCTTGAAGGTGACCGAGGTCGCCCCGCTGGAAGAGGACTCCACATAGGGGATCTCGGTCCCCTGTTCGATCAAAGCCGGTTTCTGGTTCGCCGTGGTGACCCGAGGGCTTGCAATGATCTCGGCCTTGCTCTCCTTCTCCAGCGCCGACAGTTCAAGATCGAGCAGAGTGCCATTGGCGAGACGGGCAACCTGGAAGGCCAGGGTGCCGGCGGCGTTGGTCACCGGCAGGTTGACGTTGAGCCTGTCTTCCACGCCGGGGCGCGTGATGGTGGAGCTACCGCCATTATTACCCGCGCCATCATTGCCTTCTATGGTGCCAGAGGTGCCATTGCCATGACCATCCGTCTTGGTCACCCCCCACCGCACGCCCAAAGCCTCGTCAAAGCCGTCGTCTATGGTCACCATGCGCGCCTCGATCACCACCTGCTTGACCGGGATATCGAGGATGTCCAGCATCCGCTTGACGTTGCCGATGACATCCGCCGTGTCTTTGACCACCAGCACGTTGGTGCGTTCATCCACGCTCACTGCGCCTCTGGGAGAGAGCAGCTTGGTGCTCTCGGAAGAGAGCAGGGCCGCCACTTCGGATGCCTTGGCATAGTTGATCTGCAAATATTCGGTATAGAGCGGCGCCAGATCGGCCACCTGATTGCGGCTCTCCAGTTGCTGTTTCTCTCGTGCGGCAATCTCGTCCGCCGGGGCCACCAGCAGGATGTTGTTGTCCAGCCGCTTGTCGAGCCCTCTGACCTTGAGAATGATGTCGAGCGCCTGTTCCCAGGGCACACCATCGAGACGCAACGTGATATTGCCGGAGACGGAATCCGTGGTCACCAGGTTGAGATTATTGAAGTCGGCGATGATCTGCAGCACGGTTCGCACAGGAATATCCTGGAAATTCAATGAGATTGGTTTGCCCTGATATTGTTTCGCGGTCGTGGTGGCGACGCGTTTTTTCACCTCTATGATGAACATCTTGTCGGCCTGGTCGTAGCGATAATCAAACTGGCCATTGACCGAAAGTTCAAACAGGGTGTCATTGCCCTGACGGAACACCTCCACCTGGGAGACCGGGGTCGCAAAATCCTGCACATTGATAAGATTCAGTTGCTCATCCGGGATCCGGGTACCGTGGAACTTGGCGAGCACCTTCTGGCCCCGACTGCTCACATCCACTGCAGCCGAACTGTTATCCAGGGTCACGAGAAATTCCCCCTGCCCCTCCTTGCCACGGCGAAAATCCACCCCCTTGACCGAGTTGAAGTAGGCACCTCCCGCGTTAGCCTGCGAGACGGACAGGACGGGTTTGCTGGCCGCAACGGGGGCGGGAGCCGCCACGGGAGAGGAGACAGAGACGGGCTGGGCCTGATATTGAGACTGGTTCTGAGCGACCCGCTGGGTATCAATCAGCGCCGACTGGGTCACTGGCTGGCTCCTGACAAGGGCTGACGGACTGGCACTTGGAGAGGTCGTCGTCGCAGCCACTGGCTGACCGGCCTTCTCTCCCAATGACACCAGCAATTTGTTGCCCTGTTGATGGACCTGGTAAGGGGTCAGCTGATCGAGCGCTATCTTGATATCGAGCCCTTCCCCCTTGCCCTCCACCTTGAGGTTGTCCACCCCTTGCTGCTTGATGGGCAGCGGGTTGACCGTCAGCGCGCCTATGGCTCCGGGCACGTGCAGCAAGAGTTGATTGGGTTCATACGACAGTCTGTCGGTAAATCCGCTCACAGGCTCGCTGAAGCTCAGCTCGAGCAAGAGCTGATCGGCCAACAGCGGATTTACCCTGACCTCCTGCAACGCTGGCACCGCCCACACCTGAGCGCATGCGCCCAGCCACAACAGCGCCACACCGCTCATCCTTCTTATTGTTGTTCTCATCTCTGCTCATCCCTGATCATAGTTTTGCGTCGAGATTGGCCATGGCCAGCTGAGTTTCTCGGGTGACCCAGCATCCTTTGCCATCCGGTACCGTTTCCATCAAGTCAACATGAGTATTCGTTATCTTGATGACTCTGCCCTGATCCAGTCCCATGTACTGATTGAGCCCCACACGCACGGCTTGCCCGTCCGGGGTCCTGATCAGCGCCCATAACTGTCCCTGCTTGCCGATGGATCCCTTCATGCTCAAACTGGCCAGCGAATAGCGCTCCAGCACCTCCTTCTCCCGATTCGCCACTATCTGGGCGCAGTCCGGCTTGGTCTTCGCATCCACTCTGGAACTGGTCTCAGGTTGCGGTTCAATGAAAGGGCTGCGTTGATCGCTGTGCTGATAGGCCATGGGGGAAAAGGGTTTTATCTCCGGCAAGGGTTCGATCGGGATGGGTTGCCTCGCCTTGGTTTGTTGTACGTACTCGTCCATGTCTTCCTGCCCGCCGCAGGCCGTCAACAACAGCACCGGCAAGAAGAGTCCTATCACTCTCATGCTCATGGCTTCTGCTCCAGGGTTTTACCGTTGTATTTGTAGGTCTTGGCCTGCATGGACATGCCTATCAATTCGCCCTGATCCCGGCTTTGATTGAGCTGAAACGACTCCAGGATGACGATGCGCGGCAATGCAGCCATGTCAGCCGTGAACTTGCCAAGCTCGTGATAGGTGCCCACCACCTCGATGCGCATGGGAAGTTCGGTCGAGAATTCGTGTTTGACCTCTGCTTCCCAGTTAATCCTGTTCAATTTGAGCCCGTTGTCGGTGGCGATAAAGCTGATGTCATCCAGCAGCCCTGCCACTTCATGGGTGTTGGGCAGCTGCTTGAGCTGGGCATCCACTAAATGCTCCAGTTGCACCATCTGCTTCCGGTATGCCTCCAGGTTGGCAGCCAGCATGGCCTTGCTCTCGAATTGGGCCTTCAGCTCCTGCTCTTTGACGGCCTCCTGCCGCAAGGCCGTCAGGGAATTGGCAATCACATAGTAGTAGATGGCCCCCCCCAGCAAGGCACAGCAAAACAGGATGAAGATCCCCTTGGCAACCTTGGGCCAACGCGCGATGTCATTGAGATCCAGGTCATTGAACTGTTGCAGGTTCATTTTTTCCCCTTAGCCGCGGCCGGAGCGACGCCGGCAATCTGGAACATCATGGAGAACTGGCTGAGGGCCACGGGCGCCACATCCGCAGTGAAAATAGTGCTGAGCTGAGACTGCCCCAACCAGCCCGAACCATCGATGCGCCTCATCATGCTGGCAACCCGGCCATAGGCTTCAGCCTTGCCGTTGACATCAATTCTGTTGGCCTGCAAGGCTAGGGTATTGAGGTAGACGCCGTTGGGCACCAGCACGGGGAGCTGGTTGAACAGGCGTACCGGTATGTTGCGTCTTGTCTGCAACTGCTCGATAAGCTGCATCCGGTCGATCAGTTCCTTTCGACGCTCCTTGAGCAACCGGATCTCGCCAAGCTGGGTATCGAGTGTGGCCATCTCCTGCAGCAGACGTTGATTGCGCTGCTGCTGATACCCGATCTGCTGCTGCACCAGCCAGTCGACGGCAAAGGCAAGGGAGGCCGTGGCCGCGAGGAACAGTAACTGTTCACCCAGATG
>NZ_CDBZ01000132.1 GCF_000819985.1 Aeromonas media | reverse complement strand
ATTCGGAACAGCTATTTAGCTGCACCACAGTGCCAGTAACAAGGGCATCACAAATCCGGCCAATACCAATAAATACGAAACGAGTATTAGTAAAGAGAGGCGCGAATTGATGGGGAACAAGGTGTCATGATGTTAAAACGATGGATATTGGTGCTTGGCCTGCTTTGTCCTCTGTTGGTTTGTGCTGCGAATACACAGATCAAACCTTTTTCTTGGCGTTATGGTACGGGCAGCAATATAGACCTTACTAAGAACACCAAGACAGAGTTCTATCTTGGAGGGAAACTGGTTTATGTCGACAGCTTGGCTGGAGGCGGGGCTGGAGGTTTGCTTGCTGATCGTATCAAAGGACACCAGTTATTACTGGGCTGGTGGCGGCGGTTTGCCTACGGACGGCGTCTCCATACCCGACAAAGCCGTGATCGAAATGGTTTCACTCCATGACCGCAAACGTTACCGTATCAAAGTGAATTTACCTGCCGATTTGGAGCAACAGATGCGTCAAGTCTATGCAGTTGAAGGGCGGTATGATCGCCGAAACCGCCTCTACTTCGGTTTGGCTCCCGGTGGTTATTTTGAAGTCGTACTCACCGGAGGGGGACTGCGACTGAGCCCTGATTTGTTGCTTACTCGTGGCATTGCCGAAGAGGTGACGGACGATTGGCGTGATAAAAAGTACCCTATAGGAACAAGCCAATACGTAGTCACCATTCGTAACTTTGACAAAGAATATGGCGCGTTATTCAAGCAATACCCGGTGCCGCTCGGCATTGATTGGGCTCCCATCATGGACTCCTACCGTGCCAAGCAGCCCAAAACAGATACAGAGCCAGTCAACTAGCCCGTTGCATCCACAATCTTCGCTGTTATGGCATAACCATGGGCCCGGCTACCGCACGGGCGGTTTCATCGCCACGCAGCACCCGCACCAGCTCGAGGGCAAACTCGATGGCGGTGCCTGGGCCCTGGCTGGTGATGAGACGATGGACATCATCCCGCACCACCCGGGCCGTGCTCAGTTGCGCGGCGGGCAGGCGGGCCTGAAAGCCGGGATGGCAGGTGGCGCTGGCATCCTCCAGCAAGCCGTGATGGTGCAGCACCACTGCGGGGGCGGCGCAGATGGCCGCGCGCCAGCGGCCCAGCGCCGCCTGCTCCCTCAGCAGGTCGATGGCAAGCGGGGTGTCGCGGATCACCTCGCTGCCGGGCAGGCCACCTGGCACTACGATGAGTTCGAAGTCGCGGGTCGTCAGCTCGTCGAGGTGGCAATCGGCCACGATCTGTACACCGCGGGAGGCGCAGATCTGACGCGCTCCAGTGGGGCAGCAGGAGGCCAGCACCACCTCTATGCCCCCGCGCACCAGGGTGTCGACGATGGCGACCGTCTCGATCTCCTCCGACCCCGGGGCTACCAAAACCAATGCGGTCATCCTGCACTCCTTAGTCTGCCGCCCGCGATCCCGGGCTCAGCGCTTCTCTTTGACGGCCTGATAGAGGCCCTGATTGACCGGCACCGCAATGCCGTGGGCGGCGGCCTTGCCGAGCAGGAAACCGGTGATGGCCTCGATCTCGGTCTCACGCCCCTGCTCCATGTCCTGATACATGGAAGAGTAATTGTCGGCGGTGAGTTCCACCACAGTCATCACCCGGCGCAGCAGCTCGTCGCTGCCGGTAGGCTGGCCTTCGGCCTGCATCACGTCGGCGACTTCCACGCAGATCTGTTGCAGCACATCGGCAAAGCGGGGGCCGGCCAGCTCGCCATTCTTGAGCTTGTAAAGCGCCGTGAGCGGATTGATGGCGCAGTTGATGGCGAGTTTCTGCCACTGGCGGGTCAGGATCTGCTCATCCCAGCCGGCTTGGCCTAGGGCGCGAGCGAGTTCATCCGCCAGGTGGGCATGGGCTTTGCCCGCGTCGTTGACCGGGCCGAGCCAGGTTTCGCCCTTGCCGGTGTGGCGGAACACGAAGTGACCGCAGCGCATGGCGCCGTGGCTGGTGACACCGGCAATGACGGGGTTATGCGGAAACAGCTGCACCACCTGTTCGGCTATCCCCATGCCATTGTGCAGCAGCACGATGGGAACCCCTGCCGCCAGCTTGCCTGCCAGGGGCGTCAGGGCCGACACCACCTGACCCGCCTTGGTCATAACCAACAGTCGCTGGATGGCGCCGGGCTTGTCGATGAAGCCCCGCTCGATGGCGATCAGCTGGGTGTGGCCCTCGAGGGAGGTGAAATCGATGCCGGGGTGCAGGGTGGCGCGGTGCCGCTCGCTCAGCAGGACACGGGTCGGCTGGCCACTTTGGGTCAGCAAGGAGGCGAAGACGCCGCCCAGGGCACCACAGCCCAGCAAGGACCATCGGGGGGAGGAGGGGTGTCGGCTGTTTTTCAGGTTGTTGTCGCGTAATCCGCTTGGCATGGAGAGGCTCAATCAGGGTAGTGGCTGCATTCCGAACAACCCGCTACCGGGGATAAGTGAAGATGTCGCTAGGCGGACACTAACGGGTCTCGCCATTCCTGTGCGCTGGGGATTCTAGCAGAGCAATCCCATCGAAATCAGCAAATTTGCCCATTTTCTGGTAGATTTGCCCCTTTGTCAGCACAACCTGAAGTACAGCATGAGGAGCCCGGCTATGCCGTCATTCGATATTGTCTCTGAAGTCAAAATGAACGAGGTGTTGAACGCCGTCGATAACGCCAATCGTGAACTGGCGACCCGTTTCGATTTTCGTGGTGTAGAAGCCAGCTTCGAATTGAACAAGGAAGAGGTCAAGCTGGAAGCCGATGCGGATTTCCAGCTCAAGCAGATGGTCGAGATCCTGCGCGCAGCCTTGCTCAAGCGCAACATCGAGAACAGCTCGATGGACGTGGGTGACAGCGTTCACTCCGGCAAGCGTTTCCACCTGACGGTGAAGTTCAAGCAGGGGATCGAGAAAGAGACCGCCAAGAAGGTGGTGAAGCTTATCAAGGATTCCAAGATCAAGGTGCAGGCCGCCATTCAGGGCGACGAAGTGCGCGTCACCGGCAAGAAGCGCGATGACCTGCAGGAAGCCATGGCACTGGTGCGTGGCGCCGAGCTGGGTCAGCCGATGCAGTTCCAGAACTTCCGCGATTGATGATGAAGGGGGGAGGGCCTTGGCCATTCCCTCCATCAAGAAAGCGGCATAAAAAAACCGGAGCAGCTGCTCCGGTTTTTTGTGTCCGTGTAACGAGTTCGATTAGAACTTGTAGGTCACGGAGAAGTAGTGGCCGAAACCAGTGGTCTTCAGACCGTAGGAACCGTTCTGGATGCCATAGATGTCGTTGAAGTACTTCAGACCGTAACCGACGGCGTAGCGGTCGGAGTGCCAGTACAGGCCGTTGAACATGGCGGTACCGTCGGTGGAAGTGTCCTTGGCATCAAACAGGTGATCCAGGTAGCCCTGATAGGCTACGAAGCTGCCGTTGGAGAAGGTGTAGAAAGGCTTGAACCAGTTCATGGAGAACTGATAGCCGTTCCAGCCCTGCTCGCCGCCGCCTTCGTTGACGTGACGGGCATACAGGTTCATGCCAACCTTGCCGAACCAGGGCACTTGTACGTCTGCACCCAGACCGGTCATGGCTTCAAACAGACCATCCGGACCACCTACGTTGATCAGGTTGGCGATGTAGACTTCCTGCACCGGGCCGAAGGAGAGATCTTTGCCGGTCATGGCATCGATGGAGATACGCGGTGCGAACTTGATGAACAGGTTGTCTTGGTTGTGTTTGTCGTCGTGACGGTTCTGGAAGATGTCGAACACGTCAACGTAACCGTACAGATCGAAGATACCAGAGCGGCCACCAAACTCCATTTCGAAGTAGGTATCGTTGTAACCACCTTCAGATTCGCTGTAGGGCAGCTGATCGATGGTGTGCATCACGTTGAACTGGAACCACTTGTAGTCGTTCTTGTGGATGTCGCCGCTGTAATCGGCAGCAAAGGCCGGAGTGGCGGATGCAGCCAGCAGACCGGCAGCGATCAGAGTCTTGGTAAATTTGGCCATTTTATTGGTCTCTTGTGCGTTAGTTGAGGTTTTCCGTAGCCTGCCCACAAGGAGCGGAAGGGATTCTAGCCAAATAAATTCATCGGATAAACAAGAGCCAGGGAACTTTGTCCGGTTTTGTGAATCTAATCACCCCCAAAATGGCGCAAACGCTTGCTATTTGTCCGCTTGTGGTAACAAAGTATCGCCTCGTTTGGCAACCATGATGATCAGTATCATGACCGGAATGCCGAGCAGACTGGTGCCGACGAAGAAGCTGCTGTAGCCGATCTGTTCGACCATCTGACCGGAAAAACCCGCCAGCAGCTTGGGCATCAGCAACATGATGGAGCTGAACAGGGCGTACTGGGTCGCCGAGAAGGCGACGTTGGTCAGGCTCGACAGATAGGTCACGAAGGCCGCCGTCGCAATGCCGGCGCTGAGGTTGTCCAGGGAGATGATCAGGGTCAGCAGCTCCAGATCGTGACCCACCTCGTTGAGCAGGGCGAACAGCAGATTGGTGCTGGCGGTGAGCACGGCGCCGAGAAACAGGATGCGCAACGTACCGAAGCGCATCACCAACACGCCCCCCAGGGCCGCCCCCACCAGCGTCATGATGACGCCGTACACCTTGGTGATGGTGGCCACCTCCGTCTTGCTGAACTGCAGATCCACATAGAAGCTGTTGGACATCACCCCCATCACCACATCCGAGATGCGATAGCAGGCGATGAGTCCCAGGATCAGCAGGGCCGAGCCGCCGTAGCGACGGAAGAAATCGGCAAAGGGGCACCAGATGGCTTCATAGGTCCAGGCGCCCAGCCCTGCCAGGGTCTTGGGCCAACCCCGCTCGAGCAGCAGCGCCTTGCGCTCCATCTGCTGCTCGTTCTGGCGATGGAGGTCGATATCCGGCTCGTGGCTGAGCAGTGTGGTGATGACGCCGAGGGACATGAGTCCCGCCATCAGCAGGTAGGTGAGCTGCCAGCCGCGGTAGTCGTAGCTGTCGTTGCTGCCAAGCCAGGCCGCCAGCGCCAGCGCCCCCGCCCCCGCCATTATCATCGCGAGCCGGTAACCCGTCATGTAGGAGGCTGCCATGGCCGCCTGCAGACGCTCGGGTGCCGACTCGATGCGGTAGGCGTCGATGACGATATCCTGTGTCGCGGAGCAAAACGCCACCAGCAGGGCGAACAGGGCGAGCTGGGCGAGCTGGGTCTTGGGATCGCAATAGGCCATGCCCACCAGGGAGAGGGCGATCAGCACCTGGGAGAGCAGCATCCAGCTGCGTCGCCGTCCCAGCAGCCGGGAGAGCAGCGGCAGCGGCAGTCGATCCACCAGGGGAGACCACAGCCACTTGAAGCCATAGGCCAGCGCCACCCAGCTCATGTAACCGATGTCGGTCAGGCTGACATCGGCTTCGCGCAGCCAGAAGGAGAGGGTGCCGAACACCAGCAGCAAGGGCAGGCCGGAGGAGAAGCCCATGGCAAACAGAGTGAGTACCCGCGCCTCCAGATAGACGGCGAGGGCGTCTCGCCAGCTTGTGGCGCGGTCCGGGGTATGGCTGGGCGGGCGGAGATTGTTCAACTGCCTGACTCCTCAGAGAAAAGGGGGTCATTTTGTCAGGTTCGAGGGGGATAGCCAAGGCAAGCCGAACGGGGCGACCCGGGATTCAGGGGCGTGAGCCGATGCAGTGACGAGGACAGGGCCCCTCGGCCACGAGAAAGGTGGCGCAGGCCATCAGTTGCTGACGCAGCCAGGTGTCGGTGACGAGCTGATGCTCGTCCCACAGGTGCAGGCTGTGGAGCAGGTGCCAGAACACCCCCTCCTGTTCGGTGGCGGGCTCTTTGTCAATCGGGATGGCGGGCAGCGCCTGCCAGTGGGAGAGGAGTTGCCAGCTCAGATCCTCGAGCTGTTGATAAGGAATTTCCCGTGCCAAAAAGTGACGAACCGCCTGGGCCAGCACAATGGCATGTTGGGCAATGTAATCGTGACAAGTCACCGGAACCTCCTCTCTCTGCCTGGTCATACTCCGTCCACATCGGACAAGGCCAGAGTATAGAAAGGGGCGCCGGTGACCCGGGTTACGTCGTGGCGGAATGTGATCCGCCCCGCGTTATTTGTCCGCCAGCAGCACCACTTTTTTCAGGATGATGGGACTGGTCGGCACGTCATTTGCGCGCAGGATGGAGCTGTAGCCGGTCTGCACCTGAGCCAGCTTGTCCAGCACCTCCATGCCCTGCACCACCTGGCCGAACACCGTGTAACCGGCGCCGGCATTGGCGTTGAGGTTGTCGTTGTCTACCAGGTTGAAGTAGAACTGGCGGGTGGCGCTGTCGACCGCCTGGGTGCGGGCCATGGCGATGCTGCCACGCTTGTTGGGCAGGCCGCCTCTGGACTCGTTGACCACGGGATCGAAGGTTGGCAGGGGCTGGAACTGCTGGTTGTAGCCCCCACCCTGCACCACGAAGTTCTGGATCACCCGGTGGAACAGGCTGCCGTCATAGCTGCCGTCCGCCACGTAGCGCAGGAAGTTCTTCACCGTCTGCGGCGCCTGCTTGGGGGCCAGCTCCACCACTATGTTGCCATGGTTGGTCTCCATCTGGACTTTTTGTCCGGCGAACGCCAGGGGGGCGATCAGGGTGGCCAGTAACCAGAGAGTCTTCATTTATATGCTCCTTGCTCAGCTCGGCTGGCCTTTGAGATAACCGCGCAGTGCCTCGTCGGCCATGATCTGTTGCAGCACGCTGCCCAGTTGCTGGTTCAGGATGGACTCCAGATCGGCCATGGTCGGCTCACCCGGCTCTTCCTTGCTGGAAGACATGTTGAACTGCTTGGTCAGTCTGTTGCCCTGGAAGTCGGCGATCACCTGCAGGCTGACCTTGGACTTGGTGACATAGGTGAAGGTCTTCTCTTCCACGGTGACGGCGGCAGTGGAGATGGCCAGGGTCAGGTTGGTGGTGCCGCTGTTGCCCACTTCGAGACCCTGGCTGCGCAGCCCTTCCGCCAGTTTTTCCGCCAGCAGGTTGTTGAGGGGCTGACTGCTGTTGACCAGCACGGGGGCCTTCTCTTTCTTCTTGATGGAGAAGACATAGGCGGCCTCGCGCTTATCCACCCCTTCCATGGTGATGCGGTTGCCAGAGTAGTACTGCTGGTTGGAGGGGATGACTTGCGGATTGAGCAGCGCCGTCTCCGGCCAGTGGGTGGCACAACCGCCCAGCACCAGGGCGGCCAGCAGCAAGAGTGACTTTTTCATCATGGGTTTCCTTTAGCGTTTGATGGCTTTCAAAATAACGAATTTGCTGTTCGACGCAACGACTTGTGCGTTGGCAAACAAGCGCTTGAGTTTGTTGTGATAGTCCAGATGACGGTTGCCTACTATCCAGAGTTCACCCCCCTGAGGCAACACCCGGTGTGCGTCGGTGAACATCTGCCAGGCGATGTGATCGGTGATCGCCTGCAACTGATGGAAGGGGGGATTGCAGAGGATCCTGTCCGCCGCTCCGACCGCCACGCCGTCGAGACAGTTGTTGACCAGGAAGTGGGCCCGCGGCAGGGCAGCCGGCAGGTTGTGCTCGACGTTGAGCCGGGCCGAGGCGACCGCCATGTGGGATTCGTCGATGAAGGTCACCTCCACCTCGCTGTCCTTTGCCAGCAGCGAGAGACCCAGCACCCCGTTGCCGCAGCCCAGGTCTATCACCTTGCGTGCGCTGTGGACCGGCAAATTGTCCAGCATGAAGCGGGCGCCGATATCCAGGCTGGTGCGCGAAAACACGTTGGCATGGTTGTGGATGAGCATGTCGGTACCCTCCAGCGGCCAGACGGTCGGGAAGGGGTTGGTCAGGGCAGGGCGCTCGGCCTGCGGCTCGCAGTGAATGAGGCGCGCCTTCTTCCAGGCGAGCGAGGTGCGGGTCTCCCCCAGATACTTCTCGAACAGCTTGAGGGTGGAGCTGTGGATGTCCTTGGCCTTGCCGGCGGCCAGGATGCGAGTGGCCGGTGTGACCACCTCGCGCAGGGCCAGCAGTTGCTGCTCCAGCAGCGCCTGATACTTGGAGACCTTGATCACCACCAGCGCAGGGGCATTGGGCAGCGGGGCCTGGGCGTCCTGCAGGGTTATCTGTGCGGGATCCAGCCCGTTCTCTGCCAGATTGGCCAGGGTGGCCCGTTCGCTGATATGGGAGTCGCTCACGCAGACCGGGCCATGGCCGTGCAGATAGGCGGCCAGGGCGCCGAAGCCGTCGTTCATGATGATGACGGGGCCGGCCTGTTCAAGAGGGGATTCCGCCAATGTGTTGATCAGGTACTCGTCCGCCGCATCCCAGGCCTGCAGGGGATCCTGGCTCTGCCGTGGGTAGCGATACAGGGTCAGACGACAATGGGCAGTGTCGAGCAGGGTTTGCATAAGAAAGAGTCCAACGTGTTGCTGATAGATGACGCCCGCCCGCACCGTGTTGCCCGGCAGGCAGGGAAAGTGGCGCTATTCTAGCGGCGACGGAGAATTTCACCAGCCCGCAGAGAGTGGGCGCCCGGCCTCCTTCTATTTAAAGCGGGCCTGATGCATCCGGCATGCAACCCTGGCTACAATGGCCGGATGTCCAACGAGGGAGTCTTGCCCGTGAGCATGCAACAACAGATAGAGGCCAAACTGGCCGCCGCCTTGTCCCCCAGTCATCTGGAAGTGATCAACGAGAGCTACATGCACAGGGTGGAGCCGGGATCCGAGAGCCACTTCAAGGTCATAGTGGTGAGCCAGGCTTTTGAGGGGCAGCGCCTGCTGGGGCGCCATCGTCAGGTCAACGGCGTGCTGGCAGAGGAGCTGGCAGGGGCCATCCATGCGTTGGCGCTGCATACCTACACCGAGGCGGAGTGGCAGGCCCGGGAGCAGGCCCCCAAGACCCCGGGCTGTGTCAGCAAGTCCCCCTTTGCCTGAGCCTTTGACCTTTTCATTACCTAATTGTCGATTAATCAACAAAATTGTCATGATGGGGCCGGGGCACCAGCCGCCGGCACCTGAGAGCATTGGATCAGGGTAATGATTACTTTTTCTAATCAACTCCAAGGACGGATAAAATTACCTCCATGTGGGTAGTAAAACAAAAAATCCTTTAAAACCACGGCTTGCAGGGATGGAAGGGAAATATTCAGTAGAGGTTAATTTTGTGATAGGACGGGGATTTTCCCCATTTGGCGTGGCGACTGACTTGTCTAAGGTGGTAAACTCAGGCGCTTTTGAATGATCCTGTATGTTGCTGATTTGTTTGTTTCTTCGACAGTTTTCCGTGATGTTGACGGGCTCATTCAACAACTCGTCGTGATGTATTTCTCGGCGCTAACCAACCTGTCTTCCCTTAACGGTAGTGCAAGTGAGTATGATTACAATTAAAAGAGGACTGGACATCCCCGTGCTGGGTGCTCCGGAGCAAGTAATCTACGATGGCCCGGCCATCACCCGTGTTGCTACACTCGGCGAAGAGTTCGTGGGGATGCGTCCTACTATGTTCGTCAAAGTAGGTGATCGCGTCATTAAAGGTCAGGAGCTCTTCGAAGATAAGAAGAATCCCGGCGTTAAATTCACGGCCCCTGCCACCGGTGTGGTTACTGAGATCAACCGTGGTGCCAAGCGTGTTCTGCAATCCGTTGTCATCGACATCGATGGTTCTGACGAACAGGTGACCTTTGAACACTTTGCGTCTGCCGAGCTGGCACAGCTCGAGCGCAGCAAGGTGCAGGAGATCCTGGTCGCATCAGGCCAATGGACCGCATTGCGTACCCGTCCATTCAGCAAGGTGCCGGCAGTGGGCTCTGCCCCGCGTGCCATCTTCGTCACCGCCATGGACACCAACCCGCTGGCCGCCAACGCCGAGATCATCATCAAGGAACAGGCCCAGGCCTTCCTCGATGGTCTGGCCGTGTTGAGCCGCCTGACTGATGGCACCGTCCACGTCTGCAAGGGCGAAGCCAGCCTGCCGCACGCCTCCCTGGCCCAGGTCAAGGAAGCCGTGTTCGTCGGCCCGCACCCTGCCGGCCTGCCCGGTACCCACATCCACTTCCTGGACCCGGTCGGTGCCAAGAAAGTGCAGTGGCACATCAACTATCAGGATGTGATCGCCTACGGCAAGCTGTTCACCACTGGTCAGATCTTCACCGGCAAGGTGATCGCCCTGGCCGGCCCGAACGTGATCAAGCCGCGCCTGCTGCGCACCCGTCTGGGCGCCTGCATCAGCCAGCTGACCAACAACGAGCTGCGTGCGGACGAGAATCGCATCATCTCCGGTTCCCTGCTCAGCGGTGCCAAGGCCGAAGGGGTTCATGACTACCTGGGTCGTTACCACAATCAGGTGAGCGTACTGGGTGAAGGTCGTGAGAAAGAGTTCCTGGGCTGGGTCAAACCCAGTGCCGACAAGTTCTCCATCACCCGTACTACCCTCTCTCATCTGATGAAGGGCAAACTCATCAACTTCACTACCACCACCAACGGTAGTGATCGCTCCATGGTGCCTATCGGCAACTATGAGCGTGTGATGCCGCTCGACATCCTGCCGACCCTGCTGCTGCGGGATCTGGTCTCCGGCGACACCGACAGCGCACAAGCGCTCGGTTGCCTGGAGCTGGATGAGGAAGATCTGGCGCTCTGTACCTTTGTCTGCCCCGGCAAGACAGAGTACGGCCCGGTCTTGCGTGAGTGCCTGACCAAGATAGAACTGGAAGGTTAAGCGATGAGTTTCAAGCAACTTCTTGAAAATATGGAACATCACTTCGAGCCGGGTGGCAAGTACGCCAAGTACTATGCCCTGTTCGAGGCGGCGTATACCCTGTTTTATACCCCCGGGTCCGTGACCCGCAATGCCGCCCACGTCCGTGATGCGATCGATCTGAAGCGCATGATGATCATGGTGTGGCTGGCCGTGTTCCCGGCCATGTTCTGGGGCATGTACAACGTCGGCAACCAGTCCATCGCCGCCATCGCCCATCTGGGCAGCGCGGCCGGTGCCGATACCTGGCAATACACCATTGCGACCCTGCTGGGTGCCTCGCTGGATCCGGCCGTGGCCGGCATCGGCAGCAAGATGCTGATCGGTGCGGCGCACTTCCTGCCCATCTACCTGACCGTGTTCCTGGTCGGTGGCTTCTGGGAAGTGCTGTTCGCCATGGTGCGCAAGCACGAGATCAACGAAGGCTTCTTCGTGACCTCCATCCTGTTCGCCCTGATAGTGCCGCCTGAGCTGCCCTTGTGGCAAGCCGCGCTCGGCATCACCTTCGGCGTGGTGCTGGCCAAGGAAGTGTTCGGCGGTACTGGCAAGAACTTCCTGAATCCGGCCCTGGCGGGTCGTGCGTTCCTGTTCTTCGCCTACCCGGGTCAAATCTCCGGCGATGCCGTCTGGGTGGCCGTTGACGGCTATTCGGGCGCGACTGCACTGAGCCAGTGGGCCCAGGGCGGCCAGATGGCGCTGATCAACGGTGCCACCGGCGAAGCCATCAGCTGGATGGATGCCTTCCTCGGCAACCTGCCAGGTTCCATCGGTGAAGTCTCCACCCTGATGATCCTCATCGGTGCGGCCATGATCGTCTACATGCGGATCGCCTCCTGGCGCATCATCGCCGGCGTGATGATCGGCATGGTAGCGACCTCCCTGCTGTTCAACGTCATCGGCTCCGATACCAACCCCATGTTCAGCATGCCGTGGCATTGGCATCTGGTGCTGGGCGGCTTCGCCTTCGGCATGGCCTTCATGGCAACCGATCCTGTTTCCGCCGCCTTTACCAACAAGGGCAAGTGGTGGTACGGCGCCCTCATCGGCGTCATGGTCGTGCTGATCCGTGTCGTGAACCCCGCGTTCCCGGAAGGCATGATGCTGGCCATTCTGTTTGCCAACCTGTTTGCCCCCTTGTTTGACCATTTCGTGGCGCAGGCGAACATCAAGCGGAGGATCGCACGTGGCGTTTAATAAAGACTCTACTACCGGCACTCTCGCCGTAGTGACTGGTCTGTGTCTGGTCTGCTCCATCGTGGTCTCCGTGGCCGCCGTGGGTCTGCGTCCGGCCCAGCTGGAAAACAAAGCGCTGGACAAGCAAAGCAACATCTTGTCCGTTGCCGGTGTCGATGTCAGCTCGGTAGCCAAGCGTGACCTGGCCCAGCTGTATGGCGACAAGATTGAAGCGCGTCTGGTGGATCTGGCCACAGGTGAATTCGTTGACGGCGATGCCGACAACTTCGACACCAAGCTGGCGGCCAAAGATCCGGCCAAGAGTGTTCGCCTGGCGCCTGCCGACGACAAGGCCGGTCTGCGTCAGATCTCCAAGCTGATCCCGGTGTTCTTCGCGAAAGATGCCGAGGGCAAGGTCGACAACATCATCCTGCCGATCTACGGCCAGGGTCTGTGGTCCACCATGTATGCCTTCGTGGCAGTCGCGGCCGATGGCCAGACCATCAAGGGCATCACCTACTATGACCACGGTGAAACCCCGGGTCTGGGCGGCGAGATCGAGAACCCGGCCTGGCGCGAGCTGTTCGTCGGCAAGAAGCTGTTCGATCAGGACGGTCAGCCTGCGCTGCGGGTGATCAAGGGCCATGCTCCGGCTGGTTCCGAGCATGAAATCGACGGCCTGTCTGGCGCAACCCTGACCGGTAATGGCGTACAGCACACCTTCGACTTCTGGATGGGCCCCAAGGGCTTCGGTCCCTTCCTGGCCAAGGTACGTGCAGGAGAAATCAACAATGGCTGATAAGAGCGAAATGAAAAAATTGCTGTTGACGCCTGTGCTCGGCAACAACCCCATCGCACTGCAGGTGCTGGGTGTCTGTTCCGCGCTGGCCGTTACCAGCCAGATGAAGACGGCGTTCGTGATGACGCTGGCCGTTACCGCGGTCACCGCCTTCTCCAACCTGTTCATCTCCCTGATCCGCAACCAGATCCCGAACAGCGTGCGGATCATCGCCCAGATGGCGGTGATTGCCTCGCTGGTTATCGTGGTTGACCAGGTGCTCAAGGCCTATGCCTATGACATCTCCAAGCAGCTGTCGGTGTTCGTCGGCCTCATCATCACCAACTGTATCGTGATGGGTCGTGCCGAAGCCTATGCCATGAAGAGCGCCCCGCTGCCCTCCTTCCTGGACGGCATCGGCAACGGCCTGGGTTACGGTGCCGTGCTGCTGGTCGTGGCCACGGTGCGTGAAATCCTGGGCTCCGGCACCTGGTTCGGCATCGAGCTGCTGCCGCTGGTGAACAATGGTGGCTGGTATGTGCCTAACGGCCTGCTGCTGCTGCCGCCGAGTGCATTCTTCATCATTGGTCTGATCATCTGGGGCGTACGCACCAAGGATCCCAAGCAGGTGGAGGCAAAGGATTAAGGTATGGAACACTATCTGAGTCTGTTGATTCGTTCGATTTTCATCGAAAACCTGGCGCTCTCCTTCTTCCTGGGGATGTGTACCTTCCTGGCGGTGTCCAAGAAGGTCAAGACCGCCATGGGCCTCGGCATTGCCGTTATCGTGGTGCAGACCGTTGCCGTTCCGGCCAACAACCTGATCTACAACTACGTGCTCAAAGACGGTGCCCTGGTCTCCGGCCTGGATCTCAGCTTCCTGAGCTTCATCACCTTCATCGGGGTGATTGCGGCCCTGGTGCAGATCCTGGAGATGGCGCTGGACAAGTACTTCCCGGCGCTCTACAACGCCCTCGGCATCTTCCTGCCGCTCATCACGGTGAACTGCGCCATCTTCGGTGGTGTCTCCTTCATGGTGCAGCGTGACTACAACTTCGTGGAGTCCGTAGTCTATGGCGTGGGGTCGGGTGCAGGCTGGATGCTGGCCATCGTCGCGATGGCGGGGATCCGCGAGAAGATGAAGTACTCCGATGTTCCGGAAGGCCTGCGCGGCCTTGGCATCACCTTCATCACCGCGGGTCTGATGGCGCTGGGCTTCATGTCCTTCTCTGGTATTTCCCTGTAATCGGAAAGGAAATATAGATGGAAATTATTCTGGGTGTGGTCATGTTCACCGTGATCCTGCTGGCCTTGGTGGCAGTCATTCTGTTCGCCAAGTCCAAGCTGGTGACCGCGGGTGACGTGACAATCAGCATCAACGGCGACCCGGCCAAGGCTGTCACCAGCCCGGCGGGTGGCAAGCTGCTCGGCGTGCTCGCCGGCAGCGGTATCTTCGTCTCCTCCGCCTGTGGCGGCGGCGGCTCCTGTGGTCAGTGCAAGGTGCGGGTCAAGGCCGGCGGCGGCGACATTCTGCCGACCGAACTGGATCACATCAGCAAGGGCGAAGCCCGTCATGGCGAGCGTCTGGCCTGCCAGGTCACCGTCCGTTCCGACATGGACATCGAGCTGCCGGAAGAGATCTTCGGCGTGAAGAAGTGGGACTGTACCGTCATCTCCAATGACAACAAGGCCACCTTCATCAAGGAACTCAAGCTGCAGATCCCCGATGGCGAGAGCGTACCGTTCCGCGCCGGTGGTTATATCCAGATCGAAGCCCCTGCCCATCACGTGCAGTACAAGAACTTCGACATCCCCGAGGAGTATCGCGGGGACTGGGATCGCTTCAAGATCTTCGAGCTGGAGTCCAAGGTCAACGAGCCGATCATTCGTGCCTACTCCATGGCGAACTATCCGGAAGAGTTCGGCATCATCATGCTGAACGTGCGGATCGCGACCCCGCCGCCCAGCAACTGGACTGCGCCTCCCGGCCAGATGTCCTCCTATATCTTCAGCCTGAAAGCTGGGGACAAGGTGACCATCTCAGGTCCGTTTGGCGAGTTCTTTGCCAAGGACACCGACGCCGAGATGGTGTTCATCGGTGGTGGTGCGGGTATGGCGCCGATGCGTTCCCACATCTTCGATCAGCTGCGCCGGCTCAAGACCAAGCGCAAGATGAGCTTCTGGTACGGTGCCCGTTCCAAGCGCGAAATGTTCTATGTCGAAGACTTCGACATGCTGGCCGCCGAGAACGACAACTTCCAGTGGCACGTCGCCCTGTCGGATCCGCAACCGGAAGACAACTGGGATGGCTACACCGGCTTCATCCACAACGTCTTGTTCGAGAACTACCTCAAGAACCACGAGGCGCCGGAAGATTGCGAGTTCTACATGTGTGGACCTCCCGTGATGAACGCTGCCGTCATCAACATGCTGAAAAACCTCGGCGTTGAAGACGAGAACATCCTCCTGGATGACTTTGGTGGTTAATCCATGCACAGTGTTGTAAAGACCTGGCTAGCCTTCGGGCTAGCCTTTTTCTTGACGGGGTGCGGTCAGGAATCGGTCCAATCCAAGCCGGAGATCCACATCACCGGCAGCACCATGGGCACCTACTACTCCATCAAGGTGGCGGATGCCGCCGTCACGGATGCCGCCAAGCTGCAAGCCGAGGTCGATGTCCTGCTGGAGCGGGTCAACGATCAGATGTCCACCTATCGCCCGGATTCCGAGTTGTCGCGCTTCAACCAGCACAAGGGCAGTACCCCGCTGGTGGTCTCCCGTGACACCGCCCGGGTGGTGACCGAGGCCATTCACATTGGCCGCGAGAGCCGCGGGGCGTTGGACGTCACCGTGGGCCCCCTGGTCAATCTGTGGGGCTTTGGGCCGGATGCCAAACCGACCAAGGTGCCATCCGACGAGCTTATTACCCAGACCCGGCAGAAGACGGGCCTCGGCAATCTGCATGTGGTAACCTCGGTCGACGCCGACACCCTGCAAAAGGATATCCCGGACCTCTACGTAGATCTCTCCGCCATCGCCAAGGGCTTTGGGGTGGACAAGGTGGCCGAGTACCTGGAATCCCTGGGGGCGCGCAACTACCTGGTGGAGATCGGCGGCGAGCTGCGGATCAATGGCGTCAACGGCAAGGGTCACCCCTGGCGCGTCGCCATCGAGAAGCCGACCGCCAATGCCGGCTCGGTGCAGGAGGTGATAGTGCCCGGGGACAACGGCGTCGCCACCTCGGGGGATTATCGCAACTACTACGAGCTGGATGGCAAGCGCTTCTCCCACACCATAGATCCGCTGACGGGCAAGCCCATCACCCATCGGATGGTCTCGGTCACCGTGATCCACCCCTCCTGCATGACCGCAGACGGGCTGGCCACGGCGCTGACCGTCATGGGGACGCAGAAGAGCCTGGCCTATGCCAAGGAGCGGGGTCTGGCCATCTTCGTGATCACCAAGACGGACGATGGCTTCGAGGAGGCTTACTCGGATGCCTTCAAGCCCTACCTGGCCAAGCAGCCCGGTTAATCGCCAAGAGGCCGCCATCACTCACCGGGATGGCGGTATCGAAGAATCTTGTAGCCGGATGCCGTTGAGCCGTATCTGGTAGAACAGTAAGGGGTAATACCATGCAGATCTTTCTGATCACCTTCGGGGTGTTTCTGGTGGTGGTGGTGGCCATGGCCATCGGCTACATCTTCCAGAAGAAGACCATCTCCGGCTCCTGTGGCGGCCTCGGCACCATAGGGATCGAGAAGGAGTGTGACTGCCCGGAGCCCTGCGACAATCGCAAGAAGAAGATGGCCAAGGAAGAGGCCCGTCGCAAGATGCTGGTGGATAACCGCATCCTCTGAGGGCGAGCGCCCGCTTATGGGGGCATCGAGTGCATGCGAGCCGACCCCGGGTCGGCTCGCGTTTTCATGGCGTTCAGTAATCGTATTGGCTGCAGGCCTTGTTGCGAAACTCCACCTTCCGCTTTGCCAACTCCTCCCTCGTGCCCAGCTCGTCCCCCTGCTTGATGGCCTTCTCCAGTATCTCGATACGTTCAAACAACCAACTGCACTCGGCGGTCGGATGGTCCTTGGTCATGCCCGTCAGTGGCAGCAGCAGGCAGAGTCCCGGCCAGATTGCTCTCATCTCTCTCCTCCTTGAGTTCCATGTGGATGGTGCCTTGAGAGTCTATCCGCCCGCCTCCTCCCGTGCGCTGGCAGAAATGACAGGGCTGGGGTAGCATGAGATGCCAACTGGTTATTCATACAGTGGTGTTTGACGTCTCATCATGGCTGTGACGGGGGGCACGCAACCAGGCTCTTGGTGGCGACCCTGCGAGACGTGACCTCCGGCTCACCGAGATGAGCCCTGCCTCAACCTGGCACCATGTGTCGCAACCGTGCGGCAGGTGCCGACAGCTCAACAGACTCTGGCATGCGCAAGATCATTCACATCGACATGGACTGCTTCTTCGCCGCGGTGGAGATGCGGGACAATCCGGCCCTGCGGGAAGTACCGCTCGCCATCGGCGGCTCGGCCGACAGGCGCGGCGTCATCTCCACCTGCAACTATGTGGCGCGCCGCTTCGGGGTGCGCTCCGCCATGCCGAGCGCCCTGGCCAGGAAGCTCTGTCCGCCGCTGGTGCTGATCCCCGGGCGGATGACCGTCTACAAGGAGACCTCCCGCCAGTTGCAAGCCATCTTCCTGCGCTACACAGAGCAGGTGGAGCCGCTCTCCCTCGATGAAGCCTACCTCGATGTCACTGACAGCCCCCACTGCGGCGGCAGCGCCACCCTGATGGCGGCCGAGATCCGCGCCGCCATCGCCCTCGAACTGGGGCTGACTGCCTCGGCCGGGGTGGCGCCGAACAAGTTCCTGGCCAAGCTCGCCTCCGAGCAGCGCAAGCCGGATGGCCTGTTCGTGATAAGGCCAGAGGAGGTGGACGAGTTCGTGCGCCAGCTGCCCCTTGGCAAACTGCCCGGCATCGGCCGCAAGACAGCGGAACGGCTGGAGTCCCTCGGGCTCTACTCTTGCGAGGATGCCCGCCAGCTCGGCAACGAGGAGCTGGTGAGCCGTTTCGGCAAGCTCGGGGAGATGCTCGCCGGTCGCATCTGGGGCCACGACGAGCAGCCGGTGCAGGCCCGGCGGATACGCAAGAGCATAGGGGTGGAGACGACGCTCGCCAGCGACGTGCTGGATGAAGCCGCCTGCCGGGCCGTGCTCGGCCGGCTCATTCCCGAGCTGGAGCTGCGCTTTGCCAAGGCTTGCCCTGCGGAGGCGTTGATGGGGCAGGGGATCAAGCTGAAGTTTGCCGATTTCCACCAGACTACCGTCTATCGCAAGGGGAGCTACCAGGCGACCCGTTTCCACGATCTGCTGCACGAGGGGCTGCAACGGTCTCAAGGAAAGCCCATTCGTCTGCTCGGGCTGGTGGTGGGACTGCCCGGGGCCGGGGAAATCAATCAACTCAGCCTGGATCTCAGTTGATTTGGTTAAGTTTTTGTTTCCAAAACCGATACAGTACTTACATCTTTAGACGTCAGGAAATGTGGCATGAGTTCTCTTTCTGTTCAGGGGCGGATCACCCTGATCGCCGGTTGTTGCCTGTTGACCAGTGCCGCCGCACTGGTCGCCTCTTCCCTCTTCAACGCGGCGCGCATGCAGGAACAGGTGCTCACCTCCACCACCCTGGAGGGGCAGCACGCGGCAGAAAACTGGATGAAGGCCATGGGGGCCACCCAGGCTGCCAGAGTGACCAGCTACCTCGACGAGGCCTATTTCAGAGCCACCCTGCTGGCGGAGGGCATCCTGTTCCAGCGCAAGAACGCGGCGGACAACTTCGTTCACTCCGAGGCGCTGCGCAGTGCCGTGAACCAGCAGTTGCAGGACGCGGCGGAGTCGTCGGCCAATCTGCTCGGGGTCTATGCGGTATTCGAACCCAACCAGCTCGATGGGGAAGATGACAACTATCAGGGCTCGACGGCGCTCGGGGCCAACGACAAGGGACGCTTCTCCAGCTACTGGGCCAGAGTCGATGGCAAGGTGACCCTGGAGGTGATGGACGAGGCGCTGCTGGCCAACGACAAGCCGTCCGGGCACGGCGGCCTGGAGAATGACTGGTACAGCTGCAGCATTCGCAGCAAGGCTCTCTGTTTGCTCGATCCCTATGTGGACGAGGTGGGCTCCCGGCAGGTGCTGATGACCTCGGTGACGGCCCCCTTGCTGGAGCAGGGCAATCTGCTCGGTATGGTCGGGGTCGACATCTCGTTGGCTACCTTGCAAAGCCTGGTGGAGGAGATGGACAAGACGCTCTATGACGGGCAGGGCAAGGTGCTGCTGCTAAGTCACGAGGGACGGGTGGCCGGGGTCGAAGGGTTCAAGGTCGCCCTTGGGGATACCCTGGCGCAGCAGGGGTTGGCGGCGGATCTCAACGGCTGGCTCGCCAAGGGGGAGGTAGTCACGCGCTGGAGCCCGGATGGCGCCCTGTTGCAGACCTTCGTGCCGGTCAGCATGCGCGGGACGGATCGTCAGTGGGGCATCTATATCGAACTGCCCCGGACCGTGGTGCTCGCCTCCGCCCTGCAACTGCAGGATGAGCTGGAGACCCAGTCCCAGCGCAGCGTCGCCACCCAGCTGTTGATCGGTGGGGCCATCTCAGCCCTTGCCCTGCTCTGCATCTGGCTGATGGCCCGGCGCATCGTCGCTCCCATCCGCACCGTGGTGGCCCGCCTCAAGGACATCGCCAGCGGCGAGGGTGATCTGACCCAGCGTATCGACCTGCGTCGCGATGACGAGATCGGCGAGCTGGCGAAGTGGTTCAACAACTTCCTGGACAAGCTGCAGTCCACCATCAGCCAGGTGATCGATACCGTGGCCGGTACCCGGGCCAGCGCGGCGCTGGCGGCGCAAGGGGCAGCTCGCACGAGTGCCGGCATGCAGTCCCAGTATCAGGAGGTGGATCTGGTGGCGACGGCGTTCGAGGAGCTGAGCGCCACCGCCCTGCAGGTCGTGGGCAATGCCAGCTCGGCGGTGAGCGCGGCCAACCAGGCGGACATGGCGGCCCAGGAGGGCAAATCCGTGGTCGCCGATACCCAGCAGGCCATGTCCAGGCTGATGGCGGTGATCAGCGATGCCAAGCCCGTGGTAGAGCGGTTGGCCGCCAACAGCGACAACATCAACGATATCCTCGTCGTCATTCAGGGGATCGCTGAGCAGACCAACCTGCTGGCGCTCAATGCCGCCATCGAGGCGGCGCGGGCCGGTGAACAGGGTCGCGGCTTCGCGGTGGTGGCCGACGAGGTGCGCAACCTGGCCGGTCGCACCCAGAACGCCATCATCGAGATCCAGACGCTGATCACCGAGCTGCAGTCGGGCACCGAGGCTGTGGTCAAGGCGATCATGACGGGCCACAGCCAGGCGGATGTGACGCTTGGCAAGGTGGAGCTGTCGGTCAGCGTGCTGGAGCAGATCATCCAGGCGGTCGGCACCATCCATCAGATGAACGAGCAGATAGCCAGGGCGGCCCAAGAGCAGAGCGGAGTGGCGGACGAGATCAATCGCAACGTCAGCAATATTCGCGATGTGAGCCACACCATCCGGGCCGAGGCGGCGAGCTCTGCCGACAACGGACGCGAGTTGTCGCAACTGGCGGATAAACAGCAGCAACTGGTGGGGCAGTTCAGGGTATAGAGATAAGAAAAAAGGCGCCATCCAACCGGAGGCGCCAAACACATTCAGATGACAGACTGGGTTAAATCGCATCGATTTAGCCCTTCTTCCCGCAGAGGAAGAAACACAACACCACAACCGTTGTCGGCCCACTCACAAAAACCACATGTAAACCAACATGGAAGAGAAGGTGTGAGCCATATGGCAACGGATTGCGTGGCGAATTATGTTTATTCACTGGTCGACCCGCAACCGACAATTTATAATGCGCCCCATTAGAAAAACTCATCGTCGGCTGGTGTCATGTCTCGTCGTTTACCCCCGCTCAATGCCCTGAAGGCATTCGAAGCAGCGGCTCGCCACTTAAGCTTTACCCGCGCAGCAGAAGAGTTGTTTGTGACTCAGGCCGCCATCAGTCACCAGATCAAGGCGCTGGAGGAGTACCTCGGCATCAAGCTGTTCCGTCGCAAGAACCGCTCCCTGCTGCTGACCGAGGAGGGGCAGAGCTACTTCCTCGACATCAAGGACATCTTCGCCTCCATCTCCGAGGCCACCGACAAGCTGCTGGCCCGCAGCGCCAAGGGGGCGCTCACCGTCTCCCTGCAGCCGAGTTTCGCCATCCAGTGGCTGGTGCCCAGGCTGGTGAAGTTCAGCGAGCGTCACCCCGACATCGATGTGCGGATCAAGGCTGTGGACATGGACGAGGGATCCCTGACCGACGACGTGGACGTGGCCATCTACTACGGCCGTGGCAACTGGCCCGGACTGCGCTCTGACAAGTTGCACACCGAGTACCTGATCCCGGTCTGTTCACCGCTGCTGCTAACCGGCCCTAAGCCCCTGCGCACCCCGGAGGATCTGACCAGGCACACCCTGCTGCACGACACCTCCCGACGCGACTGGAAGGCCTGGTTCCGTCAGCTCGACATCGACGCCCCGAACGTCAACCAGGGGCCCATCTTCAGCCACTCCACCATGGTGATCCAGGCGGCGATCCACGGTCAGGGGGTGGCGCTCGGTCACAGCGTGCTGGCCCAGCCCGAGATCGAAGCGGGCCGCCTCATCTGCCCGTTCGAGCAGGTGCTGGTGAGCAAGAATGCCTTCTACCTGGTGTGCCAGGAGCAGCAGTCCGACCAGGGCAAGATAGTGGCCTTCCGGGACTGGATGCTGGAGCTGGTGGAGCAGGAGGAAGCCCGTCGCCGGGCCCGTCTCGCCGATGCCTGAGGGGATGGATGTGACAAGAGAGGGGGCGAGCGACGCCCCCGTTCGCATTCTGCTGGCCCACGGCGCCGGTGCTGGCATGGACCACGCCTTCCTCGCCGAGCTGTCGCGCCTGCTGGCGGGGCCGGACATCGAGGTGGTGCGCTTCAACTTCCCCTACATGAGCAAGTGGGCCCTGGATGGCAAGCGCAGGCCGCCGGACCGGCAGCCCGTGCTGCTCGCCCACTGGCGCGAGATGGTGCGCGCATTTGCCCATCCCCGCTTGTTCCTGGCGGGCAAGTCCATGGGGGGGCGGATGGCGGCCGAGCTCTATCACGAAGGGGGCGACGAGATGAATGCTGCAGGATTGCTCATTCTCGGGTATCCTTTCCACCCCCCGGCCAGCCCCGACCGCTGGCGGGGTGAGGTGCTCAAGCAGATCACGACGCCGACCCTGCTGCTGCAGGGGGAGCGCGACACCTTTGGCTCTCGCGCCGAGCTGGCCGATTTCCCCTTCTCCCCCGCCGTATCGGTCCACTGGCTGACCGATGGGGATCATGGCTTCAAGCCGAGGAAGGCCAGCGGCGTGAGCGAGCAGGAGAACCTGCGCGAGGCGGCGGAGCGAATCAAGGGGTTTATCGCGGCGACTCCGTTCCGGTGCGTCTGAAGGGATGGCCGCGCGCAGAGAACGAGGAGAGAGGATGCAAGTCCATCGACATCGACATTGGCTGGTGCTGGCGGGTTGTTTCGGCCTGACGGCCACCATGCTGGGAGCCTATGGGGCTCACGGGCTGGCGGCGACCGGCATAGCCCCTTCACTGCTGGCGGCGTTCAACACCGCGGTGCAGTATCAGTTTTTTCACGCCCTGGCCCTGCTGGTGCTGGGGTGGTGCGGCGTGCGCAGCAAGGTGATTACCTTTGCGGGCACGGCCTTTGTGCTGGGGATCCTGGGATTCTCCGGCAGTATTTACGCCATGGTGCTGCTTGGCAGCAAGGGGCTGGGGCTTATCACCCCGGCCGGTGGCCTCTGTTTTATGTTGGGATGGGCGGCTCTGATATGGGCCGGCTGTCGTCTTGGAGGAAAAAATGAATAATCTGCTGCTTTATTGCCGCCCGGGTTTTGAGAAAGAGGCGGCGGCAGAGATCACCGAACGAGCCAGCAACATGCAGTGCTACGGCTTCGCCCGGGTCAAGGACGACAGCGGTTACGTGATTTTCGAGCTGTATGACGAGGAGCAGGCGGATCTGCTGGCCCGCAAGCTGCCGTTCCGTGAGCTCATCTTCATCCGTCAGATGCTGGTGGTGACCCATGAGCTGAAGGATCTGGACCTCTCCGATCGGGTTTCCCCCATCATAGAGGCGACCCGTGACTATGCCATCTGTGGCGATCTGCGGGTGGAAACGGCCGACACCAACGAGGCAAAGGAGCTCTCTGCCTTCTGCCGCAAGTTCACGGTGCCGCTGCGCCAGGCGCTGCGTGGCAACGAGATCCTGACCAAGAAGGAGACGCCGCACCGTCCGGTGTTCCACGCCTTCTTCATGGCCAATGATCACCTGTTGCTGGGGTACTCCTACTCCTTCAACAACTCCGAATTCCACATGGGCATTCCGCGTCTGCGCTGCCCGCCGGACGCCCCGAGCCGCTCCAGCCTCAAGCTGGAAGAGGCCTTCTATGTGTTCGTGCCACGGGAAGAGTGGGAGCTGCGTCTCACCTCCGGCATGAAGGCCGTCGATCTGGGCGCCTGCCCGGGCGGCTGGACCTATCAGCTGGTGCGCCGTGGCATGATGGTGACTGCGGTGGACAACGGCTCCATGGCACAGTCTCTGATGGATACCGGCCAGGTCAAGCACATTCGCGACGACGGTTTCGTCTGGCGGCCTGGCAAGAAGAACACCTACTGGCTGGTGTGCGACATGGTGGACAAGCCGGCGCGGGTGGTTCACATGATTGCCGACTGGTTCCGCGAGAACGACTGCCAGGAAGCCATGTTCAACCTCAAGCTGCCGATGAAGAAGCGCTATGCCGAGGCGGTGCACAACATAGAGGTGCTGCGGGAGATGCTCAAGGAGATCGACAATGCGTTCGTGATCCAGGCCAAGCAGCTCTACCACGATCGCGAAGAGATCACGGTGCACGTCTACAACAAGTTCTGGGTCTCCAAGCTCGAACCCAAGTCCTGATTCGGGCACCCGCGTCACCTGGGGTGACGCCAAAAAAACCGGACGGGGGTAGCCCCGTCCGGTTTTTGCTTTCTGGCGCCCTCAGAAGCGGTAGTCGAAACGCATCATGGACTCGTCATTGGTGATCTTGAGCTCGATCTGAAGTGGAATGGTCTTGTCGGTGGGATTGAACTGCATCTTGACGCCGTCACCCCGGAGTTTGACCGCCGTGTTGATACCGCCGGCATTGAACTTGATCCTGGGCTTGTGCTTTTCGAAGGAGAGGCTCACGCTCTTCTCGGCCGTCAGATTGAGTTTCTGGTAGGCAGTGATCCGCTGGGTGCCGTTGCTGTCGGTCATGATGTCCACGCCGAGGGAGAGCGGCTTGGGGCTCTTGAGCAGATCGTTGGTATCTATGGTGGACCGCCAGGTCTGCTTGGCCGGTTGCTCGAACTGAGGGGGCGGTGTCAACCAGGCGTTGTCGATGGGCCTGTCTAATGCCATGGTACTGCTGCTGAAGATCAGCAAGATGAAGGTAGCACGCATAGTGGATCTCCTTATCCCTCATATGAACATAGTATTCATCTGACAAGGGAGGTAGGGGGATCCTGCATAAAACGAAGGGAGCCTAAGCTCCCTTTTTAAATCAATCAGTTAGATATGATTTATAGACGGTCGATGATGGCCTGGGTGAATTCGCTGGTGGAGGCCGTGCCCCCCAGATCCCGGGTCACCCGATCACCAGATTCGATGGTCGCCCGTACTGCCTCGCGGATGCGTTCGGCCTTGTCCTGCATGCCGAGGTATTCCAGCATCTGGATGGAGGCGAGGATCACCGAGGTCGGGTTGGCGATGTTCTTGCCGGCGATGTCCGGCGCCGAGCCGTGTACCGCTTCGAAGATGGCGGCGCCCTCACCGATGTTGGCTCCTGGAGCCATGCCTAAGCCCCCCACCAGACCGGCGCAGAGATCCGAAAGGATGTCGCCGAACAGGTTGGTGGTGACCATGACATCGAACCGCTCCGGGTACATGACCAGGTTCATGCAGGCGGCGTCGACGATCATCTCTTCGTTCTGGATATCCGGATAGCGGGCAGCCACCTCGCGCGCCACTTCCAGGAACAGACCGGAGGTGGACTTGAGGATGTTGGCCTTGTGGATGATGGTGACCTTCTTGCGCCCTTCCTGGCGCGCCAGCTCGAAGGCGAAGGTGACGATGCGTTCGGCCCCGTCGCGGGTGATGATGCTCATCGCCTCGGCGCTCTGGTTGTCATCGCTGCGCTTCTGGCCGGCACCCGAGTACATGCCCTCGGTGTTTTCACGCACCGTGATGATGTCGATGTTGTCGTAACGGCTCCTGGTGCCCTTGAAGGAGATCACCGGACGCACGTTGGCGTAGAGGTTGAACTTCTTGCGCAGGGAGACGTTGATGGAGGTGAAGCCACCACCGACCGGCGTGGTGAGGGGGCCCTTGAGGCTGACCTTGTTCTTCTCAATCAAATCGAGCGTGGCCTGGGGTAGCAGCTCGCCGTGCTTCTCCAGCGCGACCAGACCGGCATCGGCATAGTCATAGTCAAAATCACAGCCGGCGTGGGTCAGGATCTGGATGGCGGATTCGATGATGCTGGGGCCTATGCCGTCGCCCGGAATGACGGTAATTTTTCTTTTTGACATGAGACGTATCCACTTCTAGGGAACAGAGGGGGAGGATTCGGCGGTTTTATACCATTTTTGCACCACTTCCTCCATGTTTCTTTACATTTTTCCCATTTATGTCAACAGGTACGGCCTGTTTCGGGGAATTGTGTGCCGGGGATCACGCCTCCGAATCGGGCTCGGGTGGATAGCGGATCTCCCGCAGGTTGAAACCGAGGGGGATGTCCTGCTGCAGCCGCACCAGCCGCTGGGCCAGCAGGGCATCCTCCCTGTGCTGGCGCAGCTTGAGCAGAGGCTTGCTCGCGTCTTCTTGTTGGCAGGCGTCCAGCATGGCGGCCAGACCGCCATATTGCTGCAACAGCTGGGTCGCCGTCTTTGGCCCTATGCCCGGCACGCCCTTGATGTTGGAGCCGCCAATGCCGGTCAGGGCCCAGAAGTCCACCAGCTGCGCAGGGGCGACGCCATATTGCTGCTGGACGAAGGCCTCATCCAGCCAGCGCTTGTTGAAGTAATCTCGGACCCGGATCTGCGGGCAGATGAGCTGGCAGAAGCCCTTGTCGGTGGAGATGATGGTGGCCCTGGCACCGTGCTGGGCAATACCGCTGGCCAGGGTGGCGATGAGATCGTCCGCCTCGTCGGTCTGGGAGAGCAGGGCATCCACACCGCACTCCCAGAAGGCGTCCTGCAAGTCGGCCAGCCCCTCCCTCAGCTCCTGTGGCATGGGGGTGCGCCCCTCCTTGTAGGCCGGATAGATCTCCTTGCGCCAGCTGTGCACCTCGCCGTCAAACACGGCGATGACATGGGTCGGCTCGCTGCCGGTCAGCAGTTTCTTGCAGGTATTGATGAGGTTGGCGCGGGTGGCGATCAGGGCCTGGGCCGGGGTCAGTGCCTGCTGGGCCTGCACCGCGTGCAGACGGCGGATGAGGTTGAGGGCATCGATGATGAGCAGGTGTGGCCTGAGGTGTTGCATGGCAGGGAGCACTCTTGGCGGTCGGGACGGCCCATTGTAACAAGGGATGGGCGTCATGCTAACCCCGGACGCCAGGGCCGGGAAGTGGAGGAGGGGCACTGGGCCCCTCCTGTCATCACGGACGCAGTGCCCTTATTTCACGATTTCGTAGCAGGGGATGTACTGGCTGCCAGGCAGCTTCATGCGCTGCTGCCTGACGAAGCTCTCCAGCAGCCTGTCCATCAGGTGCATCAGCTCCTTGTCGCCGTGCAGCTTGAAGGGGCCCTTCTTCTCGATGGCGCGAATGCCTCCCTCCTTGACGTTGCCGGCGACGATGCCGGAGAAGGCGCGCCTCAGGTTTGCCGCCAGCAGTTGGGGCGGCTGGTTGCGGTGCAGATCCAGGCTTGCCATGCTGGCGTGATCCGGCTCGAACGGCAGCTGGAATTCCGGCTCTATGCGCAAGGACCAGTTGAAGGAGTAGGCATCCCCCACCGATTTGCGGTATTCGCGGATCTTCGGCATCGCCTCCTTCATCACCCGCGCCACTTCCGGGGCATCCCCGACGATGATGCGGTAGAGGCTGGTGGCCGGTTCACCCAGGGTGGCCTTGACGAAGTCGTCGATGGCGCGGAAGTAGTCGGCGCTCTCCTTCGGACCGGTCAGTATGATAGGCATGGGCTGCCGCTCGTTGGCCGGGTGCATCATGATGCCGAGCAGATAGAGCAGCTCCTCGGCAGTGCCGACCCCGCCCGGGAAGATGATGATGCCGTGTCCCAGACGCACGAAGGCCTCCAGTCGCTTCTCGATGTCCGGCAGTATCACCAGCTCGTTGACGATGGGGTTCGGCGGTTCGGCGGCGATGATGGAGGGTTCGGTGAGGCCGATGTAGCGGCCATTGCGCACCCGCTGCTTGGCGTGGCCGACGGCGGCCCCCTTCATGGGCCCTTCCATGGCTCCAGGCCCGCAGCCGGTGCAGATGTTGAGCTCTCGCAGGCCCAGCTCGCTGCCCACGGCGCGAGTGTACTGGTACTCCACCTCGTTGATGGAGTGACCGCCCCAGCAGACCACCAGGTTGGGGTCAGCCCCCGGCAGGATCGCCTTGGCGTTGCGCAGGATGGCGAACACCACATTGGAGATGTGGGTGGAGTTGGTCAGGTTGACCAGGCGGTTGGATTCCAGCTGGGTCGAGACATAGAGGATGTCGCGCAGCACGGAGAACAGGTGTTCCTGGATGCCGCGAATGATCTCGCCGTCGACGAAGGCGTGCTCGGGGGCGTTGAACAGCTCGAGTTTGACCCCGCGCTCGCGCCGGATCACATGAATGTCGAAGGACTTGAAGCGCTCCAGTATCTCTTTGGAGCTGTCGGTGTGGCTGCCGGAGTTGAGCACCGCCAGCGAGCAGTTGCGAAACAGTTGATAGATATCGCTGGAGGCGGTCTGCTTGAGGCGATCCACCTCAAGTTGGGACAGCAGGTCCATGCTGCCCACGGGATTGATGTGTGTAATCATAATTTCCCCTTTCACTCGCTTGTTATCGTTGTGCTTTCCCTGGGGAGAAGACGGGATGCCATGGCATCCCTCGATTTCGATAGTAGAGGCAAGGGGTGGGGCAGGGGAATAGGGGAAAAGTGCGTTTGCCTGTTTTTTAGCCGTCGTTCAATCCGGATTCAGGCCAGATTGACCTGATCCCGGCCCAAGTTTTTGGAGCTGTAGAGTGCCTTGTCGGCGCGCTCGAATGCGTCCGTGGTATGGTCTCCTTCGCGGAACAGGGTGGCGCCGATGGAGATGGTGATCTCGACCCTGGCATCCCGGAAGCGGAACGGAATGCTCTTGACCGTCTGGCGCAGGTTCTCCAGGGGTTTCTGGAACTTGTCCGGATTGATGTTCGGCAGCAACACCACGAACTCTTCCCCCCCGAAACGGGCGATGAAGTCGGTGTCGCGCAAGGCGTTCTGCAAGGCTTTGGCGACCACTTTCAATGCCTTGTCTCCGGCCATGTGACCGTAGTTGTCATTGATGTTCTTGAAGTGATCGATATCGATGATGGCCAGACACAGCGGGGTGCCGTAACGCAGCCAGCGCTTGTATTCGAGTTCGAGCCGCTCGTCGAGGGCCGCCCGGTTGTGCACCTGGGTCAGGCTGTCGAGGAACAACTTGTGCTTCTGGATGGTGAGCCGCTTCTTGTACTCGGCCGTCTCCTCCTTCATCAGTCGCAGCTTGGCTTCCATGTTGGAGAGGTGGGTGAGCAGGTGACGCTCGCGGCTGGCCATGGCCTCCCGCTCCTGCTGCAGGCGACGGATGGTATCCAGGTGGCTGGAGATGGCTCCCTTGAGGGACAACGGGGAGTCATGGGTCGCCATGGTGCGATCGATGGCGGCGAGTTCCCGCTCCAGCGCCTGGCCGCTGAGGTGGGCGGCATTTTGCAGCGCCCGCCCCTCGTCCAGGGACTCGGTAAAGTTGAAATGTACCGCGGAGAGGCTCTCGTTGAGGGAGCTGAGGAAGGCCTGGGAGGATTTACGCTCCTCCCGGGTCCCCTCAATGATGAGCTCGATGATCTGCAGGCAGATCTCCGCCAGCAGGGGCGGCGTGATCCCTCCCAGCAGCTGGCGGCGGATGTCCGCCAGGCTCTCGCCCACGGAGCCGGCAAAGTCGAGCTCGGTGATGAGCCGCTGCAGCTCATCGGAGATCTGGGCGTGGGCCTTGATATCGAAAGAGTCGGTGGGCGCCGGGTTGGAGAGCTCGGTGGTCATCTCGGGGGCGAGCAGCGGCTGGCGTGGCAGCAGCTGGATCTTGATGGCCTGCTGGTAGAACTCCAGCAAGCGGATCACCTTCTTCTGGTGATCGCCGATGCCATAGCCCTCGGGGCTGGCGAGAAACTCCTTGAGGGAGCGACGGGTCTCTTCCGGGAAGCCCTTCAAGGACTTGAGCTGCTTGCTGCCCAGTTCTATGGCGGCCCGGGTCAGACTGATGGACTCCTCCATGGCGTGACCATGTTGCTGCAACAGCTTCTCGATGACCGCGAGGTCGGCGTCGAGCGATGACAGCGGGGGATTGCCATCGAGCTTCTGCTTGAGCTTGGCGAGTCGGTTGTCCAATTCACGATCGTGACCACGGCAGGCCTGCATCAGCTTGCCGATAAACTGGATGCTGCGGGTGCGCTCGGCATCGGAGAACGTGGCCATGCCATCGAGCTCCTGCTGTTTTTGCTGAAGGGATTCCCTGAGTCTTGCCAGTTGTCCTGTTACGGCAGCGATATCATTCATTGTTCAGGTCGCCCTGTTGTCATTATCGTTTTTGTGTCGTCCAGCAACAGTAAGCCAATGAAAGACCCCGTTGAGTACCTTGTTGTCATGGCTTATCCGGCGCTTTCGTCCGTGAAAGCAGAAGCCAATTAACCCATTGCTTTTCATGAGAAGAATTTACTTTTACCAGTCCCTTGTCAATTGCCATCAAGCAGCATTGCCACACATCGCCATTAAAAAATGCGGCCTGTTGGCAATCGATGGCCGCCAGCTCCAACCAGACGCTCTGCTGGTATTTTTCACTGAGTTGCATGGCCCCCGAAAGCGCCAGATAACAGAGGTCGAACAGGCCGTGATGGTCGAGGGCCATCGCCGCCTTGGGCAGGAAGGGATGGCTGACGATGCCGAGGCTGATGTGCCTGTCCAGCGGGTATTCGCAGGGGAAGGCGGCCAGGGTGTCCAGCAGCTCTTGCGCCAGCTGGTGCAACTGGGCCACGTGGCGCTGGGGCACCACATAGAGCAGGTGTCCCTCGCGCAGATCGTAGATGCGGCCATCCTGGGGGGTCAGCTGATTGATATAGTGGCCGAAGGCCTGCTCAATCTCGCGGCTGACCTGATATCCATGCTGCTCCAGGTTGTTGACCAGGAAGGGTACCCGGAACAGCAGGTAGTGGAGCTTGTCGTCAAACTCGCTGGTGGGCCGCTCGCTCAGGTACCAGCGATCGGATTTTTGCTGACGCTTGGCCATCTCGCGAGGCCAGCGGCTCATCAGCCGCTGCCAGTTGGCCAGGCCGCTGCGCGGCTCGATGAGCAGGGCCTCGCCCAGCTGTCTGGCATTGAGGCGGGCGACCCGCAGCTTGAGCCAGAGGGTGAAGAACAGGTAGATGAACAGAACCAGCAGCAGGCCCGTGCTGACGCTGGTCCAGAGATAGCGCTCCTGCTGATGCCGGCTCTGGTCGAGGCGCTGCTCCAGCTCCTTGACCTGCTGGGCGCGTTCCACCTGGGCGTAGTTGTCGCGGACCGCCTCCTGCTCCAGATCGAGCTGCTGCTGGCGGACCAGCTCGCTGCGCTGGTGATAATTCTTGTAGCTCTCGAGGGCCTGCTGGAGGTAGCCCTTCTGCTCGTAGGCGATGGCGAGCAGCCGGAAGATTTCAAACTGGCGGCGGATGTCGCCAAGCCGGTTGGCCAGGGTCAGGGCATTCTCCAGCTGCAGGATGGCGATGCCCGCCTCCTGCTGCTTGAGGTGCAGCTCGCCGAGCAGCAACAGGGTGTCGATCAGTGACTCCTTGTCGTCCCCCTGCTCGTGGGACTGGCGCGCCGCGTTGAGGTAGTTGCGGGCCAGGGTCAGGTTGCCGGTCTGCAGATAGGTTTTGCCTATCTCGAACTTGAGGTGGGCGATGCGGGTGCGGTTGTTGCCCTCGTCCAGCAGATCCAGGGCATTGAAGAAGTAGACCAGCGCCATGTTCATCTCCCTCTGATCCCGGTTGAGGCGGGCGAGCACTATCAGGGCGTCGCTCAGCAGGGAGGGGTTGCCGAGGGCATGGAAGTAGTTGGCCGCCTCGTTGGCATACTGCAGCGCCTTTTGCGGCTCCTGCTCTGCCTGATAGAGGCTGATCATCTGGTTCGACAGCAGGCCGAGGAACAGGGGATCCTGCAGATTCTTTGCCTGCTGCTGGGCATCGATATACTCCCCGAGGGCGAGTTGGGGCTGCCCGAGCGCCTGATAGAGGTCCCCTCCCACGGCGCTGACCCAAGCCCTGGCCAGGGGATTCTTGGCCTGCTCTGCCCATTGACGCGCCTCGGTCAGCTGGCGCTTGGCCAGATCGAACTGCCGCCCCTCCATGCTGGCGTTGACGTGCAACAGGCGGCTGTACACCTGCAGCTGGCTCTCTTTGAGGCCTGGGTTGGTCAGCAGTTTGTCAAGCTGTTCGAGCGCCATCGTGCTGGCGCCAGGGGCATGCTCCTGCATCTCCCTGCTGCGGATCTTGAGATAGAGACCATGGGCCTGCAGCTCGAACTGCTGCTCCTTCTCGGCCATGGCGATGCCCTTGTCGAAGGCGTCCTGGGCCGGCTGGCGCTGTCCCAGCTGCTGCAGGCACTCACCCTGAAGCAGGTAGGCCCCCGTGGTCTGGGTCGCAGTGCCATAGCTCAGGATCGGCTCCCGATAGCCGTACTCCTGACGGTTGCTGATGATCTGCTTGGGGTTATTGGCCGTGCGTTCGAGGAAGGAGGTGGCAATCTGGACACATCTGGCGGGATCGCTCAGCACCAGGGTCTGTGCCTGCTGCAGATCGATAGACAACTGCTCCTTGGCCAGATCCAGATCCGGAGCCGACAGGGAGGACATCATCATTGCCAGAAAAAACAGTTGATTCATTGGATTAAGAACGGCACGGAGGTGCAGGCATGTTATCCAAGCCCACCCCCGCCCGTCCAGAGTTCATTGCTGACATGGGTGATGGGCCTGATCCCCTGGCTTGTCGCGCCGGGTTTACTGGCGGATGAGGCGCAGGTTGGCGGGCACGGGTTCCCAGTCGCTGCGGAAGGGGTTGATGTCCAGGCCCCCGCGGCGGGTATAGCGGGCATAGACGGTCAGCTGCTGCGGGGCGCAGAAGTGCTTGAGGTCGATGAAGATGCGCTCTATGCACTGCTCGTGGAACTCGTTGTGCTGACGGAAGGAGATGAGATAGCGCAGCAGCTTCTCCCGATTGAGGCGCGGGCCGCGGTAGTGGATCACCAGGGATCCCCAGTCCGGCTGGCTGGTGACCAGGCAGTTGGACTTGAGCAGATGGCTGTGCAGTGTCTCCTCCACTATGTCCGCCTCTGCGGCCCCTTGCAGCAGGGTCTGGTCAAACTCGTAGCTGTCGATCTCGATGTCCTGCTCGTCGATGCACTCGCCCGGCAGCAGCGCTATCTGGTGAGGGGCCTGATCGAGGGGGAACAGGGTGACGCTCACCTCAGCTCCGGCGCAGGCGCTCAGGTCTTTGGCCAGCAGAACCTGCACCGCTTCCAGGGAGTCGCAACGGGTCTGGTTGAAGGAGTTGAGGTAGAGCTTGAACGACTTGGATTCGATGAGGTTAGGGCTGGTGGCGGGCACGGCCACTTCGCCGAGCGCAACCACGGGCTTGCCCTTGGCATTGAGCCAGGAGAGTTCGTACAGGGTCCAGACGTCACAGCCCTGGAAGGGCAGCGTTTCGCCAAGGCCGAGATCGTCGCGATTCAGACTGCGTGGCACGGGTTGCAGCAGGGACGGGGTGTACTGGCTGATGTAGGCAGACTGCTGCCCCAGGCTCAGGCCCTGCAACGCGCTGGCGCCTGCGTATCTCTCTTGTTTGCTCATGCTTGTGTGCTCACGCTTGTCTGATAAAGGGTTTGATGGTGCAATGCCCGGATTTTTCGGTCAGGTTCTTGCGGCGATCAGAGGCCGCTATTGTGGGGAATATCGATGTCGGATCAAGTCTTGTCTGCCCTGGAGCAGTTCTTTTTACGCTGGCAGCGCGATGGCGAGGCGAGGCGAGGGCTGCCTCTGTGCGAGTGGGAGGCCGACTGGCGCTCCCCTTGCGAGCTGGATGAGCCCAGAGAGGGGCGGGTGGCCTGGCGTCCGTACCGTCGTCCTGTGCCTGCCGACTTTGCGGCCATGGCAGATGCCCTCGAGCTGACCCTGCACCCGAGCGCCCTTGCCCTGTTTGGCCACTGGTTCAGCCGCCCGCTCCCCTGCTCCTACAAGGGGCTGCGCATCGAACTCATACTGCCATGGAACGAGGCCGATCTGGATCTGCTCAAGGAGAACCTCATCGGCCACCTGCTGATGCTGCGCAAACTCAAACGCACGCCGTCGCTCTTCATCGCCACCACCCGCAACGAGATGACGCTGGTGTCGCTCGATAACGAGAGCGGCCAGGTGTGGCTGGAGTGGCTGGATTCCGGTCGCCGTCTGGTGCTGGCCCCCTCCCTGCCGGCCTTCCTCGCACGGCTGGAAACCTTGCCGCAGTAAGCGGACCGTTTTTCGCTCGCCCAGTATTAAAGAGAAGGGCCTTGCCATCTGGCAAGGCCCTTCTTTCATGGGGGGAACAGCGCAGGTGGAGCTAGTCCTTGAAGTCCCAGGAGAGGTTGGAGACCAACCGGCAGGGATCGCACTTGAAGTCGAAGATCTCGTGCAATGGCGCTGCCAGTGCCCACTCGCCGCCGCAGCTCGGACAAGGGCGGGCTTTCTCCTCGGCCGCGCTCAGGCCGCCCACCCGATAGAGATAGTAGTAAGTCGGGATCCCGCAGAGCCCCTCCAGCCGTCTGGCCAGGTCGCTGCCCCGGCGCTGCAGGCGGCTGCCCACCTCGCTGATCTCGTGCAGCACCGCGTGCTCGGCAATGGAGCCGTTCATCTGCAACTGATCGCAGGCCTCCCAATCCTCCTGCCACTTGATGATCTGCTTGTGGTCGCCGTTGGCGATGGCAGGCAGGCGGTAGAGCGGAATGGGGGCGAAATGATCGCCGCAGCGCAAGGGAGAGCACGTGTGCACAAAGCTGGTGTAGAGCAGCATCCAGCTCGGCCGCTCGCCCTCCTGGCTGCAAGGATCCGTGCTGTCGGAGAGCAGATCCATGCCGAGCAGCTGGGGCTTGGGGGCCAGCAGCCCCGCCTGGTGCAGGCCCTGTTCGGCCAGCGCGACCTGCTCGCTCTGGTTGTCCGGGTGAAGACTGTCCTGCTCCGGGCAGACCACCCGAGTGACAAAGCCGCCATCCTGCATGCTGGTGGGAAACTCCCTCCCCAGGATCTGCCCCTGGTAGCGCAGCATGTCGAGGTAGTTGACGATAGCCGGCTCGGCCTCGCCGAGGGAGGTGTCACGGTAGCATTCAAAGTTGAGTTCGAGGATATACATGGGGAGGCATCAATCCTGCTGCTGTTTGAGCAGCAGGGCGGTCAGGCGATCGACCTTCTGCTCGAGGCGATTGAGCTGCTCGCCCAGCTGTTGCAAATCGACGGCCTGGGCCGGGGCGGCAACGGCGGGTGCGCTGGCCGGGGCCGGGTCTGCCGACTGGGGCTGTTGCTTCCACTGGCTCAACACCTTGAGCAGCTCGGCCATGGGCACGGGGTGACTGAGGCGGGCCTTGACCATGGCGGTGGAGGGGGTGATCCCCCTGGCACTCAGTTCGTTGGCTATCTGGATGATCTCTTGGGCTGACATCTTGGCTCCTGCGCTGCTGTCTTGCTGCTTGCGGATGGTGGCACAGAGCTTAATCAAAGCCTGCCCATCAGGAAAGCGGTGCTAAGGGGGGAGGCTTAGTTTGTTGAGGTGGGGAAGCCAGGGGGGTGAGACGTGATTGGGGGCACAGAGTTCACACCCCGGCCCTAGGGAAAGCGGGGGACGCGGGCCGGCTCAGTTTGCCTGGCGCAGCATCACGTCCAGTTGATCGATGGCTTCGGACCAGTCGGAGTCGTTCCAGAGCGCGTCACGCAGGAACGCGGCCTGGGAGGGGCTCCAGAAGCTGGCCTCTGGCAGCAGGGTCTGGTTGTCCAGAGGGTGCTCGCGGATGAAGCGGTGCAGGCTTATCTCGTCATTGGCCAGGCCCAGCTGGGCGAAGAGGGCAGGCATGTCATGGGTCAGCAATTCCATCTCGTGTCTCCTTGAAGGGCGATTGTCGAGAATTATAGCCAGCCGCCACGGCCTTGCCCCCATGGGCTAGGAGGGGAGGCGATGGGGCGGCAGCTCGACCCCGGCGACATGCAGGCCCTGCATGCAGAGCTGGCCCTGGTAATGGCTCTCCCCGTCGCTGGAAAACTCGAACTGGTAATAGGTCAGCAGGCGCAGGGGCTTGTGCCCCAGAGCCCGATGGGTGCGGGCCAGCGACAGCAGTTGCAGATCGTGATGCTGGCAGTAGCGCCGCATATATTGCCAGGCCAGCTCCGCCTGGCGGCGTTGTTGCCAGAAGGCCCAGCCGACGACGCCAAGCAGCAAGATTCCAAGCATTTCTCCCATCAGCGGGTTCCTTCTGTGATGTATGGCCTGGGCCGTGCTTCCTGGGGAAAGCACGGCCGCACCGAGAGTGGTTATACCGAGGCGAACAGTCGGCCTATGGCCTGGCCGAGGGCCTCGCTGCGCTCGGGGTCACGCAGTCTTGCCAGCATATCATTGCGCAGGGCGGGTAGTGTCACCAGCTCGGCAAAGACCTGATTGAAGAACTGGGTGGGCTGCAGGGCGAGCTGCTCCAGAAACAGTCCGAGCAGATCGGGTTTTTTCAGATCGGGCCAGAGACGGCCTGCGATGGCGAGCAGCAGGGCCGGGCTCGGCCGGGTGTGCAGCAGGGTCAGCAGCTTGTTGGTGCGCAGGCTGTTGCCGTTGCAGGAGGCCAGCGCCCGGCACAGGTAGGCCAGGGTCTCGGCATTGGGGTCGGCGCACTCCTGCTCCTTGCCGATGCGCTCGAGCAGGGCACCCTGCAGCGCCGGGGGCAACGGTGCATTTTCCAGACTCTGGCACAGGGCGTAGAGCGGCTCCAGAGAGAGCCTTGGCAGCGCCTTGCACACCAGGGCCAGATTGCGTTCATCCTGCAGCCGCTCCGCCAGATCGGCGAAGCCTTGCAACCCCAGGGCCTGCCACCCCTCTTCCCCCGGCGCCGCCAGGTAGTGGCAGAGGGCCTCGTAGTAGGCGGAAGGCGCCTGCTCCAGCTGGCGGGCCAGCTTGGCATGCAGGCTGGCCATCTTGGCCTCGGCCGGTCGGAAGGTGTAGGGGTTGTCGGCCAGTCGCTGCGCCTTCTCCTCGTCCAGATCGCCGGTGAGCTTGTAGCCCAGGGTCTCGACCACCTGATCCATGAAGTGCTTGGGGCCGCTGGCGATGAGCAGACCATGCTCGTCGAGGGCAAACTTGAGGAACCAGAGGTAGTGCCTGGATTCGGCTGGCTGGAAGAAGTGCACACCGAGCCAGGCATGCTGTTGCAGTGGCCAGGGGTAGGGCTCCTGCTGCTGTTCGATGCGAACGAAGAGATCGCTCGCCAGCGGGCGCACCTGGCGGCCCATGTCGAACAGCTGGAACTGGGTCTCGGCCTGGGTCAGAAATTCGGTCAGGGTATTGATGGCAGACATGAAGGCATCCGGCTGAATGTGATGCGGGCGATTATAAGGAGGCTGCATCAGATAGCCAGTGGTGCAGGTGCGGGCCATGAAAGTGATGGCAGCATGGCAGCCACCCCGGGGGCGGTGTATAGTAGCGCCCCTTTTTGGCATGCGTGTTTGAAGAAGACGGGATCCCTGCCCTCTGGCAGCGGGATGACCGTCGAGACGAGGAAGAGGACGAGATGAATCAATATTTGCTGGTCGCCGGTCTGCTGGGTGAACTCACCGCCGAGTTGCAACGCCTCGAACGCTGGCAAGCCGAGCATCCGGGGGCTGAGGCGCTGGCGAGCGAGCTGCCGTTTTGCGTCGATACCCTGAGCTTCGATCAATGGTTGCAGTTCGTGCTGATCCCGCGCATGGAGCAGCTAGTGCTGCTGCAGGCCCCGCTGCCCACCAGCGTATCCCTCTATCCCATGGCGAGCGAAGCCTACAAGGACGAGCTGGCCGAGGTGGCCGGACTGCTGCGCCTCATCGGTCGTTTCGATCTGCTGCTGACCGGAAAAGTGGTGGAGCAATGATCAATCCCCTGCCTGCCCAGCCACTGGCCGCGGCGTACTTCATTGGCGATACCCGGGTGGTGGCATGAAGCTGACCCTGCTCTATCAGGATGACTGGCTGGTGGCGGTCAACAAGCCGTCGGGCCTGCTGGTGCATCGCAGCTGGCTCGACAAGGCCGAGACCCGTTTCGCCATGCAGATGACCCGGGATCTCATCGGTGGGCGTCATGTCTACCCTGTGCACCGGCTCGACAGGCCCACCTCCGGGGTGTTGCTGTTTGCGCTGGATCCCGCGGTGGCCCGGACTCTGACCGAGGCGTTTGCCGCCCGTCGGGTGCACAAGGAGTACCTGGCCCTGGTGCGGGGCTGGGCCCCCGAACAGGGGCTGATCGACTATCCCCTCAAGGAGCAGCTGGACAAGATAGCCGACGCCATGAGCGACCCCGATCGCCCCGCCCAGGAGGCGGTGACGGCGTTTCGTCGCCTGCACCAGGTCGAGCTGCCCCATGCCGTCTCCAAGAAGCATCCCACCAGTCGCTATAGCCTGGTTCGGCTCTTCCCAAAGACGGGTCGCAAGCATCAGCTGCGTCGTCATCTGGATCACCTGTTCCACCCCATCGTCGGTGACACCACCCATGGTGATGGCCGGCATAATCGCTTCTTTCGCGAGCACTATGGTTGCGAGCGGCTGCTGCTGGTCGCCCACCGCTTGAGCTTCGAACACCCTGTGCTCAAGGTGCCGATGCGGATCCAGGCGCCACTTGGTCCAGAGGTACTGGGCCTGTTCGCCAGGCTGGGGTGGCCCGCCAGCGAGAGCGACTACGGCGCCTGATACCCGTCATCATTTGTGGCCTCTGACCGGGCTGTGGCATGCTGTAGGCCACGTTCGTCAGAGGAACCACTTATGGCTCAACGAGATACCCCGCTAGCAACCCCGAGTACCCAGACCCTGTCCGGGGCCAAGACTCCGGACAGGGTGCCAGAGCCGGGACTTATCCTTCGTTCGAGGAGTCGCTGATGGCCGACATCGATATCCTGGTCGGTAGCGTCTATGGCTCGGCCATGCTGGTGGCCGAGACACTGCGGGATCACCTGCAAGCCCAGGGGCATGTCTGCCAGCTCTTCGACGAAGCAGAGTTGACTGACATAGATGCGTCCCGCTTCTTGCTGATCGTCAGCGCTACCACGGGGCAGGGGGATATTCCTCCCAATCTGCAACCCTTCGCCACGGCCCTGGCCGATCGCGCTCCTTATATGAAGGGATGGCGTTATGCCCTCATTGCCATGGGGGATAGCAGTTATGAACATTTCTGCGGGGCTGGGCGCAGGCTCGATGAACTGTTGCAGGAGTTGGCTGCCGACGCGCTGGTGCCGCGCCTGGAGATAGACGCAACGGTGGAGGATGAACCGGAAGTCGCGGCGCTGGCCTGGTTGAAAACCTGGGAAAATAAGCTGTAACCGGATTGTCAGCGTATTTTAAATTTCGCCCCCGTGAGCTTGCTGACGGGGGCGTGTTATTTTGGGACTCACTTAACCTTCTTTGAAATATATCCCGCACTTTGTCAGGTTATTTTTCCCTCGCCAGATCGGATTTCTCATCCCCATATTCATCAGAACGGCGACACGTCAGAAAATTAAAAGTTCCGCACTGAAAGCGATTTCAATCATGTTTTCGTCACTATTCGATCGATAAAATACTTAATCTTCATCGCAAATTAATATTTGAAAGCGCTTTCTTTGGTGTTGTTTTGCTTTTTTTTGTGTTTTTTGGGTTTTTTATTGCTTGGTTGTGCCTTTTTGATGTCGGTGTTCGTCCTCCATGATGGGGGCGCGCGATTTGTCACCGTTTTGTGAATCAGCTCATGTTTGTCGCGAAATTGGCTACATATAATCGACCCCGGTTATCGCTGAAACGTTTTTCAGTGATAAGAACTTGAATATCAGGATCACACTCCCAGCGGGAATAAGGAAAATGAAAATGAAAGCAAAGTGGCTCCCGATTGCAGCAGCAGTAACCGCTGCCCTGGCTTCCCAAGCCGCCTTCGCCGTTGATTTCCACGGCTACTTCCGTTCAGGTGTTGGTGTTTCCGGTGACGGGGACATGGTTAAATACAACGTCAACAAGGTTGGCCGTCTGGGTAACGAAAATGATACCTACGGCGAAGTGCAACTGGGTCAGGAAGTCTTCAACAAAGATGGCAAGACTTTCTATGTAGACTCCATGTTTGCCATGACCTCCAACGGTTCCAATGACTGGGAAGGCACCGGTACCGTCTGCAACTTCGACGCCAAACAGTGCAACGGCGACTCCGACTTCGCGCTGCGTCAGTTCAACGTTCAAGCCAAGGGTCTGCTGGGCTTCGCGCCGGAAGCCACCCTCTGGGCTGGTAAGCGTTTCTACCAACGTCATGACATCCACATCTCTGACTTCTACTACTGGAACATCTCCGGTGCCGGTGCCGGTATCGAAGGTATCCAAGCTGGTCCTGGCAAGGTCTCCCTCGCCTGGATCCGCAACGACCGCAGCGCGGCCGATGTGTTCGGTCAGTACACCAACACTGGTACTGTCGCCAACCCGGTTTATCAGAAGAATGAAGATCTGAACGTCAACACCCTGGACGCGCGTTATGCCGGTATCCCGCTGTGGCAAGACGGCTCCCTGGAAGTGGGCGCCATGTATGCCCTGGTCAACGAGACCGACGCACAGAAAGAACTGAAAAACGACAACATGAAGAACGGTGTCATGTTGACCGCCGAACTGACCCAGGGTGTGCTGGGCGGCTTCAACAAAACAGTGCTGCAGTACGGCACCGAAGGCTACTCCAAGACCATGGCCTACTACGGTGATGGCTCCTGGTACGGTGCCGAGGCCAAAGACGGTGCCGATGGCTACCGCTTCATCAACTGGGGCGTCATCCCGATGGGCAACTCCTGGGAGATGGGTCACCAGCTGGTCTACGGGGTAGGCAACGAGATGTGGGATACCAACGACAAGACCGAAACCATGTCCGTCGTTGTTCGTCCGATGTACAAGTGGGATGACTTCAACAAGACCATCTTCGAAGGCGGTTACTTCAAGGACAAGACCAGCTACAACAATGGCGCTGCCGATGACAAGGATGCTGGCTACAAGCTGACCCTGGCTCAGGCCTGGTCCGCTGGCTCCAGCTTCTGGGCCCGTCCGGAGATCCGCGTGTTCGCCTCCTATCTGGCGAATGATGAAGACAAAGAAGTGTTCGAAGGCAACACCTCCAAAGACACCTATCAGGTTGGCGTACAAGCAGAAGCCTGGTGGTAAGCAATATCTTCAGTTAAGTTAGTCACTGCCCCCTTATGGGGGCAGTTTTGTTTAGCAGGATTTGGCAACCGGGTTATGGAGATAAGAAGAATGAAACTGGTAAAGATGTCTATCGCGGCCGTGGTTACCGCGCTGTTGGCCGGTTGTTCCGGTAGCATGGTGGTGCCCGTACAGGAACACGCCTCCATCCTGAGTAATGCCGACCAGGCCAAGCAGGCGCTCTCCCAGGCCACCAGTTGCTGCGCAGGGTTCAACGAATTCAATTATGTTTCCTTGCCGGAAGGTGAGACGCTGCTGACCATCGATGGCAAGCAGCCCAGTTATCAATTTGACGAGGGGATGAGCTATCTCGCGGCCTATCGCCTTCCGGTCAATACCGGCAACCTGGCCATCACCCTGGCCTCTCAGGTGAGCAAGACGGTGCTCGTACCCAAGGTAGTCATGCTGGATGCCCAGTTCAAGGTAACCCGTGTGCTGGGTGAATCTGTCTTCACGTATCAACCCGCCCACCTGCTCGACAATGACAGGATTGAAGGCAAGGTGTTCGTGGATCGCAGCATGCCGGGCAACCCGGCGACCGAAACCTACATGGTGGTCTACGCCCCGGCCGACGAGCTGTCCGGCAGCACCACCATACTGCATCCTGCCAAGGCCTTCGCCCGTGCCAATGGAACAGTTGAGCCGGATATCAAGGATCCCGTGATCCCCCATTCTCCTTGGGGTCTGCTACAAATAAAGGTCGTTGACATGGCCAAGGGGCAAGGCCTGGAAGCCGTGTTCAAGCCCGAATATTCGGACAAGGTGGCGATGAGTCAGGCCAAACCGGCTACGACGGCCGTGGCGGCGACCACTGCTGCGGTGGCAGCAACCCCCAGTACACCTGCCCCCGCGATGTTGAGCGAAACAGAGACCTTCTACAGCAGCCAGATCGAGAAGGCGGTCAAGGCCGGGGATATCGACAAGGCGATGCAGCTGGTGAATGAAGCCGAGCGTGCAGGTTCAACCAAGGCGAAATCCGTCTTTATTGATGCGATTAAACGTTCACAAAAGAACTGAATAAGCGGATTTATTCAACGTAATATTTATTGCAGGCCTCCCTTGTTGGAGGCCTTTTTAATCGGTAGACTGGATAATATAAAGCTGCAATGAGTTACACATTGTTACAATTAGTTTCCTTGGGTATTTATTGGTTTTCTTTTGAATTATTGTGAAGTGTTTTTTTTCTTTTTGCGGAAAATCTATAACAATACGAAATAATATTCAAGATAGCCCCCTTCCTGCTTATTTATTATCTTGTGATCTCTCCTCCAAATTTATTATTCCCTTGGCCTCGATGGAGGTATTTCAGACCCTGCTGGGTTATATTCTGTAGGTCAAAATAAACACCCCGGAAAACGCATTCGATGCAGCCATGGATGAAGTACACCGTCATCAATAAACTGCACTGAGTCGTTGTCGGAAAAAATCCATTCAGGAGCGCACACATGTTAAAAAATGCTTTCTCTAATCTGCAAAAGGTCGGTAAGGCGCTGATGCTGCCCGTATCGGTCTTGCCCGTTGCAGGTATTCTGCTGGGGGTGGGCGCCGCTCACTTCAGCTGGTTGCCGGAAATTGTCTCCCAGCTGATGGAGCAGGCCGGTGGTTCAGTGTTTGGCCAGATGGCGCTGCTGTTCGCCGTCGGCGTGGCACTCGGCTTTACCAATAACGACGGCGTATCCGGTCTGTCTGCCATCGTCGGCTACGGTATCATGGTCGCGACCCTGAAGGTCATGGCACCTGTGATGGGGGTCGAGAGCATCGATACCGGTGTGCTGGGGGGTATCCTCGCCGGTGGTGTCGCTGCCTGGGCGTTCAACCGCTTCTACAAGATCCAGCTGCCCGAGTACCTTGGCTTCTTCGCCGGTAAGCGTGCCGTGCCCATCATCACCGGCTTCGTCTCCATCGGCCTGGGTGTTGTGCTCTCCTTCATCTGGCCGCCGATCGGTGGTGCCATCGGTGCCTTCTCCGACTGGGCTGCCAACCAGAACCCGGTACTGGCCTTCGGTATCTACGGCGTGGTTGAGCGCTCCCTGATCCCGTTCGGTCTGCACCACATCTGGAACGTCCCCTTCTTCTATCAGGCGGGTACCTGTGTCAACGCCGCTGGCGAAACCGTACACGGTATCATGACCTGCTTCCTGACTGCTGATGACGCTTCCCGTGCTGCCGGTAACGGCTTCGGTCAACTGGCCGGTGGTTACCTGTTCAAGATGTTCGGTCTGCCTGCTGCTGCGTTTGCCATCGCTCACGCTGCCAAGCCGGAAAACCGCGCCAAGATTGTTGGTATCATGGCCTCCGCTGCCCTGACCTCCTTCCTGACCGGTATCACCGAACCTATCGAATTCTCCTTCCTGTTCGTGGCGCCTGTGCTGTATGCGATTCACGCGCTGCTGGCCGGTCTGGCTTACGTCCTGACCAACATGCTGGGTGTCGTGCACGGTCACACCTTCTCCAACGGCTTCATCGACTTCGTGGTGCAATCACCCCGTGCCGACAACATGCTGCTGCTGGTCGGTCTGGGTCTGGTCTACGCCGTCATCTACTACGTGGTCTTTACCGTGGTGATCCGTGCCATGAACCTGAAAACCCCGGGTCGCGAAGACGAAGCTGCCGAAGAGACCGTTGGTCAAAGCAAAGACGAGATGTCTGCTGCCCTGGTGTCTGCCTTCGGTGGTAAAGAGAACATCGCCTCCCTGGATGCCTGCATCACCCGTCTGCGTGTCGGCGTGAAGGACGTGGCCAAGGTTGACCAGGCTGGTCTGAAGAAGCTGGGCGCCGCCGGTGTGGTGGTTGCTGGCTCCGGTGTACAGGCCATCTTCGGTACCAAGTCCGACAACCTGAAAACCGACATGGACATCTGGATGAAGAGCAACTAATCCTGTTGCCTGAATATCAGAGTTCTTGAAAAGGGAGGCGCAAGCCTCCCTTTTTGCTGGGCGCGTGTCAGCCCGCTGGGCGGGGCCGAGCAGATCCGGGGGGAGTGCGTTGGTATCTCCCTGTGGACCGGCATTAAAAAAGGCGCCTGATGGCGCCTTGTGCTGGGGGGGAAACTGCCTAGAGTTTTTCCAGGTCCCGCTCTATCTCGCTTATCTTGTTCTGCACCACTTTTTCCAGATGGCGCAGGTCACGCAGGATTTTCTGCTTGATGTCCTGATCGATCTCGACGTGTACGCCCTGGGTCAGGTTATCCAGCTCATCCACCACGTACTTGAGGTTGGCGTTGATCTCGGTGACATCCTTGTACTCATGGGTGCCCGAGTCTATCAGCATGGTCTTGCGCTGACGGGGATACTTGAATTTGACGCTCTTGGCGAAGAACTCCCCCTTCTGCTTCTTGAAATAGATCTTGAGGATGTCGTGGTTGGCTTCCTGGCGCAGGGTATAGCTGTCCACTGAGGTGGGTTCCTGGATCCCCAGGCTCTTCAGATTCTCGTACATCGGGCTTCCTCGGTTTGAAACGATCCTGACCCATCTATCTTAACCGAGTCACCATGGCTTGCCTGTGACAGGTGCGCCAAAATCAAAAGGGGCCCAAAAGGCCCCTTTTACCATGATGGCTGGTCGATCACTCGTCGATGGAACGCAGCAGGGCGTTGATGCCGACCTTGGCACGGGTCTTGGCATCCACCTTTTTGACAATGACGGCGGCATACAGACTGTACTTGCCGCACTTGGAGGGCAGGGAGCCGGAGACCACCACTGAACCGGCTGGCACGCGACCATAGTGGATTTCGCCGGTTTCGCGGTCATAGATGCGAGTGGACTGGCCGATGAAGACGCCCATGGAGATGACGGAACCTTCCTCGACGATCACCCCTTCAACCACTTCTGAACGGGCACCGATAAAGCAGTTGTCCTCGATGATGGTCGGGTTGGCCTGCAGCGGCTCCAGTACGCCACCTATGCCGACGCCGCCGGAGAGGTGCACGTTCTTGCCGATCTGGGCGCAGGAGCCCACGGTGGCCCAGGTATCGACCATGGTGCCTTCATCGACGAAGGCACCGATGTTGACATAGGAGGGCATCAGCACGGTATTGGGGGCGATGAAGGAGCCCTTGCGAGCGGTAGCCGGCGGCACCACACGCACGCCCGCCGCCTTGAACTGCTCGGCGCTGTAGTCGGAGAACTTGAGGGGAACCTTGTCGTAGTACTGGGCGTCGTCGCCCTTGATGATGCCGTTGTCATTGATGCGGAAGTAGAGCAGCACGGCCTTCTTCAGCCACTGGTGGACGACCCACTCACCGGCAATCTTCTCGGCAACCCGCGCCTTGCCGGAGTCCAGCAAGTCGATGGCCTCCAGGATGGCGGCCTTGGTGGCGGCATCGACGGAGCCGGGGGTGATGGAATCACGGCGCTCGAAGGCCGCTTCGATGGTCTGTTGCAACTGGGTCATGACAGGTTTCCTTTAAAAAATTCTGTTTGTTGTATCACACTTTTCCAATCGTTTTTAAGGGCTCTGGCCGATTTCTTCAAAAGAAAGGCGATTTATTATACTTAAGTGGCCCAACCACTTGTTCTGATTGATAAATCAGAACGATAAACGGCGTCTTGTGAAGCCTTTCCAGAGTATTATCGCCCCTCCTCGTCCCCCTGCTCCTGCGGGTTGAGCTGATTGACCAGCCGCTCCTCCAGCGCCTGCTGCTCGGCCTGATTCAGCGGCTCGCCCGCCAGGGTGGTGAGGCTGAAGAAGTCTTCCACCCGCTCGCCTATGGTGGTGATCTTGGCGGCATGCAATTCGATGCCGCACTGCTGGAAGACGGCACCAATGCGGGCCAGCAGACCCGGGGTATCCAGGGCGGTCAGCTCCAGCAGTGTGTGGCGACCCTCCCCCTTGTGGGGCAAGAAGACCACTCGGGTTGGCACGCTGAACTGGCGGTGGCGCCGTGACAGGGGCTTGTTGCGCAGCACCAGCTTGCCCGGCTCCTGCAGCGCCTTCTCCAGCGCTTTCTTGATGGTGGCGGTGCGGTTGGGGCTGATGGGTTCGCCATTGGGTTCGAGCACGATGAAGGTATCCAGCACATAGTCGCTGCGCGAATTCATGATCTGGGCGTCGTGGATATTGAGGTTCTTTTGATCCAGCGCCGAGGCCACGGTGGCGAACAGATTCGGGGTGTCGCGGCAATAGATGAACACCTCGCTGCCACCCCGGATGGGGTGCTTGCCGATCAGCACCAGGGGGGCCGGATTGTCGCCGTGCGCGATGATCTTGCGGCAATGCCAGGCGATCTGCTCCGGGCTGTGGCGCAGGAAATAGTCGGCCTTGAAGTCGTTCCAGAGGGCGTTGACGGCCTCCTCTGGCACCTCTCGCTGGGCCAGAATCTGTCTGGCCTGACGCTGGTTCTCGCGGATCTTGAGGCGCATATCCGGCGGGTTTTCCAACCCCTGGCGCAGCGCCTTCTGGGTGGCGAAGTAGAGCTCCCGCAGCAGGGTGCCCTTCCAGTCGTTCCACAGGGTGTCGTTGGTGGCGCAGATATCGGCCACGGTCAGGCAATAGAGCAGATCCAGGTGCAGTTCGTCGCGCACCTTGTGAGCAAAGTCGGTGACCACTTCGGGATCGTAGATGTCGCGGCGCTGGGCGGTGACCGACATCAGCAGATGGTGGCGCACCAGCCATGCCACCAGGCGGCTCTCGTAGCGATCCAGCCCGTGCAACTGGCAGAACTCCAGCGCATCGACGGCGCCGAGCTCCGAGTGATCCCCCCGCCGTCCCTTGGCGATGTCGTGGAACAGGGCGGCGATGCTGAGCAGCTCGGGCTTGCGCAACTGGGTGAACACCTCGTGGCAGAGCGGGTGGGTCTGGCGGCTGGCTGTATTGGGGAAACGATGGATGTTCTGGAGCAGGCGATGGGTGTGCTCGTCCACCGTGTAGGCGTGAAACATGTCGAACTGCATCTGGCCGACGATGAGGTTCCACTGGGGCAGATAGGCCGCGAGGATCCCGTACTTGTGCATCAGGGTGAGGGGCTGGCCGATGCCGTTGGGGTGGCGCAGCAGCGCCATGAACAGGCGACGGCACTCCGGCAGGTCCTGTAGCCAGCAACTCAGGGTGCGTCTGGCCTCCCGCAGCTGGCGCAGGGTGGCGGAGTGGATGCCGGCGATGTCCGGGTGCTGGGCTATCTGGTAGAAGAGCCGCAGTATGGCGGCGGGGTCGCGGCCAAACAGCTCGGAGTCCACCGCATCGATGAGGCGACCACGGAGCTGGAACTCGTCGCTGATGCGGCGCACATCCATGGCGGTGTTGCCAAGGATCGCCTCGTCAAACAACTGCAGCAGCATCTCGTTGAGCTCGGCCACCCGCCGTACCGTCTGATAGAAGCGTTTCATCATCTGCTCGACCGGGCCGTTGCCTTCCCCCTCAAAGCCCAGCATCTGGGCCACGGTGCGCTGGCGATCGAACAAGAGGCGGTTGTCCCCCTTGTTGATGGCCATGTGCAGGGCGAAGCGCACCTTCCACAGGAAGTTCTGGCAGTCGAGCAGTTCGCGATACTCGGCCCGGTTGAGAAAACCGTGGCTGGTCATCTCGAACAGGGTGGTGGCCCCGAAGTGACGGCGGGCGACCCAGGCCAGGGTCTGGATGTCGCGAAGTCCGCCGGGATTGTTCTTGAGATCCGGCTCCAACTTGTAGGCGGTGCCGAGAAACTGCTGGTGGCGCAAGCTCTGCTCCTCGCGCTTGGCGCGAAAGAAGGCCTCGCTCGGCCAGAAGTGCTGGGGCTGGGTGGCGGCCTGCAACTGCTCGAACCCCGCCATGCGCCCGGTGATGTAGCGCGCCTCGATAAGGTTGGTGGCCACCGTGATATCGCCGCGCCCTTGCTCGATGCACTCGCTCACGTTGCGCACCGATTGCCCGACCTCCAGCTTGAGATCCCACAGCAAGGCGATGAACTCGCCGATGCGCAGCCCCAGCACCTCGTCCAGCTCGTCCCCTTCGTAGAGGATCAGCAGGTCGATGTCGGAGTGGGGGTGCAGTTCGCCGCGGCCATAGCCGCCCACCGCGATCAGGGTCAGGCTGGTCTTGTCGAAGCCGAACTTGTGCCAGAGCCTCGTCAGCAGCGCGTCCATGTACTCTGAGCGGGTGGCCACCAGTTCGATGATGTTGTCACCGGCATCGAAGCGCTCGTGCAGCCAGACAAGGAATCGGCTCAGATACTCCTTGCAGTTGTCACGGGTGAGCTGGTCATCGGGTAACAGGTGGGGGGAAAGCAGACTGGCATCCATGGCATCTCACACACAAGTAGCAGGCAAACGGCTGGAACGGGCAGTAAAAACCCCGGCGCTGTTGAGGTCAGGGCCGGGGTTCGATGTTAGCTGTGTTTGATGACGCGGTCGATAGTGTCATCGGGGCGCAGGGTGAGTACCTCGCAGCCATCCTCGGTGACCAGCAGGGTGTGTTCCCACTGGGCGGAGTCGCCGCCGTCCTTGGTGGTAACAGTCCAGCCATCCTTGGGATTGACCTTGCAGTGATACTTTTTGCTGTTGACCATGGGCTCGATGGTGAAGCACATGCCCGGTTTCAGCTCCAGCTTGCCGCCGTTGCGGTAGTGCAGGATCTGCGGCTCTTCGTGGAACTCGGCCCCGATGCCGTGTCCGCAGTAGTCACGTACCACGGAGAAACCGGCCTGCTCGACGATGGGCTGGATCACGGCACCAATTTCGGTGATGCACATGCCGGGACGCACGCGCTGGATGGCGGCGTACAGGCTCTCCTGGGCCACCTTGCACAGCTGGCGACGCAGGGGTGTGGTCTGGCCCACGATGAACATGGCGGAGGTGTCGCCGTGGTAGCCATCCTTGATGACGGTGATGTCCAGGTTGATGATGTCCCCTTCCCGCAGCTTCTTGTGATTGGGGATACCGTGGCAGATCACATCATTGACCGAGGTGCAGATGGACTTGGGGAAGCCGTGATAGTTGAGCGGGGCGGGAATGGCTTGCTGCACCTCGACGATATGGTTGTGGCACAGGGTGTTCAGCTCGTCTGTGGTGACGCCAGCCTTGACGTGCGGGGCGATCATGACCAGCACATCGGCGGCCAGCTGGCCGGCGATGCGCATCTTTTCAATCTCTTCCGGTGTCTTGATTTTAATGGACATGGGATCTCTCTTGGGGCCCGACTGCGCATCCTGCCGATGCCCAACAATCAGGTAATGAAAAATAGATGCGTTTGCAATCAGGGCAAAATTTTATCCCCAACCCCCGTTTACTTCCAGTGTGATCGTCATCGCAACGTCATCCAGCGGTCGCAGCACCTACCGGGATCCATTTTTAGCGGTCCATCCGGTGGTGTCCTGACCAAAGTTATGGTATAAAGCGCGCCGGAATGGGGAACTTGTGTCCCTTTCCATCACCCTTACTCAATAACACACACACATCGACACCTGTACCGGGGTGCCCCTTTGGGGTCGGTTACATGGGATGTGTGGAGGCCTAACCCCAATACAGAGGTATAAAATGGCTAAAGTTTCTATGCGCGACATGCTGCAAGCCGGCGTTCACTTCGGTCACCAGACTCGTTACTGGAACCCGAAAATGAAGTCCTACATCTTCGGCGCCCGCAGCAAGGTTCACATCATCAACTTGGAAAAAACCGTTCCGATGTTTGACGATGCCATGAACTTCATCAGCTCCGTAGCTGCCAAGAAGGGCAAGGTCCTGTTTGTTGGTACCAAGCGTGCCGCGTCTGAAGCCGTAAAAGAAGCCGCTGAGCGTTGCGACCAGTTCTATGTTAACCACCGCTGGCTGGGCGGCATGCTGACCAACTGGAAAACCGTTCGTCAGTCCATCAAGCGCCTGAAAGATCTGGAAACCCAGAGCCAAGACGGTACCTTCGACAAGCTGACCAAGAAAGAGGCGCTGATGCGTACTCGTGAAATGGACAAGCTGGAGAAGAGCCTGGGTGGTATCAAGAACATGGGCGGCCTGCCTGACGTTCTGTTCGTTGTCGATGCCGACCACGAGCACATCGCTATCAAAGAAGCCAATAACCTGGGTATCCCGGTAGTTTCCATCGTTGATACCAACTCCAACCCGGACGGCGTTGACTATGTCATCCCGGGTAACGACGATGCTATCCGTGCCGTACAGCTGTACCTGAATGCTGCTGCTGACACCGTACTGGAAGCTCGCGCTCAGGACATCGTTGTTCAAGCCGAACAAGATGGCTTCGTTGAAGCTGAGTAATTGATAAGGACTGTAAAGCCCTTATTAACCAAGCTGATGTAATTGGTTAGCAGGGGCCCTTGTGGCCCCTGTTTCTTGTCAATTCAAGACCGAGGATACTGGACATGGCTAACGTTACTGCCGCCCTGGTAAAAGAACTGCGCGAGCGCACCGCCGCTGGCATGATGGATTGCAAAAAAGCACTGGAAGAAGCCGCTGGTGACATCGAGCTGGCAATCGAGAACATGCGCAAATCCGGTCAGGCCAAGGCCGCCAAGAAAGCGGGCCGTATCGCCGCTGAAGGCGTGATCTTCGCCCGTACCGAAGGCAACATTGCCGCCATGATCGAGCTGAACAGCGAAACCGACTTCGTTGCCAAAGATGCCAGCTTCATGGCCATGGGCCAGAAGATTGCCGACATCGCCGCGACCCAGAAAATTGCTGACATCGACGCCCTGAAGGCCGCCGATTTCGGTAACGGTGAGTCCGTTGAGCTGACCATCACCAACCTGATCGCCAAGATCGGTGAGAACATGAACCTGCGTCGCGTGATGCTGGTTGAAGGTGACAACCTGGGTACCTACGTACACGGTTCCCGTATCGGTGTTATCACCAAGCTGACCGGCGGTACTGCCGACTTGGCCAAAGATCTGGCCATGCACGTTGCTGCCAACAGCCCGCAGTTCGTCAAGCCTGAAGACGTGTCTGCCGAAGTCGTTGCCAAAGAGCGCGAAATCCAGATCGACATCGCCATCAACTCCGGCAAGCCGAAAGACATCGCCGAGAAGATGGTTGAAGGCCGCATGAAGAAGTTCACCGGTGAGGTTTCCCTGACTGGTCAACCCTTCGTGAAAGATCCTTCCATGACCGTTGCCGAGCTGCTGAAGAAAGAAGGCGCTGACGTTGTCTCCTTCACCCGTTTCGAAGTGGGCGAAGGCATCGAGAAGCAAGAGACCGATTTCGCGGCTGAAGTTGCAGCCCAGATCGCGGCCGCTCAGAAGGCCTAATCGAACCGGTTTTTCCGTTTCCCCAGACCGCGACTTATGTCGCGGTCTTTATATGACCAGGAATCAGTGACATGAGTACCAATCCCAAGCCTGCATACAGACGTGTTCTTCTGAAGTTGAGTGGTGAAGCCCTGCAAGGATCCGAGGGTTTTGGCATTGATCCGGCGGTGCTGGAGCGGATGGCCCAAGAGATCAAAGAGCTGGTTGAGCTGGGTGTTCAGGTCGGTCTGGTCATCGGCGGCGGCAACCTGTTCCGTGGCGCCGGTCTTGCCAAGGCGGGCATGAACCGCGTGGTGGGTGACCACATGGGCATGCTGGCGACCGTCATGAACGGCTTGGCCATGCGTGATGCCCTGCATCGTGCTTATGTGAATGCCCGTCTGATGTCTGCCATCTCTCTGCAGGGTGTCTGCGATTCTTACAGCTGGGCCGAGGCCATCAGCCAGCTGCGTGCCGGCAAGGTGGTGATCTTCTCCGCCGGTACCGGCAACCCCTTCTTCACCACCGACTCCGCAGCCTGCCTGCGCGGCATCGAGATCGAAGCCGACGTGGTGCTCAAGGCGACCAAGGTCGATGGTGTGTTCACCGATGATCCTGTCAAGAACCCGGATGCAGTGCTCTATCAAGAACTGAGTTATGATGAAGTCCTTGAAAAAGAACTCAAAGTGATGGATCTTGCTGCTTTTACCCTGGCCCGCGACCACGATCTGCCGATCCGGGTGTTCAACATGAACAAACCAGGCGCCTTGCGTCGGGTCATCATGGGTGAGCCGGAAGGTACCCTGATCCACCACGTCAGCAAGTGAGACAAGCCTGAGCCGCCTGGCGCGCTTGTCCATTACGCCAGTAAACAAGATAGATACGGGCCGCATGTCGGCTCGTTCGCCAAAAGGAAAACACTGTGATCAACGAGATTAAAAACGACGCCAAGGACCGCATGGCCAAGAGCGTAGACTCGCTCAAGACCCAGATGTCCAAGATCCGTACCGGCCGTGCTCACCCGAGCCTGCTCGACGGTATCCAGGTGGAGTATTACGGTGCCGCCACTCCTCTGAAACAGTTGGCTAACGTAGTGGCAGAAGATGCCCGCACCCTGTCCATCTCCATCTTCGATCGCTCCATGATCCAGGCGGTGGAAAAAGCCATCCTGACCTCCGATCTGGGCCTGAACCCGTCCAGCAATGGCCAGACCCTGCGTGTGCCGCTGCCCCCGCTGACCGAAGAGCGTCGCCGTGATCTGACCAAGATCGTCCGTGCCGAGGCCGAAGGTGCCCGGGTTGCCGTGCGCAACATCCGTCGCGATGCCAACGCCGACCTGAAGGCACTGCTGAAGGACAAGGAGATCTCCGAGGACGACGATCGTCGTGCCCAGGAAGAGATCCAGAAACTGACCGACGCCTTCGTCAAGCTGGTGGATGAAGCCCTGGCCGCGAAGGAAAAGGAGCTAATGGAAATCTAAGCCTCTGACAGGTATATTACGAGCGCCGTGTAGTGCCCCTGCACGGCGCTTTTGTCTTTGTGGGAGAAATGAATGTCGCTTTTGGCAGCGCTAGGCGATAGCGCCAGCTCGTCCTTACCTCGTCACGTCGCCATCATCATGGATGGCAATGGTCGCTGGGCTCAGAACCGTGGCAAGATGCGGGTCTCTGGCCACAAGGCGGGCGTGAAATCCGTGCGTGAGGCCGTGGCCTTTGCCGCCCGTGCCAAGATGGAGGCGCTGACCCTGTTCGCGTTCTCCAGTGAGAACTGGCGCCGCCCGGAAGGGGAGGTCAATGCCCTGATGGAGCTGTTCATGACGGTGCTTGGCCGCGAGGTGAACAAGTTGCACAGCAATGGCATCCGGCTCAAGGTGATAGGCGATACCGCCCGTTTCAGTGAACGGCTTCAGGCCAAGATCGCCAAGGCCGAGGCACTGACCGCTGGCAACCAGGGATTGACCCTCAATATTGCCGCCAACTATGGCGGTCAGTGGGACATAGCCCAGGCTGCCCGCAAGCTGGCTCGCGCCGTGGCCGCGGGCGAGCTGGATGCAGAGGCGGTCGATGAGGAGGCACTGGCACGTCAGGTCTGTATGGCCGACCTGCCTCCGGTGGATCTGCTGATCCGCACCGGTGGCGATCATCGCATCAGCAATTTTGTGTTATGGCAGCTTGCTTATGCCGAGCTCTATTTTACCCCGGTCTTGTGGCCCGACTTTGACGAGGCCGAGTTCAGCGGGGCAGTTGCCTCCTTCGTTTCTCGCGAGCGTCGCTTCGGGTGTACGGGTGAACAGATACGGGAATTGATCGCCGCGCAACAGACCGGCTAAACCCCGCTCCCAAGAGAGAGGTTTCTTTTGCTAAAACAACGAATTATTACCGCATTACTGTTAGTACCCCTGGTGTTGGGGGCACTGTTTTTCCTGCCATTGAAATTCTTTGCCCTGCTCGCTGCCCTGGTCTTTCTGCTGGCCAGCCGTGAGTGGAGCGCCTTCGTCTCTGCCCAGCCGCAACAATGGTTGCCGCTGGTGTTTTGCCTGTTGCTCGGTGCCAGCCTGTTCTGGGTGCCGGTAGAGCAACTCTGGATCCCTCAGCTGCATCCGCTGGTGATGGGCGTGCTCTGGACCGCCATCAGCTGGTGGCTACTCGGACTGCTGCTGGTGCTGCGTTACCCCAGAAGCGCCAGGTTGTGGAAAGAGTCCGTCTGGCTCAAGTCCCTGTTCGGTCTGGTGACCCTGGTGCCCTTCTTCTGGTCACTGGTGGCCATCCGTGGGTACAACTTCTATCACGACCCCATGATGGGGGCCTGGATCCTGCTGTTCGTGATGGGCCTGGTCTGGGCGGCAGATTCTGGCGCGTATTTTTTCGGCAAGGCGTTCGGCAAGCACAAGCTGGCCCCGGCCGTCAGCCCGGGTAAAACCATAGAGGGCATGCTGGGCGGCCTCTTTACCGCCAGCGTGCTGGCCATAGGCGTGACTTGGTTCATGGGCTTCGTGCCGGCCAAGATGGGGGTCGTGCTGCTCTGCTCCCTGCTGGCGGTGCTGGCGTCCGTACTCGGTGATTTGGCCGAAAGCATGTTCAAGCGGGAGGCCGGCATCAAGGATTCCGGTACCCTACTGCCGGGCCACGGCGGCATCCTCGATCGCATCGACAGCCTGACGGCGGCCCTGCCCGTCTTCCTGCTCAGCTATCTGCTACTCGGTCAGGAGTTCTGATGCGCAATCTGGTCATTCTGGGGGCCTCAGGCTCCATCGGTCAGAGCACCCTCAAGGTGCTGCGGCAGAATCCGGGACGCTGGCAGGTGCTGGCGCTGACCGCGGCTCGCAGCGTGGACGCCATGGTGCGGGATTGTCTCGAATTCTCCCCCCGTTTCGCCGTCATGGTGGATGAGAAGGCCGCCAGCGATCTGGCCGGTCGACTCAAGACCCACGGCTGTGCCACTCAGGTGCTCTGTGGTCAGGCTGCCCTGTGCGAAGTGGCCGCTCACCCTGACGCCCACAGCGTGATGGCGTCTATCGTCGGTGCGGCGGGTCTGGCACCCACCATGGCTGCCGTGCGTGCAGGCAAGCGGATCCTGCTGGCCAACAAGGAGGCCCTGGTGATGTCCGGCGCCTTCTTCATGGAGGCGGTGCGCCACCATGGCGCCGAGCTGCTGCCCATCGACAGCGAACACAATGCGATCTTCCAGTGCCTGCCCGAGGCTATTCAGCGCGAGCCTGGTTTCTGCGATCTGGCAGGGGCGGGCATCAGCAAGATACTGCTGACCGGCTCAGGCGGCCCCTTCCGCTATACCGACATCGACGAGCTGGCCAGGGTTACACCAGCTCAGGCGGTGGCGCACCCCAACTGGTCCATGGGGGCCAAGATATCGGTGGACTCTGCCACCATGATCAACAAGGGGCTGGAATACATAGAGGCGCGCTGGCTGTTCAACGCCCTCCCGGAGCAGATCCAGGTGGTGATCCACCCCCAGTCGGTGATCCATTCCATGGTGCAGTACAAGGACGGCTCAGTGCTGGCCCAGCTCGGCAACCCGGACATGTGTACCCCCATCGCCCACGCCCTGGCCTACCCGGCCAGGATTGAGTCTGGTGTGGAACCTTTGGATTTCTTCAGTGTCGGAGAGTTCAGCTTTATCCGTCCCGACTACGCCCGTTATCCCAACCTGGCACTTGCCATGGCGGCCTGCCAGCAAGGGCAGGCGGCGACCACCTCTCTCAATGCCGCCAACGAGGAGGCCGTCGCGGCTTTTCTTGCAGAGCGCATTGGATTTATGGATATTGCCAGAGTCAACGAATCCATCATGACGACACTGGGCACCAGTGCCGCAGGTTCGCTGGAGGATCTGATTGCGCTGGATGGCAGGGCCCGTGCCCATGCCCAGCAACTGATAGAGGAACTTGCTCGATGAACGGACTGTGGTGGCCAGCGGCCTCTCTCTACGCCTTCGGGAATGATGTCGAGGTGAAGCTCTGATGGGCGGTGTGTTGTGGAACATAGGCGCCTTCATCGTTGCCCTCGGGCTGCTGGTGGCGGTACATGAATTTGGTCACTTCTGGGTAGCCCGCCGCTGTGGTGTCAAGGTCGAGCGTTTCTCCATCGGCTTTGGCAAGGCTATCTGGCGCCGCGTCGGCAAGGACGGCACCGAGTATGTGCTGGCCCTGATCCCGCTGGGTGGTTACGTCAAGATGCTGGACGGCCGGGTCGACGAGCTCAAGCCGGGGGAGGAGGCACAGGCCTTCAACCACAAGAGCGTCTGGGCGCGAATGGCCATCGTCGCGGCCGGCCCCATGGCGAACTTCGTGTTCGCCCTGTTCGCCTTCTGGCTGATGTTCATGATAGGCGTGCCCAGCGTCAAGCCGGTGGTCGGCGAGGTGCGCCCGGCCTCCATCGTGGCCCAGGCCGGCATCGAGCCCGGCATGGAGATCGTCGGCGTCGGCGACGAGCAGACCGGGGACTGGGAGAGTGTGACCTATGCCCTCATCAGCCATCTGGGTGATGATTCGGTCCAGCTCAGGCTGAAGGCGCAAGGCGCCAGCTACGCGGTGGACAAGACGCTCATGCTGGGGGATTGGACCTTCGATCCGGACAAGGAATCTCCCATCGGCAGCCTGGGGATAGTACCCCTCGGCGGCAAGGTGCTGCCGGTGGTGCAGGCCATAGTGCCCTCGAGCGCCAGCGAGAAGGCGGGCTTGCAGGTGGGCGATCGCATCAAGGGCGTGGGGGAGCAGGCGATCACCGAATGGGCTGAGTTTGTCCTGCGGGTGCAGCAATCACCGGAGCAGCCACTGCAGGTGACGGTGGAGCGCGAGGGCAGCGATCTGACCCTGACTCTGACCCCGGATGTGAAAAAAGTACGGGGCCAGCTGGTCGGTTTCGTCGGCTTGTCGCCGCAACTGGTTCCATTACCGGATGAGTATCGAGTTCTGTTACAGTATGGGCCTTTGCAAGCCTTGTGGCATGGGGTCCAGAAGACCTGGAGCCTGATCACGCTGACCTTTGACATGATCGGCAAGCTGATCGGTGGCATCGTCTCCCTGGACAACCTGAGCGGCCCCATCTCCATCGCCAAGGGTGCCGGCAGCAGCGCAGATTACGGGTTGGTCTATTTCCTCGGTTTTCTGGCGCTCATCAGTGTCAACCTGGGGATCATCAATCTGTTCCCCCTGCCGGTGCTGGATGGGGGCCATCTGGTCTACTTCCTCATCGAGGCAGTCACCGGCAAGCCGGTACCAGAAAAAATTCAGGAAATTGGGTTCAGGATAGGCGCCGCCATTCTGATGTTACTGATGGGCATTGCGCTGTTTAATGATTTCGCTCGCCTCTGAGGCTAGAGCATCAACAAGGACACATAAGAACAAAATGGCTGTTAAAAAAGCATTGGTGTTGAGTTGCCTGCTGGGAGCCAGCTTCCTGGCTCAGGCGGCCCCTGCCTCTTTTGTGGTGCAAGACATACAGGTCGAGGGTCTGCAGCGGGTGACCCTGGGCGCCGCCCTGTTGAATCTGCCGGTCCGGGTCGGTGACTCCGTGGACTCGGTGGCCCTGGCCAACGCCATCAAGAAGCTCTATGCCTCCGGCAACTTCGAGGACGTCAAGGTCTATCGTGACGGCCAGGTGCTGCAAGTCGTGGTGAAGGAACGCCCGACCATCTCCAGCATCGAGTTTTCCGGCAACAAAGATATCAAAGAGGAGCAGCTGACCCAGAGCCTGGAGTCCTCCGGCATCCGTGTCGGTGATCCCCTGGATCGCACCGTGCTGAGCTCCCTCGAGAAGGGACTGGAAGATTTCTACTACGGCGTGGGCAAGTACTCCGCCAAGGTCAAGGCCATCGTCACCCCGCTGCCCCGCAACCGGGTCGACCTCAAGTTCACCTTCGTGGAAGGGGAAGCGGCCAAGATCCAGCAGATCAACATAGTCGGCAACCAGGTATTCCCGGAAGAGAAACTGCTGGCCCAGCTCTCCTTGAAGGACGATGTGCCCTGGTGGAACTTCACCGGTGATCAGCGCTATCAGAAGCAGAAGCTGGCCGGTGACATCGAAGTGCTGCGCTCCTACTACATGGACCGCGGCTACATACGTTTCGCTCAGGAGTCCACTCAGGTCTCCATGACCCCGGACAAGAAGGGCGTCTACGTCACCCTGAACATCAAGGAAGGGGATCAGTACAAGGTCTCCGGCGTGCAGCTCAAGGGCGATCTCATCGACCGTGGCGGCGATATGAAGGGGCTCATCCCCATAGAGGCAGGCAGCGTCTACTCCGCCAGCCAGGTGACCCACACCGAAGAGGTGCTCTCCAAGTTCCTCGGCCGTTATGGCTACGCCTACCCCAAAGTGGTCACCTTCCCCCAGGTCAATGACAAGACCAAGGAAGTGGAGCTGATCGTCAACATAGAGCCGGGTCCCCGGGTCTATGTGCGCAACATCAACTTCAGCGGCAACGTCACCACCAAGGACGAAGTGCTGCGTCGCGAGATGCGTCAGATGGAAGGCACCTGGCTCTCCTCCGACAACGTCGAGCAGTCCAAGACCCGTCTCAACCGCCTCGGCTTCTTCGAGACCGCGGAAGTGGACACCAAACGGGTGGCGGGCAGCGACGACCAGGTCGATCTGGACTTCAAGGTCAAGGAGCAACCGGCAGGTTCCATCAACGCCGGCATCGGCTACGGTACCGAGTCTGGTCTGAGCCTGCAGGCGGGCCTGCAGCAAGACAACTTCATGGGGACCGGCAAGAAGATCGGCATCAACGCCAGCACCAACGACTACTCGAAGAACATCGATCTCAGCTACAACGATCCCTACTTCACCGTCGATGGCGTCAGCCTGGGTGGCCGCCTCTACTACAACAAGTTCAGTGCGGCCGATGCCAACATCGTTGACTACGAAAACACCACCATAGGTTTCCGCCTCTCCAGCGGTTTCCCGGTCAACGAGAACAACCGTCTCGACTTCAGCCTCGGCTACGAGAACAACAAGCTGTCCCAACCCAACCCCTATGTGCAGGTGGATGAGTTCTGGAAGGTCTACCAGGCCAACCTGGACGGCGACAACCGCATGGTGTTCAACACAGTGGACGTCACCGCAGGCTGGACCCGCTCCACCCTCAACAAGGGTCAGTTCCCGACCGCCGGTGACCGTCAGCGGGTGAACGCCAAGGTGACTGTGCCAGGCATGGATCTGCAGTACTTCAAGCTCAACGCCGAAGACTCTCATTACTTCCCGTTCGATGCCGACCACCAGTGGGTCATGCTGGCCAAGGCCCGCGCCTCTTACGGCAATGGCTACGGCAGCAACGGTGACTACGACCACGTGCTGCCCTTCTTCGAGAACTACTACGCCGGTGGCTTCGATACCCTGCGTGGCTTCAAGAGCAACACTGTCGGCCCGAAGGCGCTCTACTACTACAACCTGGGTGGTAACGACGTGATCCAGGGTACCGACAGCTCTGTGGGGGGCAATGCCCTGGCGGTGGCCTCCCTCGAGATGATAGTGCCGACGCCGTTCGCGTCTGAAAGCTACCAGCCCCAGCTGCGAACCAGCTTCTTCATCGATGCCGGTACCGTGTGGGACACCACCTTCGAATATGGCCAGTACCAGAACCGTTGCTTCAGTGGTTGCAACTATCTGATGGACTACTCCGACCCCAGCAATATCCGGATGTCGGCCGGTCTGTCACTGCAGTGGCTCTCTCCCATGGGGCCCCTGGTGTTCGTGTTGGCGCAGCCGCTCAAGAAATACGAAGGGGACGATACCGAAGTCTTCTCCTTCAACATCGGCCGTACCTTCTAAAGGCGGGCCCGCCCCCACCAGGGGGTATTCAATGATGGGACGCGCAGCTTGCGTGCCTCACCAGGTAACAAGCCGGTCCCAGAGATCGCTTGCACAATCAGGTAAATCAGGTAGCCCTCGACCGAGGGACCAAGGAGTAAGTGTGAATAAAGCGTTGAAAGTAGCTGGTTTGAGTTTTGCACTGATGGCTGCCGGTATGGGCTCCGCCTGGGCTGAGACCAAGATCGCCGTGGTCGACATGGGCGAAGTCTTCCAAAAGCTGCCCCAGCGTGAAGCCGTGGCCAAGAAACTGAAGGGCGAGTTCGAGCCGCGCATGCGCGAGCTGCAGAAACTGGAATCCGACGGTCAGGCTCTGGTCGAGAAGTTCAAGAAGGATGAAGCCTTCATGAGCAACGAACAGAAGAAGCAGAATCAGGAAAAACTGGCCAAACTGCAGATGGAGTTCAACCAGAAGCGTCAGGCGTTCGAGCAGGACAACGGCCGTCGTCAGTCCGAAGAGCGCAACAAGATCCTGACCAAGGTGCAAGCTGCCATCGATTCCATCGCCAAGAGCAATGGTTATGATCTGGTGCTGGAGCGCAATGCTGCTCCCTATGCCGCCAGCAAGCTGGACATCTCCAGCCAGGTTATCTCTCAGGTAAGCAAGAGCAACTAATTGATGGCATTCACTCTCGCACAGCTGGCCCAGCAACTGGGGGCCGAGGTCCATGGGGATGGGACCCGGGAAATCCGCAAGGTAGCGACACTGGAAAAAGCCGGGGAGGGGGAGATTGCCTTCCTGTCCAACAAGAAGTACCGGCATTTCCTGGAGCAGAGCAAGGCGACTGCCGTGCTCATCACTGAGGCGGACCTGCCGTTTTGCCCCACCAATGCCCTGGTGCTCAAAGACCCCTATGTGGGGTTTGCCCGGGTAGCCCAACTGCTGGACACCACACCGCAGCCAGCCACGGATATACATCCGAGTGCCGTCATCGCGGCGGATGTGCAACTGGGCGAGAGAGTGGCCATCGGCGCCAATGCGGTCATCGAATCCGGCGTCGTGCTGGGGGATGATGTCCGCATAGGTCCGGGCTGTTTCGTTGGCAAGAATACCCGACTGGGAGCACGCTCCCGGTTGTGGGCCAACGTCACCCTGTATCATAACGTGACCCTGGGCACGGACTGTCTGGTGCAAGCCGGCACCGTGATCGGGGCCGACGGTTTCGGTTATGCCAACGAGCGTGGCGAGTGGATCAAGATCCCCCAGCTCGGCGGCGTGACCATAGGCAACCGGGTGGAAATCGGTGCCTGCACCACCATAGACCGCGGTGCCCTGGAAGACACCCGCATCGCGGACAACGTCATCATCGACAACCAGTGCCAGATCGCCCACAACGTCGAGATCGGTTATGGCACAGCCATCGCGGGTGCGACCACTATGGCCGGTAGTCTCAAGGTCGGCAAATACTGTATCATTGGCGGCGCTTCCGTCTTTAACGGGCACATGGAGATCTGCGACCAGGCCACCGTCACAGGTATGGCCATGGTGATGCGACCCATTACCGAGCCCGGCATCTACTCTTCCGGCATCCCCCTGCAAACCAATAAAGAGTGGCGTAAGACCGCCGCCCGGGTGATGCGTATCGAAGAGATGCACAAGCGGTTGAGCCGACTTGAGAAAAAGCTGGATCAAGAATAATCACGATTGGTATAGGGTACTGTTTTGACTACTGAAAAGAAAAGCCTGGGGATCCAGGAAATCATGGATCTGCTGCCCCACCGTTATCCGTTCCTGATGGTGGACAAGGTGGAAAATTACGAGATCAGCGATGAGCGCAAGACCCTGCGCGCCATCAAGAACGTCTCGTTCAACGAGCCGATCTTCCAGGGGCACTTCCCGGCCAAGCCGGTGTTCCCCGGCGTGCTGATCCTGGAGGCCATGGCCCAGGCGACCGGTATCCTGGCCTTTACCATGGTGGGCAAGCCGTCCCCCAATGAGCTCTATTACTTCGCCTCCATCGACAACGCCCGCTTCAAGCGTCCGGTCGGCCCTGGCGATCAGCTGGTGCTCGACGTAGAGTTCCTGAAGGAGCGTCGCGGCATCGCCAAGTTCACCGGCGTTGCCACTGTCGACGGTGAAGTAGTCTGTACCGCCGAACTGATGTGCGCCAAACGCGAGGTGTAACCGTGATTGACCAGACTGCCATCATCCACGATACCGCCATCGTCCATGAGTCTGCCGTGATCGGCAAAGGGGTTGAAATCGGCCCCTTTACCGTCATAGGTGCCGAGGTGGAGATAGGTGACGACACCTGGGTGGGTTCCCACGTGGTGATCAAGGGCCCGACCAAGATAGGCCGTGGCAACAAGATCTTCCAGCACACCTCCATAGGTGAAGATTGCCAGGACAAGAAGTACGCCGGTGAGCGTACCTTCCTCGAGATCGGCGACAACAACGTGTTTCGCGAGAACTGCACAGTGCACCGCGGCACCACCCAGGATCAGAGCCTGACCAAGGTGGGCAGCGGCAACCTCTTCATGGTCAACGTCCACGTGGCCCACGACTGCATGATCGGTGACAACTGCATCTTCGCCAACAACGCGACCCTGGCGGGCCATGTTCACATCGGCGACTTCGTGATCTTCGGCGGTCTGTCTGCCATCCATCAGTTCGGCCGCGTCGGCTCCCACGCCTTCGTCGGTGGCTGCGCCGCCCTGAACAAGGACGTGCCGCCCTACGTGATGGCCGCCGGCAACTACGCCAAGCCGTTCGGGGTCAACTCCGAAGGGCTGCGTCGTCGTGGCTTCACGCCCGAAGCCATCTCGGCCGTCAAGCGTGCCTACAAGGAGATCTTCCGCTCCGGCAAGACCATCGAAGAGGTGTTGCCGGTACTGAGCGAGATGGCGGCCACCGAACCGGCCGTCCAGCTCTATGTGGATTTCCTCAAGGACAACGAGCGCGGGATCATCCGTGCCTAAGCCTATCAGCATCGGCATAGTCGCCGGAGAGACCTCCGGCGACATCCTGGCTGCCGGTCTGGTGCGCGAGCTGCTGGCTCGCTATCCCGATGCCCAGTTCGAAGGGATCGCCGGGCCGCGGATGCAGGCCCTGGGCGTCAAGGCCCTGTTCGAGATGGAAGAGCTTTCCGTCATGGGCATCAGCGAGGTGCTGGGACGTCTGCCCCGGATCCTCCAGGTGCGCCGCGAGCTGCTGCGCCACTTTATTGCCAATCCTCCTGACATCTTCGTCGGGGTGGATGCACCGGATTTCAATATCGGGGTGGAGCTGAAACTGCGCCGCGCCGGTATCAAGACGGTCCACTATGTCAGCCCCTCTGTCTGGGCCTGGCGTCAGGGCCGCATTCACAAGATCAAGGCCGCCACCGACATGGTGCTCGCCTTCCTGCCGTTCGAGAAAGCCTTCTACGACCGTTTCGATGCTCCCTGCCGCTTCGTGGGGCACACCATGGCGGACGACATCCCCCTGGTACCGGATCAGGCCGCCGTGCGCAAGGAGCTCGGCATCGATCCCGCCCGTCGCTGGCTGGCGGTGTTGCCGGGCAGCCGGCATGCGGAGGTAGCCTTCATGGCGCCGGTCTTCCTCGAGGCGTGCAAGCATCTGACGGTGCACTGCCCGGATCTCGGCTTCATCGTGCCGCTGGTGAACGAAACGCGGCGCGAGCAGTTCCTCGCCATCAAGGCCGAGGTGGCGCCGGATCTCGACATGGTGCTGCTGGATGGTCAGGGCCGTGAGGCCATGATCGCCGCCGACGTGGTGATGCTGGCGTCCGGCACCGCCGCGCTGGAAGCCATGCTGGTGAAGCGGCCCATGGTGGTGGGTTACAAGCTCAAGCCGCTCAGTTACTGGCTGGCCCAGTGGCTGGTGAAGACGGAGTATGTCTCCCTGCCGAATCTGCTGGCAGACAGGATGCTGGTGCCCGAGCTCATCCAGCATGAGTGCACCCCGGCCAACCTGGTGGAAGAGGTCAGCAAGTTGCTGGAGCACGACAACAGCGAGCTCATCGCCACCTTCACCAAGTTGCACCAGAAGATCCGCTGCAACGCCGATGTGCAGGCCGCCGAGGCGGTGGCCGAGCTACTCGACAGATAGGATGGCTGGCGGCGCGCTTTTGGCGTTATGTTGTGCTGATACTGGCCCTGCGGGGCCGGTTTTGATTCAAGGCCTGTGATATGACGATCGATATTCCACAAGACAAGCTGGTTGCCGGGGTTGACGAGGTGGGTCGCGGCCCTCTGGTGGGTGACGTGGTCACCGCCGCGGTGATCCTGGACCCCGCCAATCCCGTTGAAGGCCTCGCCGATTCCAAGAAGCTCTCCGAGAAGAAGCGCCTCGCCCTGTACGGCGAGATCAAGGCAAAGGCCCTGGCCTGGTCCATAGGCCGCGCCACCCCGCAGGAGATCGACGAGCTCAATATCCTGCACGCTACCATGCTGGCCATGCAGCGCGCCGTGGCGGGCCTCTCTATGACACCTGAACTGGTCTTTATCGACGGCAACCGCTGCCCGGCTCTGCCGATGGAGGCGCGCGCCGTGGTCAAGGGCGACAGCCTGGTGGCCGCCATCAGCGCCGCCTCCATCCTTGCCAAGGTGACCCGGGATGCCGAGATGACCGAGCTGGATAGCCGCCATCCCGAGTACGGCTTCGCCCGCCACAAGGGTTATCCCACTGCCGAACACCTCGCCATATTGGCCGAGCGCGGCCCCCTGCCCGAATATCGGCAGAGCTTCAAACCGGTGCGCCGGGCGCTGGGGATCGAATAACCATGGCCGATCCTCGCTTCGTCCACCTGCGGGTCCACTCCGACTTCTCTATGGTCGATGGCCTGCAAAAGATTGGCCCCATCGTCTCGGCGGCCGCGGCCAACAACATGCCGGCGCTGGCCCTGACCGATCAGATGAACATGTGCGGTCTGGTGCGCTTCTATGGCTCCGCCCATGGCAAGGGGATCAAGCCCATCGTCGGTGCGGATTTCTGGGTGCAGAGCGATGAGCTCGGCGACGAGCAGTTCCGCCTCACCCTGCTTGCCATGGACAACGACGGCTACCAGAACATCACCTTGCTCATCTCCCGCGGCTACCAGCGCGGCCACGTGCAGGGGCGACCCGTCATCGACAAGGGCTGGCTGGTCGAACACGCCAAGGGGGTGATCGTACTCTGTGGCGGGCGCGAGGGGGATCTCGGCAAGTTCCTGCTCAAGGGCAACCGCCAGATGGTGGAGCAGAGTCTCGCCTTCTACCAGACCCACTTCCCGGATGCCTACTACCTGGAGCTGCTGCGCACCGGCCGACCCGACGAAGAGGTCTACCTGCACATGGCGGTGGCCATCGCCGCCGAGTTCGATCTGCCCGTGGTGGCCACCAACGAGGTGGTATTCCTCGGGGCCGACGACTTCGATGCCCACGAGATCCGGGTCGCCATCCACGACGGCTACACCCTGATGGACAAGCGCCGTCCGCGCCGCTACAGCCCGCAGCAGTACCTGCGCAGTCAGGAAGAAATGTGCGAGTTGTTTGCCGACATCCCGGAGGCGCTGGAAAACACGGTGGAGATCGCCAAGCGCTGCAACGTGACGGTGCGTCTGGGGGAGTATTTCCTGCCGAACTTCCCGACCGGCGACATGACCACCGAAGACTTCCTGGTGATGAAGTCCAAGGAAGGGTTGGAAGACCGCCTGGCCTTCCTGTTCCCGGATCCCGAGGTACGCGCCGCCAAGCGTGGCGAATACGACGAGCGCCTCGACATCGAGCTCAAGGTGATCAACCAGATGGGCTTCCCGGGTTACTTCCTCATCGTGATGGAGTTTATCCAGTGGTCCAAGGACAACGGCATCCCCGTTGGCCCGGGTCGGGGATCGGGGGCGGGGTCGCTCGTGGCCTATGCCCTCAAGATCACCGATCTGGATCCCCTCGAGTTTGATCTGCTGTTCGAACGTTTCTTGAACCCCGAGCGGGTTTCCATGCCCGACTTCGACGTCGACTTCTGCATGGACAGACGGGACGAGGTGATCGAGCACGTCTCCGAGATGTATGGCCGGGAGGCGGTGTCCCAGATCATCACCTTCGGCAGCATGGCGGCAAAGGCTGTGGTGCGGGATGTGGGCCGTGTGCTGGGCCACCCCTATGGGTTCGTGGATCGCATCTCCAAGCTGATCCCGCCGGATCCGGGCATGACGCTGGCCAAGGCGTTCGAGGCCGAGCCCAAGCTGCCGGAGCTCTACGAGCAGGACGAGGAGGTCAAGGACCTCATCGACATGGCGCGCCGGCTGGAAGGTGTGGTGCGCAATGCCGGCAAACACGCCGGTGGCGTGGTGATAGCCCCCACCAAGATCACCGACTTTGCGCCGCTCTACTGCGACGATTCCGGCCACCACCCGGTGACCCAGTTCGACAAGAACGACGTGGAATACGCCGGCCTGGTGAAGTTCGACTTCCTGGGGCTGCGGACCCTCACCATCATCGACTGGGCGCTCGGCATGATCAACCCGCGCCTCGCCAAGGAGGGCAAGCCGCCGGTCGACATCGCCGCCATCCCCATCGATGACAAGAAGTCGTTCGCCCTCTTGCAGCGCTTCGAGACCACGGCGGTATTCCAGCTTGAATCTCGCGGCATGAAGGATCTGATCAAGCGGCTGCAGCCCGACTGCTTCGAAGACATGATCGCCCTGGTGGCGCTGTTCCGACCCGGCCCGCTGCAATCCGGCATGGTGGACAACTTCATCGAGCGCAAGCACGGCAAGGAGGCTATCTCCTACCCGGACGAGAAGTGGCAGCACGAGAGCCTCAAACCCATACTGGAGCCCACCTACGGCATCATCCTCTACCAGGAGCAGGTGATGCAGATAGCCCAGGTGCTGGCGGGTTATACCCTGGGCGGTGCGGACATGCTGCGCCGGGCCATGGGCAAGAAGAACCCCGCCGAGATGGCCAAGCAGCGTTCCGGCTTCGAGGAAGGGGCGGTCAAGAACGGCGTCGACGGCGAACTGGCGATCAAGATCTTCGATCTGGTGGAGAAGTTTGCGGGTTACGGCTTCAACAAGTCGCACTCCGCCGCCTACGCGCTGGTCTCCTACCAGACGCTCTGGCTCAAGACCCACTTCCCGGCCGAGTTCATGGCGGCGGTCATGACCGCCGACATGGACAACACCGACAAGATAGTGACCCTGGTGGACGAGTGTCAGCGCATGGGGCTCACCGTCATACCCCCTGACGTGAATACCGGCCGCTATCGCTTCTCGGTCAACGAAGATGGCCATATCGTCTACGGAATAGGCGCGGTGAAGGGGGTCGGCGAGGGCCCCATCGATGCGATTCTCAGCGCGCGGGATCAGGACGGGCCCTTCCGCGACCTGTTCGACTTCTGCAACCGGGTCGACATCAAGAAGCTCAACAAGCGGGTGATGGAAAAACTCATCCTCTCCGGCGCCATGGACCGGCTCGGCCCGCACCGCGCCGCCCTGATGGCGACGCTGGAGGAGGCCATGCGCGCCGCCGAACAGCACGCCAAGGCCCAGGCGGTGGGGCAGGTCGACATGTTCGGGGTGCTCACCGAGGAGATAGACGACGTCAAGAAGGCGTTCGCCAACGTGCCGCACTGGCCCGACAAGGTGTGGCTGGAAGGGGAGCGCGAGACCCTCGGGCTCTACCTGACCGGCCACCCCATCAACCAGTACAGCAGCGAGCTGCGTCGCTATACCTCGGGCCGTCTGTGCGATCTGCATCCCACCTCCCGGGACACAGTGACCACGGCGGCGGGGCTGGTGATCGCGGCCCGCAGCATGGTGACCAAGCGCGGCAACAAGATGGGGATCTTCACCCTGGACGACAGATCCGGCCGTCTGGATGTGACCCTCTTCAGTGAAGCGCTGGAAAAATACGAAGAATTGATGCAAAAAGACCGTATTTTAGTGGTTTCTGGACAGGTCAGCTTTGATGACTTCTCCGGTGGCCTTAAAATGTCGGCCCGCGAATTGCTGGATATCAACGATGCGAGGGAGCGTTTCGCCAGGGCGATCCGCATTTCCCTCGATGAACAACGCATTGACGAACGCTTTTTCCCGCGTTTGTGCGAGATTTTGGAGCCCGCCCGTGCCGGAGTCTGTCCGGTTCAGGTAAACTATCGTCGGCCCGGCTCCCGGGCGCGATTGACGCTCGGTACCGAGTGGCGGGTGACTCCCACCGATCAACTGATAGATGACTTGCGAGTCCTGCTTGGACGAGAGCGGGTTGAATTGGTTTTTGATTAGAGGATCTATTGTCCCTATGAGTCTTTTTCTGGATTTTGAACAGCCGATCGCCGAATTGCAGGCACAGATCGATGAACTTCGCCATGTGAGCGAGCACAACAGTGCCGTGGATCTCAGCGAAGATATCCGTCGGCTGGAGAAGAAAAACGAAGAGCTGACCAAGAAGATCTTCGGCGATCTGGGTGCCTGGCAGGTGTCCCAGATGGCGCGTCATCCCCAGCGCCCCTACACCCTCGACTACATCGAGCAGATCTTCACCGACTTCGACGAGCTGGCCGGTGATCGCGCCTACGCCGATGACAAGGCCATCGTCGGCGGCATCGCCCGCCTGGACGGTGAGCCCGTCATGGTGATTGGTCAGCAGAAGGGTCGCGAGACCAAGGAGAAGATCCGTCGCAACTTCGGCATGCCACGCCCGGAAGGGTACCGCAAGGCCCTGCGCCTGATGGAGATGGCCGAGCGCTTCAAGATGCCGATCATCACCTTCATCGACACCCCGGGTGCCTATCCCGGCGTGGGTGCCGAGGAGCGTGGCCAGTCCGAGGCCATCGCCCGCAACCTGAAAGTCATGGCCGGCCTGACCGTGCCGGTGGTCTGCACCGTGATCGGTGAAGGCGGCTCCGGCGGCGCGCTCGCCATCGGGGTTGGCGATCGCGTCAACATGCTGCAGTACTCCACCTACTCCGTCATCTCGCCGGAAGGGTGTGCCTCCATCCTGTGGAAGAGCGCCGACAAGGCGCCGGTGGCCGCCGATGCCATGGGCATCACGGCCCAGCGCCTGAAGGAGCTGAAGCTCATCGACAGCATCGTCGAAGAGCCCCTCGGCGGCGCCCATCGCAACGTGGAGCTGATGGCCCAGCGCCTGAAGGATCGCATCAAGCAAGATCTCGCTGCCTTGCGCCCGCTGGACAGCGACCAGTTGCTGGAGCAGCGCTACCAGCGTTTGCTGGGTTACGGCTACTGCTAACGCCCCTGTGCATCTGTTGTGAAAAGTCCCCGCATTGCGGGGACTTTTTTATGGGCGGCAGAAAACCTGAGATCTCATCTCGTCATCACCTCTTCCCTCACCTGTACCAGGGGGCGGCGCGGGTGGCGGGGGGCCTTGGCCTGCGTGAGGCGACGCCACTCCCGCCATAGCAACCAGCACAGGGGCGGAGTCAGCAGCAGTACGGTTGCGGGCTGGGCCAGCAGCACACCGTCGCGGCCCCACCAGAGCGGCAGCAGGAAGATGAGGGGCAGCAGCAGTGCCGTCTTGGCGGCTGAGATGACCAGGGCCTGGCGGGTGCGAGCCATGGATTGCAGCAGCACTATGCCGAACATGATGATCCCCTCCAGTGGAATGGCGGCAAGGTTGAGGGTCAGGCTGCTGACGGCGGCGGCCAGCAGCTCGGCATCCTGATCCCCGGTGTAGAGCATGGCGACCTGGCGGGGCAGCAGCTGGATCAGCAGCCAGACCGCCAGACCGTAGATGAGAGTGATCTTGAGCCCCATGGCCATCAGGAATCTGAGATCCCGCTGGCGCCCGGCCCCGGTGGCCTGACTGATCAGCGGCTGGATGCCGAAGGCCAGCCCCTGCAGGATCACGATGAACACCGCCTCGGTGTAACCCGCCACCGTGAAGCCCGCCAGATCCTTGACCGATCCGATCCGTGCACCATCAGCTGGCTGTTGTGCAGCAGCAGCAACAGCCCCAGGTTGAACTGGGCGATCAGGCTCGGCAGCCCGGTGAACAGCAGGTTCGGCATGGCCGGGACGCTGGGCACCAGTTGGCGCCAGCCCAGGCGCAACCTGGCGCGGGAGGTAAAGAAATAGCCGAGGCCAAGCAGGCTGACCACCCCTTCCGAGATGAGGGTGGCCTGGGCCGTGCCCACCAGTCCCAGCCCCAGGCGGCCGACCATGATGTAGTTGAGCAGTATGTTGAGCAGGGCACCGCCGCTCACCAGCACCATGGCAAGGCGAGGTCGACCGTCGTTGCGCAGCAGATAGGGCACCGCCAGGTTGCTGGCCAGCAGCAGGGTGCCACCCCCAATCCAGGTGAGGTAGTCACTGGCCTGCTGCCAGGTCTCGGTGCCCGGAACAATGCCCAGGGCCAGCAGGATGTCATGATGCCAGTGGTGCAGCAGCAGCGGCGCCAGGGCCCCCAACAGCCCCAGCAACCAGAGCGCATTGACCAGGGCCTGGCGGGCCAGGGCGAAGTTTCTGGCACCCTGCTGGAGGGAGATGGCGGTCGCCGCCCCCATGGCTATCATGGCGGCGAGGCCGATCAGCACCATGATGACCGGATAGACCAGGTTGATACCGGCGAGACCGGCGGCCCCCACATAGTGGCCGACGAAGATGCCATCCACCAGGTAATAGGCGCCGGAGACCAGCATGGCCATGATGGAGGGGAGTGCATAGCCCCAGAAACGGCGGGTCATGGCCCGCTGACGGCGAATGAAATAGGCTGACATAGCTGTGCTTCTGCGGGTTTGGGGATCGAAGGCACAGTGTAGATTCTTATCTTTCTATTGATAATCCGGTGTTTATTTGATGGATTGATGAATATTGCTCATCAGTCTTGCGGGCTATGATGGGCCTTCAACATGTCTATCAGGGCCCGCAGGCCTTGGCCCAGCTGGTGGCGACTGGGATAGTAGAGATGGAAGCCGGCAAAGGTGGGGCTCCAGTCGGCCAACACCGTCACTAGTCGCCCTGCCGCCAGGGCGTCGCTCACCTCCTCCTCATAGCAGTAGGCCAGCCCCAGGCCCGCCTCGGCCGCCCCCAGGTAGAGGGCGGGGGTGCTGGTGGTCAGCGGCCCGCTCACCTCGATCTCCAGCAGCTCGCCATCGGCGGCAAAGGCCCAGCGATAGTGGTGATGGGGGGTGAGGCGATAACCGATGCAGTCGTGCTGACGAAGATCCGAGGGGTGGCGAGGGATGCCGCGCCTTGCCAGGTAGTCGGGGGAGCCCACCACCAGGTAGCGCTGCAACGGGCCCAGGGGCACGGCTATCATCTCCTTGGGCAGTATGTCCCCATAGAAGAGGGCGGCATCATAACCATCCTCGATGAGGCGCGGTATCAGCTCCAGCTCCACCACTTCCACCTGCATGCGCGGATAGCGCACCAGATAGTCGATAAGCACAGGAGCCAGCACCTCTTGAATGGCGGCTCTGGGCGCACAGATCTTCAACCTGCCGACCGGTTCATCGCCATGGCGAGTCAACTCCTCCAGCGCCTCCTCCAGCTGACCCAGGGTCGGCAGCAACTGCGTCAGCAAGCGTTCCCCCGCATCGGTCGGCACCACGGCCCGGGTGCTGCGATTGAGCAACCTGACCCCCAGACGACTCTCCAAGCCCTTGAGGGAATGGCTCAGGGCCGAGGCAGAGACCCCGAGTTCGAGGGCGGCCCTGCTGAAACTGCGGTGGCGGGCGACGGCGGCAAATACCGCCAGTTCGGCAAGATCGGTGCGGGTGATGGTCATGTTCAGCAAGCGGCAGAGGGGGAAAACCAAGGGTACGCCAAGGGAGGGCGGGAGACAATCGGCACGCTGTTGCGGGGGTTGTAACGGCTTTGTTGCTCTTTTCAGGGGTGTTTTAAACCACCACCTATTTTTGATTTGTTAAAAAAATTTCGCAACATGGCGTATGTAATGTGATCTTGCTCGTTTGAAAGGCGACTGGAATCAAACTTTGGTTGATTAATTCAAAAAAACGCTGTGATTAATAGGGCCTTTTAACTAGAGTCAGCTCATCGGATGAGGTGGCCGTTGCCGATTTGTTAAATGGCGCGAGCGACACCCTCAGCATCACGATCTCATGCCTTCGTTTGTTGCGATTTGGTTGTCACATGGAGTGATGGCCAAATGGCCGGGGCCTGAGAATAAAAAAGGACGAACAGCAGGTGTTCCAGGGAGAGGGAACCGGGCCCATGCCCACCGACTAGTAAGAATCCACTTTCCTTGATGACAGGAACATCCCTATGTCTGACATGAATATTGCAGTTGAAGGCAGCTTGAGCAAAGCCTCCTCCCGTGGCATCAACAAGGCCGATCTGGTCTGGATGCTGGGTCTGTACGGTACCGCCATCGGTGCCGGTGTCCTCTTCCTGCCGATCAATGCCGGCGTCGGTGGCCTCTGGCCACTGGTGGCCATGCTGGTGCTGGCCCTGCCGCTGACCTTCTTCGCCCACCGTGGCCTGACCCGCTTCGTGCTGTCCGGCTCCACCCGTGATGGTGACATCACCGAAGTAGTGGAAGAGCATTTCGGCAAGACCGCAGGCAAGTTCATCACCCTGCTCTACTTCTTTGCCATCTACCCCATCCTGCTGATGTACTCTGTGGCCATCACCAACACCGTCGAGAGCCTGATGGTTCACCAGCTGGGCATGACGGCGCCTCCCCGTGCCATCCTGTCGCTGGTGCTGATCCTGGGTCTGATGGCGATCGTTCGCCTCGGCGGCCAGGTGATCGTCAAGGCGATGAGCGTGCTGGTATTCCCCTTCGTGATCACCCTGATGGGCCTGGCGCTCTACCTGATCCCGCACTGGAACGGTGCCATTGTGACCGAAGCGCCTGCGCTGTCCGAGGCCTTCAACGGTGACTTCATCAAGACCCTGTGGCTGGCCATCCCTGTCATGGTGTTCTCCTTCAACCACTCCCCGATCATCTCCTCCTTCGCGGTGGACAACAAAGGCCGCTACGGTGAGAAGGCGGAGAAGAAGTGCAGCAACATCCTGCTGGGTGCCCACGTCATGATGGTGATGACAGTGATGTTCTTCGTATTCAGCTGCGTACTAAGCCTCTCCCCGGCTGACCTGGCGGCTGCCAAGGAACAGAACATCTCCATCCTCTCCTACCTGGCCAACCACTTCGACAACCCGGTGATCGCCACAGTGGCACCGCTGATCGCCCTGGTTGCCATCAGCAAATCCTTCCTGGGTCACTACCTGGGTGCGCAAGAAGGCATGAACGGCCTGATGGCCAAGGCGCTGCGCGAGAAGGGCAAGAAGGTCGAGATCAAGCAGCTGAACAAGGTGACCGCTGTCTTCATGATCCTGACCACCTGGGCCATCGCCACCATCAACCCGAGCATCCTCGGCATGATCGAAGACCTGGGTGGCCCCATCATCGCCATGCTGCTGTTCCTGATGCCGATGTACGCCGTCGCCAAGATCCCGGCCATGCGCAAATACGCCGGCAACCTCAGCAACGGCTTCGTGACCCTGATTGGCCTGATCGCCATGTCCGGCATCATCTACAAGCTGATTGCCTGATAATTCCGGTTACGCTGTTGAATAAAGAAGCCGCCTCCCAAGAGGCGGCTTTCTTGTTTGCGGCGCAGAGTGCTTAACAAAGCCGTGGTGGCGGCCTAACATGGCAGGATGTTTTTCTAGACGGGACAAAAGGATATGTCTGGGTTGAAAAAGGATCTCGGGCTCTGGCAGGGGATGGGGTTGCTCGCCACCTCATTGCTCGGCACCGGGATCTTCGTGGTACCGGCGACAGCAGCGTCGCTGGCGGGAGGGGCCTCGCTCTGGGCCTGGGTGCTGCTCATCGTACTGGTGCTGCCCATCGCCTTCACCTTCGCCCGCCTCGGGCGCCGCTATCCCCATGCGGGCGGGGCGCCGCACCTCATCGGGCTCGCCTTTGGCAACGGTGCCGAGCGCTTCTCCGCTTTCCTGTTTCTGGCGGTGCTGCCGGTGGGGCTGCCTGCCGCCCTCACCATAGCCGCCGGTTTCTGGCACGCCTTGTTTGATCTGGGGGAGTGGACCCTGTGGGCCATCCAGCTGCTGACCCTGCTCGGGGTCTTCCTGCTCGGCTTGAGGGGGGCGCGCTCCTCCGGCAACCTGCAACTGTTGATTGCCCTGGCCATATTGGGGCTGACCCTGCTCATCTGGTTCAAGGGGGATCTCAGCTGGCGCGACGCCGCCCGGCCGCTGCCGACGGCCGCCGAGTGGCCCGCGATGGGCACGGCGCTGGCGGTGATGTTCTGGTGCTTCGTGGGGCTGGAAGCCTTCGCCCACATGGGGGAGGAGTTCAAGCGACCGGAGCGGGACTATCCCCTGGCCCTGCTCGGCGGCGTGCTGCTGGCGGGGCTCATCTACTGGGTCCACTCCCTGGTGGTGCTCAAATACGGCCTCTATGGGGACGAGGCGACCAATGCTACTGCCATCCCGGCCCTGCTCTCCCTGCTGTTCGGCCCCACCGCCAAGTGGCTGGTGGCGGTGCTCGGCTATCTCTCCTGCTTCGCCAGCATCAACATCTACTTGCAAGGGTTTGCGCGCCTTATCTGGAGCATGGCGCGGGAAGGCAAACTGCCCGTCTCCCTCTCCCGGCTCTCGGCCCGGGGCGCCCCCCTCAATGCCCTGTGCTGGGTGCTCGCCATCTGCCTCGTCTCCATCACATTGATCCTCTGGCTCAGGCTGCCGCTCGATGAACTCATCCGCTACGCCAACGGCAACTTTGTGCTGGTCTATCTGCTCTGCATGGCGGCGGGCTGGCGCCTGCTCGGCGGCACGGGCAAGGGGCTGGCGGGGGTGAGCGTCTTGCTCTGCGCAGCCGTGCTGGTGGCGCTCGCCTCCCAGGTGCTCTATGCGGTGGTGCTGAGCCTGGGGTATGGCTGCTTCTCCCTGTGGCGGCGCAGGCGCCGTCGCTCGGCATCAGGCGACGTCTGCGCCATCAAGTGAGCCTTCCTCTGGATGAGAAAAGCCCCGCAGTGCGGGGCTTTTTGCTGGCGATCAGATGTGGTGGTGCTTAAAGGTCTGGCAGGTCACTGCGCAGCAGGGCGTAGTGGCGCAGGGAGACAGGCCGATCCCCCTTCCACTCGCACTCCCGCGCCGTGCCTTCGTAATGAAAGCCGGCCCGCTCCAGCAGGCGGGCGGAGGGGAGGTTGGGCTCTTCCACCACCGCCAGCAGCCGATGCAGCGCTGTGGTGCGGTAAGTCAGCGGGAGCCACAGTCGCAGCGCCGCGCTCATCACCCCCTTGCCCCAATGCTCGGGATAGAGCCAGTAGCCCAGCTCGGCTCGCCGGTGAGTCGGGTCGGAATCGTTGTAGCCGATGGCGCCGAACGGCTTGCCCGTGTGCTGGTCGCGAATGAGGTGCCAGGCACCGCGACCCGTGCGGGTCAGCTCGGCGTACCAATCCATCTGGGCCTGGCATGCCGTCAGGCTGTCGTAGCTGACGCCGTAGTAGGCGATGACTCGCGGATCGGAGAGGCCGCGATAGATGTGGGGCAGGTCGGCCTCGGTGACGGGATCCAGCTTGATCTCTGGTGGTGAAGTTGAAGTCATGGTGGCTCCTTGCGGCCAGCCGTGGCTGGCCGCTTGTGTTGAGTCAAACAGAGGGGGATGACCAAGGTGGTTTATGGCTGCGCTCATGATTCGACCAACCCGAGCATGCTGGCCAGTCTTGCAAGCTCATGGCGCCACTCTTGCTGCAGCCGCGGGGTCTGGTGCCTGGGCTTGCGGGCGAGATCGGCGGCCAGTAGGGCATCGAGTTCATACCAGCGGGCCAGCAGGGCCTCTTCGTCATCCTCCGCACTGGCAGTGGCCTGGCGGGCGTCGTGCCCGGATGGCCCGCCAGCTAGTGGCCTCTGCTGCTGGTCGATCAGCTCGGCATAGGCCCGCTCGGCACTGTGGGTCTCCTGGATGCGTCCGTCTCTGATCAGCCAGAAGCGGTTGCAACTGCGCTCGATCAGATCCCGGTCGTGGGAGACCAGCAAGACGCCCCCGGGGAAGGCGTTCAAGGCCTCGGCCAACTCCTCCTTGCCCGCCAGATCCAGGTGGTTGGTGGGTTCATCGAGCCAGAGCAGATGGTGGCTGCCGAGCGATAGGGCAAGAAACAGCAGCCTGGCCCGCTCGCCCCCGCTCAAGGCGTGCACCCGTTGGCCATGGCGGGAGTAGGGGAAGCCTGCGCGGATCAGCGCCTGGCGCCGTGTCACCTCCGGCAAGGGCGCCAGGGGATAGAGGGCGTCGCTCAGGGTGGCGTTGTCGTCCAGCTGCTGCAGGGACTGATCGTAATAGGCGATGCTGGCGCCGGGGTGGCAGTACCAGCCTTCCCCCGCCACCTGCGAAGCCAGCTCACGCCAGCATTGGCGCAGCAGAGAGGACTTGCCGGTGCCATTGGCGCCGAGCAGGGCGACCCTGTCGCCAGCCCGCAACCAGAGATCCTCAGCCCGCAGCAGGGGCGGCAAGCCGGGGGCGGGGCGCACCTCGAGGGCTTCCAGTCGCATCAGTGCATCGGCGGGCAGTGCCTGCCCGTGCAGCTCGAGGCGCCAGGGGGCCGGCGCAGCGACCTGGCTCTGCTCCTCCTGCAGGCGGGTGATGCGTTTTTCCATGGACTTGGCCTGGCGCACCAGCTTCTCGTTGTCATATTCGCGCCCCCAGATGGCGAGGCGCTTGCTGCTGGCACTCAGGCGGTCTATCTCCTTTTGTTCGTCGGCCCGGCGCAGGCGGGCCTGCTCGTCCTCTTCGGCCAGCGCCACCCTGGCCTGACTGCAGGGCAGGGCGAAGCGATGAAGTCGTCCGTCCCGCAGGATCAGGGTCTCGCGGGTCACCCGATCGAGCAGGCGGGCATCGTGGGAGACCAGCACCAGGGCGCCCCGCCAGCCCAGCAGAAACTGCTCCAGCCAGAGCAGGGCGGGCAAGTCCAGGTGGTTGCTGGGTTCATCGAGCAGCAGCAGGTTGGGCTGGCGCAGCAGGGCGCGGCCTATCTGCAACCGGGTGTGCTGGCCGCCGCTCAGGGCGCTGGCGGGGAGCTCGGCCTGCTCTTCGAGCTGCAGCTCGGTCAGCATCTTGTCCACCTGCCAGTCGGCGGCGGGGTCACCCCCCAGGGCATCCTGCAGCACGGCGCGGGTGCCGAGCCCTTGCAGCCTTGGGGGCAGGTGCTGGGCCACGAACTCGCAGCGGCAGGGGGCGGCCTGCTGCACCCGTCCGTCATGGGGTTGCAACTCACCGGCCAGCAGGGCGAGCAGGGTGCTCTTGCCGCAGCCATTGGCGCCAATCAGGCCCAGGCGATCGCCGCTCTGGATGCCGAGATTGATGTGGTCAAACAAGGGGAGGTGTCCCGCAGTCATCTGCAGGGAGTGGGTACTCATCAGGGTCGTCATGCTCTTGCTCTCTTAAATGGCGGGATCAGAAATCCCTGTCATCAGGAGCGCTGGCGACAACGGCAGAGTCGAGAAAGGTCTCGGTGTGGAAGGAGTCGGCTTTGCTCGAACCCGCTATCGCAGCGCGATGGTATGCAGGCAAGAGCAGGCAAATGTGCCGAACAGGCGGGCCGAAATGATCGGGCACGCTTGGATAACCATGTTTTACCTCCTTGTGTTTCGTTATGGCACGGTGCGGCGATTATAAGCGCAGAAAAAATAACCGTCTATCCATGGCGACGCCCTGCGGGGGAGGTGGGAAGGAACATCGTCAGCGGCGGGACAAAAGACGCCCCGCAGTGCGGGGCGTGGTGATGGGGGGTCAGTCGCGGGGGGTCTTGAGCGCCTGGATCACATCTTCATTGGGGGCCAGCCCCTCCACATGGTTGAAGCTGTCCAGCCCCTCCTGCGGGGTGAGGGTGAAGGCGTCGGCGCTCAGGTAGCGGCCGCTGCCGGCACTCTCGACCACGACGATGAGCTCAGGCTGCTTGTCGCCGTTGAGATCCAGCAGCTTGAGCTCCTTGATGCTGCCATCGCGCGGCAGCACCTTGCCGTCGATGAACTGATCCAGCGGGAACTGGGGGTTGGCGCCGGAGTAGAGGCGCACGTCGTAGCTGCCGGTGGAGGCCGGCTCGCCACGCCCTTCGCTGACGGTTACTACCTGGCCTGAAGGGAGCGTCAGCTGTTTGAAGAACCCGTCCGCCGCCTGGCTGGCGAGGGGCAGGGTGAGCAGGCCGAGAGTAAGGAATAAGGCTTTCATGGATGTGACCCTTGTTGCTGCTTGTCTTGCGGTGTCAGTGGGCAGGGGCCTGGCCCCCGCCCTGTCTGTGGTCGACCCGGGGCCGGTTGTCGGCCAGCCCCTGTCAACCCTGTGTTTACCAGATCTTGACCCGTTTGGCCGGATCAAGATAGAGCTTGTCACCCGGCTGGATGTTGAACGCCTCGTAGAAGGCGGGGATGTTCGGCACCACGCCGTTGACCCGGTATTCCGGCGGCGAGTGGGGATCCGAGGCGAGCAGCATCTGCATCAGCTCGGGGCGATACATGCCCTTCCATACCTGGGCCCAGCCGAGGAAGAAGCGCTGCTCGCCGGTGAAGCCGTCCAGCACCGGGGCCTCCTTGCCATCCAGCGACAGCAGGTAGGCTTTGTGGGCGATGGTAAGGCCGCCGAGATCGCCGATGTTCTCCCCTAGGGTGAACTGGCCGTTGACGAACTGCCCCTTGATGGGCTCGAAGCGGTTGTACTGAGCCACCAGCCGGCTGGTGCGGAAGCGAAACTCCTTGAGATCCTGGGGCGTCCACCAGTCGCGCATCACGCCGTCACCGTCGGATTTGGCGCCCTGATCATCAAAACCGTGACCCATCTCGTGGCCGATCACCCCGCCGATGGCGCCGTAGTTGACCGCGTCATCCGCCTGCATGTCGAAGAAGGGGGGCTGCAGGATGGCGGCCGGGAAGACGATCTCGTTGTTGCTCGGGTTGTAGTAGGCATTCACCGTCTGCGGCGACATGTGCCACTCGTCTCTGTCTACCGGCTTGCCGAGGCGTGCCAGGTTGTCGGCGTATTCGAAGGCGCGGGCCCGCTGCAGGTTGCCCACCAGATCATCGGCACGGATCGCGATGGCGCTGTAATCCTTCCACTTGTCCGGGTAGCCGATCTTGGGTCTGAACTTGGCGAGCTTGGCCAGGGCCTGGGTCTTGGTGGCTGGCGACATCCAGTCCAGCTCTTCGATGCTCTGGCCGTAGGCGGTGCGCAGGTTCTCCACCAGAAGCTCCATACGGGCCTTGGCCTGGGGCGGGAAGTAGCGCTCCACGTAGAGTTTGCCCACCGCCTCGCCAAGGTTGTTGTCCAGCACCCCGAGCGCTCGCTCCCAGGGGGCGCGCTGCTTGGGCGTGCCGCTTAACGTGGTGCCGAAGAAGGCGAAGTTCTGGGCATCGGTCTGGCTGTCGAGGTAGGGGGCGAAGTCCGTGATGAGCTGCCACTTGAGGTAGGCCTGCCAGTCATTGACCGGGGTCTGCTGCATCACCTCGTTCAGGGCCGCGAGGTAGCTCGGCTGGCCGATGACCAGGCTCTGCTGCCCCGCAAGGCCGGCCTGACCGAGATAGGCGTCCCAGTCGATGGCGGGGGCGAGGCGCTTGAGCTCGCCCACCGGCCCCTTGTTGTAGTTCTTCTCCCTGTCCCGCAGGGCCACGTTGTCCCACTGGATCTGGGCGAGCCGGGTCTCGAGAGCCAGGATGCGTTTGGCCTTGGCCCCCGCATCCGCCTCGCCGAAGCGGCTCAGCATGGCGGCGATGTGCTGCTCGTATTTTTGCAGCAGCGCCTGGCTGGCGGCATCCGTCTTGAGATAGTAATCCCTGTCCGGCAGGCTGAGTCCGGATTGATAGAGGTAGACCGCATAGCTGTCCGGTGCCTTGGCGTCCGCGTCTATCCAGAAGCCGAACGGGGCGTTGCCACCGATGCGGCCGCTCTGGGCGAAGGCGCGGGCGAGGTCCTGAGGGGTTCGGATCTGCTCTATCTCGCTCAGCATGGGCAACAGCGGCGCAGTGCCCTTGGCGTTGCGGGTCTTCTGATCCAGATAGCTCTGGTAAAGATCCCGGATCTGCTGGGCCTGGGTGCCAGTGGCAGCCTTGCCGTCCAGCCCTTCCACCAGCACCCGCACGTCCGCCAGGGACTTGTCCCGCAGCATGTAGAAGGCGCCGTCGGCGGGCCTGTCGTCCGGGATCTTGGCGGTACCGAGCCAGTGGCCGTTCACGTAGCGGAAGAAGTCGTCACCGGGTTTGACCCGGGTGTCCATGTTGGCCAGCGCGAGGCCGGAGTGCTTGTCTGTCTGGTCCGGTCCCTGACTGCAGCCGGCCAGCAGGGCCAGCCCGATGAGGCCGGCCAGTATGCTTTTCTTATTGTTCATTTTTCTGATTCCAATTCGGGTTACTCAGCGTCCCTGCCCAGGTCGGGAGGAAACTCACTCTAGCAGTCGGGTTAGCGCTTGATAAGCCCGACTCTGCTAAGATCGGCCTGGTCGTATTGGGGAAGCCTATGATTTCTCGTATTTATTCTCGTTTTTGTCAGACTCTGCCCGCACCGGAAGGTTCCCGGGGCCTGTTGGTGGCCTTCAGTGGCGGGCTCGATTCCACCGTGCTGCTGGTGCTGGCGGCCCGCTTTGCTCACGCCCACGGCCTCACCCTGCGCGCCCTGCACGTCCATCACGGCCTGAGCCTTCACGCCGACGACTGGGTGGCCCACTGCGAAGCGGTGTGTCAGCAACTGGCGGTGCCGCTCGTGGTGGAGCGGGTGCGGCTCTCCCGAGGCAATGGCGACAGCCTGGAGGCCCAGGCGCGGGAGGCCCGTTATCAGGCCCTTGCCGCTCAGCTGGAGGAGGGGGAGTGGCTGCTCACCGCCCACCATCAGGACGATCAGCTGGAGACCCTGCTGCTGGCGCTCAAGCGTGGCGCCGGCCTGCGCGGGCTGGCGGGCATGGTGCCGAGCCAACCCTTTGCGGGTGGGCTGCTGCTGCGCCCCTTGCTCGAGGTGAGTCGGGCCGAGCTGGCGGAAGCCGCGCAGTCACTTCCTTATGGCTGGGTGGAGGATGAGAGCAACGAGGATGTGAGCTATGACCGCAACTTCCTGCGCCAGCAGCTCATCCCCCAGCTCAAGGCCCGCTGGCCTGCCATGGCCCAGACGGCGGCGCGCAGCATGGCCCTGTGCGCCGAGCAGGAGGCGCTGATCAGCGAGCTAGCGGAGGCGGACTGGCAGGTGGCAGGTGAGGGCGATGCGCTGTGCATCGAGGCGCTGCAGCCGCTCTCCCCGGTGCGGCGCAACAACCTGCTGCGCCACTGGATCCGCCGTCAGGGGGGGGAGATGCCGTCCCGGGAGCTGCTGGGGCTGCTGTGGCAGGAGGTGGCGCTGGCGCGCGAAGACGCGAACCCCAGGCTGAGTCTGCAGGGGCTGGAGTGCCGCCGCTTTCAGGGGCGACTCCATCTGGTGCCGCCCGGCCTTGCCCCCCGTGAGGAGGTGTTGCCCACCCGGGCGGGGGAGACGCTCCGCCTGCCGGACGGACTGGGGACCTTCAGGCTGCTGTCATCGGATGGGGGAGAAGGGCTGCGCCCGCCACGGGAGGACGAGCCCCTGTCGGTACGTTTTCAGGTGGCGCCAGGCGTCATGCTCAAGCCGGTGGGGCGGGTTGGCAGCCGACGCCTGAAGAAGTTGTTGCAAGAGTACGGGATGCCTTCCTGGCAAAGGGGACGCATCCCCATCCTCTACTACGGGGAGCAGGTGGCGCTGGTGGCCGGGCTCTTCGTCTGCGACGGATTTCTGGCGCCCGAGGGTGGCATGGCCTGGGAGTGGCGGCGTGCCGTCACCCTGGGCACTGGCTGACGGCACGGGATAAACGGCGCCCTATTCGAGGATGCCCGCTTCGCCGGCCTTCTTGCGGGCGTAGAGGTGGGCATCCGCCGTGGCATAGAGCCGCTCCACGTCCATGCCAGAGTGCCAGCTGGCGGCTCCCAGGCTGCACCCCACCGAGAAGGCGCTGAGCTCCTTGTGGCTGTGCAGTACATGTTGCAGCCGCAGCCAGACCGGGCGCCAGGCCTCGGGGTCCGCGGGTTGCAGCAAGAGGGCAAACTCATCCCCGCCGAGGCGAAACGCCTGATCCGTGCCGCGAATGCAGCCTTGCAGCAGTTGGGCGAAGCGGCTCAGCACCAGATCCCCCACCGGATGACCCCAGGTATCGTTGACCTGTTTGAAACGATCGAGATCCAGCAGCACCAGCACCAGACCGTGGGGTTCCCGGCAGTGTTGCTCCACCGCCCGGCCGATGGCCTCATCGAAATAGGCGCGGTTGCCAAGCCCGGTCAGATGATCGAGCCGCACCTGCTGTTCCAGCTGGCTTAACCGAAGATAGAGCGGCAGAGGCAGGCAGAACAGTTGGTGATATTGCTCCAGCAGCCGTCGCTGGCCGTCGCTCATGGGCTGATCCAGCTCGTACTGCAACTGGCCGAGCAACTGTTCATGCTGGCCGCGCAGCTCGAAGCGATAGCCATGCAGCACCTGTCTGGCCTGGGGTGGGTGAGCGATGAGGCTGTGAGGCTGGCCGCAGTCGAGGTGGAGCGTGTGGATCCGGACAATCTTTGCCACCCGCTCGGCAAAGATTGCCAGCAGGGCGTCAAGATCCCGTTGCCTCAGCAGCTCCTGAAGTTGCTGATAAGGATCCTGTCCGGTCAGCGGCGTGAGCCGCTCCATCTGCTGTACCCACTGCTCGATGCCGTGTCCGAAGCCGTTCAATGACGATGTGTTTTCCACGTTGCAGCCTTGCACCTCTCCACTCATTAGGCGGGTTACTGCAATCCTCGTGCCCAAAATATGTTCGATGGAAAACAAAGGTGCTGGCTAGGCTTAACGAGATGAAATGGGAGGGTAAATAACCCCGGTGTGCCGCTTGTCGCGAGCGCCCGGAAGGAGCGGGATCCTGTCCCGTAGCCCCGAAGATGACCGGACGGTGCGAGGAGCCCGATGCACAGTCTCATCATGCCATGGGGACAGATAAAAGAGAGGGATGTGTGTACGCCGATGTGTTGATCCTGCTGCTCTCCGCCGTCCTGCTGGTGGCTATCTTCCGACGCCTGGGTCAGCCGGTGATCCTCGCCTACCTGTTCGTCGGCATGTTGCTCGGCCCCCATGGCGCGGCCATCGTCACCGGGCAGGCCATGATGCAGACCATAGGGGAACTCGGCATCGTCTTCCTGATGTTCTCCCTCGGGCTCGAATTCTCGCTGCCGCGCCTGCTCGCCATGCGCAAGCTGGTGCTGGGGGTCGGCGGCCTGCAGGTGCTGCTCACCTCATTGCTGTTCTTCTGGCTCGGCTGGTGGTGGGGTCTGAGCCTGCCCCAGGCGCTGGTGGTGTCGGGCACCCTGGCCCTCTCCTCCACCGCCGTGGTGATCAAGCAACTCGGGGAGTTGCAGCAACTCCATACCCGGCGGGCCCAGCTCGGGGTGAGCGTCCTGCTGTTTCAGGATCTGGCGGTGGTGCCGCTGCTGGTGATGATCCCCATCCTGGCCAGACCAGAGGTGCAGGGCAGCGCCTTGTTGGCGGAAGTCGCCTGGGCCTCCCTCAAGGGGCTGTTTGCCCTGTCAGTCTTGCTCGCGGTGGGAAAATGGCTGCTGCCCATGGTGTTTCACGAGGTGGCGCGGGCGCGATCCGATGAGCTGTTCGTGCTCAGTACCCTGCTGGTGGCCTTGCTGGCGGCCTCTCTGACCCAGTGGATGGGGCTCTCCATGGCGCTCGGGGCCTTCCTGGCCGGCATGATGCTGGGGGAGTCCCACTACCGTCATCAGCTGGAGGTGGACATCAAGCCGTTTCGGGACGTCTTGCTGGGGCTCTTCTTCATCACCATCGGCATGACCATGGAGTGGACGCTGGTGGCGAACGCCTGGTGGCAGGTGCTGCTCTGCGTGCTCGGGCTCATCCTGTGCAAGTCGCTGTTGGTGCTGCTGGCGGGCCGGTTGATGGGGGAGCGCAAGCGCGATGCCATGGCGGCCGGTATCATGCTGAGCCAGGTCGGCGAGTTCGGCTTCGTGCTGCTGGCGCTGGCGAGCCACCATGGCCTGCTCGGTCACGAGATGGTCTCCCTGCTCATCGGCGTCGGCGTCATCACCCTTTCTCTCACCCCCTGGTTGGTGCAGCGGGCGCTGGGGCTCGCCCACTCCCTCACCGACGGGGCCCTGCTCTCGCGCGCCGGGGTCGCCCAGTCGGGGCTCAGCAAGCATCAGCATGTCATCATCGCCGGCTTCGGGCGTACCGGGCAGACCTGTGCCCGCTTTCTCAAACTCGAGGAGATCCCCTTTCTCGCGCTGGATCTCGATCCCGAGCGGGTGAGCGAGGCCAAGCTGGCGGGGGAGCAGGTGGCGTTTGGCGATGCCAGCCGGCGCGACATCCTGCTGGCGGCCGGTCTGATGCGGGCTCGCCTGGTGATCATCACCTTCGACGATCGCAAGCGGGTCGATGCCATGCTGACGCAGATCCGGGCGTTGGCGGGGGATCTCAAGGTGCTGGTACGAACCCGGGACGACAGCTTCCTCGAGCACTACAAGCAGGCCGGAGCCTTCGAGGTGATACCTGAGTCCCAGGAGGGTGCCCTGATGCTGGTGTCCCACCTGCTGGTCAACTGCGACGTCCCCCTAGGCCGGGTGATCCGGCGCATGGAGCACGAGCGCAGCAGCCAGTACCGCTTCCTGCATGGCTTCTACTGGGGAGATCAGAGTGCGGGCAACCTGGAGACGGATCAGTTGCTGGAGCGGCTGCACCCCGTGTTGCTGCACGATCAGGCCTGGGCGGTTGGGCGTCGGGTGCGGGAATTGCCCCTGGGGGAGGTGCGCATCAAGGCGGTCCATCGCGGAGAGCGGAGCCTGGAGCCGAAGGCCGATCTGAGGCTGCTCGCGGGAGATCGGCTGGTGCTGTTTGGTACGGCCGTGGCCATGGAGCAGGCGGAGCAGCGCCTGCTGGAGGGGCATTAGGCCCCCGGTCCGGGCGACGACTGCCTGTTCAAGCCTCCTCGCGGATCCGCTCTTCGATGTCCAGGAAGGACTCGATGTGCTGACGTTGCGCCATTGCATCCTGATACCCCAACCTTATCAACTGCTGACAGTAACCCGGGTGAAACATCAGGAAACTGGCCAGACTGCTGCTCTCCTGGCCATTCACCCCCAGTACCCGCAGCAGGCGGCGCAACTGGGTCGGCAGCTTGGGCAGGTAATCGAGGGCGATGAGGTCGAGATCCTGGCTTGGCCTGATGACGCAGGTCTCCACCTGGCGCAGCTTCAGTCGGTTGCGCTCCCGCGGCGGGATGAGCGACAGGGTCTGGTTGATGCGTCCCAGTCGCTCCAGATCCGAATTCAGGGTGTCGGAGAAGACGGTGTTGAGCAGGTGGCTGGCGATGTTGGAGCTGGTCAGGCGGCTCTGGTGCGGGGACGCGCTCCCCTGATGGGGTGAATCCAGCGTCACCAGCAGGATCCGTTCTGCGCCCAGGTGAATGGCGGGGCTCAGGGGGCTCAGCTGGTGGATGGAGCCGTCACCGTAGAAACGATCGCCTATGGGGGTGGCGGGAAAGACGAAGGGCAGGGCTGCCGAGGCCAGCAGGTGATCCGAGGTGAGCAGGGTGCGCAGGCCGCGCCGCCTGGCCCGCTCCCAGGGCTGATGCTCGGCCCGCCCCTGGAAGAAGGTGGTGGAGAGGCCGTCGTCATAGTCGGAAGCTGTGATGGCGATGGCCTCCAGGCTGCCGTAGAGGATGTTGTCATCGATACGGTGATAGTCGATGAGCTGATCCAGCAGGCGGCGCAGGGGGGCATTGTCGAACAGGTGGAAGGCGTGGTTGCTCTGGGGGCTGATGAGACCGGCCGAGCCCTGATACAGGGTGCGCCACAGCAGTTGGCAGGGATGAAAGTCGAAGATGTGATGGGTCTCGAAACGGCGCCAGACCCACTCCAACTTGCGCACCCCCAGGTGAAAACAGGAGGCGTAGCACGCCAGCGCCGTGATGTTGAGGGCTCCTGCCGAGGTGCCACACAGTATGGGGAAGGGGATGCCGAGGTTGCGGGGATAGAGCTCGGCCACTGCCTTGAGTACGCCGACCTGATAGGCGGCGCGAGCACCACCACCGGTCAACAGGAGAGCTGTATTGGGTCTGGCCATGCTGCTGCGCCTTATTGTGATTGCAAGGGCGGGGTGCCACCGCGCAATTTAACTATAAGACGTTGTATCCCGGATAAAAATGGGCCGCCTCATCATTTTTTTGAGGCGACCGGTACGGCGGGATCAGGCCTCGCTTCTGGGCTGGGTCAGCTGATCGAAGGCGGCGAACACGGGGGGGCTTGCCAGGATGCGACCATGGCCGAGTCCACGGGTACTCACCAACCGGGTACGGCCGTCCTCTGCCGCCCGCAACGAGTCTTTATGGGGGGCAAACCTGTCTTCCTCGTCGTGAACGATGAGGGCCGCCCCCTGGCGACGGGCGAGACGACCCAGAGGATCGACAGTGCTCAAGGGATGCTTATATTCGTGCTCGATCTCCTTGACCACCGCATCGAACAGCCGGATGGAGTAGCCGGAGCGGGCCACCATGCCATAGAGCTGGGGCACATAGTCGAGCACGGGCGAGATGAGCAGCAGCGGCAGCGCGTCGAGGGCGGGGTGGTGGCTGCTGAGGGTGACGGCGCCCCCCATGCTGTGGGTAATGACCCCCTGAACTGGGCCGACGCGCGCTAGGATCTCGTCGAAGGCGCGCACGAAGCGGGGCAGGTGCCCTGTGCTGCCTTCGCTCTGGCCGTGGGCGGGGTGATCATAGGCCAGTGCGGTGAAGCCCTGGGCGGCGATATGGCTCATCAGCGGGTAGAATTGGCTGGCACTGCCGGACCAGCCGTGCATCAGCAGCCACACCGGGCCCTGGCCAAGCCGGTAGCTCATCAGGGTGCCCTCACCGGTGTGGATGGCCTGCTGCACCAGCCCGGTGGGGGCGGCGACCTCCCGGGTTGGGCGCTGCGGGGTCAGCAACAACTTGCTGGCGGTGCGCTTGGCGTGGGCCGGTGCCAGCGCGTGGTGCAACCGGGTGCCAAGCCCCAGCAGCAACTTGCTCGGGCTGACGCGGCGGGTGTTGAAATAGATCTTGCTGCTCATGGTCATCCTGTGGTTTTTATGTGCGAACGGTCGTGCTTTTTTGTCTGTTTTTAAAAAGAAGAGCCAGAACCTCAGCGCCAGCTGGTCAGCAGATCTTCCACCTCGGGCCAGAAGTGGCGGGCCGGATCCTGACACAAGTCCAGTGCATTGAACACCTGATCTCCCAGATAGAGGCCATATAGCCGGTAGACGGCGCGCCAGGGATCCAGATCCCTGCGCCATTCTCCCTTCTCCTGGCCCTGCACCACCTGGCGAGCCAGATAGTCGAGCCAGAAACGCACCAGCTGGCGGGCCGCCTGCTGCACCTCCCCCTCCTGGGCCGAAGTCCAGGCGTCGAGGAACATGCAGCGTCCGGCAAAGCTCTGGTTCCACGCCAGCCAGGCCTGCAGCAGGGCCAGCAGTTTCTCCTGCTGGGAGCCGTGCCGTTGCTGGCGCACCGGCTGGATCACCCGCTCCCGGAACACCTCGGCAGAGTAGGCGAGCACGGCGATCTGCAGGTTGTCGCGAGACTGGAAATGGGCAAACAGGCCGCTCTTGGACATTTCGCATGCACTGGCCAGCGAGCCTATGGTCAGGCTCTCGAGCCCTTGCTGGCTCGCCTGCTCGAAGGCGGTCTGCAAAATGTTGTCGCGGGTCAGACGGCCCTTGCTCATCGCACTCTCCTCTCTGGGTTCTGCAGCATAAAGTACGATCGTGCTAATTGTCGAGCAACAAACCGCCATAGTGGTGGAGACAAGCTGCTGACTCAGCTGTCCTTGATGTCCATCTGCTGCAGGGCGATGACCGCCTGGGTGCGGTGCTTGACCCCGATCTTTCTGAAGGATGGGCGTGATATGAGCCCTGGGGGTGACAAGGGGCTCAGCTGTCCTTGATGTCCATCTGCTGCAGGGCGATGACCGCCTGGGTGCGGTTCTTGACCCCGAGCTTTCTGAATATGGCGGTGATGTGGGCCTTGATGGTGGCCTCGGAGACGTTGAGCTCCCAGGCGATCTGCTTGTTGAGGCTGCCGTCCCGCAACATGATCAGCACCTTGTATTGCTGGGGGGTGAGGCTGGCCAGCTTGCTGGCAAAGTCGGGGCCATCCTCGGACTCAGGGTGGAGGGAGATCCCTTCCGGCACCCAGTTGTCCCCCCCGATCACCGTATTGAGGGCGCTGACCAGCTCCTTCATGGGCACCGACTTGGGAATGAAGCCCAGGGCCCCGAGTCGCAGCACCTGCTGGATGATGGCGGCATCTTCCGAGGCAGAGACCACGACGATGGGCAAGTCCGGGTACTGGCCGCGCAGATAGGCCAGCCCCTCGAAGCCATTGGCCCCCGGCATCTTGAGATCTAGCAGCAGCAGATCGACTTCGGGGTGCTCCGCGAGCAGGTGGGTCAGGCTGTCGATGGAGTCGGCCTCCAGCAGCCTGGCCTCGTCGATGGCCATGTGCACCGCTTGATAGAGGGCGCCCCGAAACAGGGGGTGGTCATCTGCGATGACGATGGTAAATTGGCTGTCCATTGCTCACATTTTTGCTAACTGATTGTTTTGAAAAATCAAACTAGCACTGCTCCCCAAGGGGGTCAAACTCGCTGGTGTGCAAATGTGAGGCGACCATGAGATGTCGTGCCAACGGGGCCGACGGGGTGGTCATGAACAACCCAACGCAGGAGGCAATTGATGGGATCCTTGGTATTGACGGTAGGCACAGGTTCCACCTGGGCAATGCGGGCGTCACTGGTGCTCGCCATGAGCGGGCTGGAGTGGCAGGAGCAGGTGTTCGATCTGGAGGATGCCAAGGCGTTGCAACGGCTCAAGCGCACGGCGCCGGCCGGGCTGGTGCCCTGGCTGGATGACGGGATGCTGCGCATCCACGACTCCCTCGCCATCGCCGAGTATCTCCACGAGCTGTGCCCGGCGCGCCACCTCTATCCGACGGACCGGGCCGAGCGGGCATTGGCCCGCAGTCTGTGCGCCGAACTGCACGCGGGCTTTGGCCAGATCCGCAGTCGTCTGCCCTTCTTTTTGGGAGCGCCGACCCAGAGCGAGCCGCCGGTAGAGACCATCGGCGAGCTGGCTCGCTTGCAGACCATCTGGTCCCAGGCGAGAGGGCGCTTCTACTTTGGGGAGGCAGGGATCCTGGATGCCTTCTATGCGGTGATGGCCTATCGGTTGGCGAGCTACGGCATTTCGCTGCCCGGTCAGGCGGGCGCCTATCAGCAAGCCTTGCTGGCCTGGCCCCTGTGGCAGGAGACCCTGGTCAAGGCACGGCTGCAGTGGCCGGCCATCGCCCGGCAGTCGGCATGAAGTGTGCCTGTGCAATGAGAGAGGGGAGCCACTGGCTCCCCTCTTCGTTTGTCCGATTCGTGCCCGGTTATGGCTGCCGGCCGGCGAACACCACCACCACCTTGTCCTCCCCCTTCTCCCGCACGAAGGCGTAGGGGGCATCGGACAGCTTCTTGTGGCTGCCTGCCGCCACCGCCGGGTGGGCAGCGCGGAACTGGCCGAGTTGCTGCCAGTGCTTGACCAGATCGGCCTTCTCGCCGCTCCCCAGCTCCTGCCAGTTCATGTCGGATCGCACGCTCTGATCGAACACGCCGCCATCCTTGGCGAGCCCGCGGCCGGACTCGTCCCCGTAGTAGAGCTGGATGCCCCCCGGCAGCATCATGAAGCTGCTCGCGACCCGTCGTTGTAGCGGCACGTCCTGATAGTCGCCGAAGAACAGCTTGGTGTCGTGGGAGCTGATGTAGCTCAGCACGTTGAACTCGGGATCCTGGTTGATGCGGCTGGCGTAGCTGGCATAGGTGGGCTCGGCGCCCGCCATGCACTGGGCCTGGGGCAGGGCGAACTCCCGCTGATAGTCGAAGTTGATCAGGGAATCGAAGCCGTTCTGATACCAGAAATCCTTGGCGACCCCGTGATCCCATACCTCGCCCACCATGTAGAAGGGCAGATCGTCGAGGGCCTTGTCTGGGTTGGCGGCCTTCCACTCCTTGAGCGCGGTGGTGCCCGCCTGCTTGAGCTTGGCCCAGACCGCGGGCTCCAGATGCTTGACGGTGTCGGCCCGGAAGCCGTCTATGCCAAAGCGACGCACCCAGTCGGTGTGCCAGGCGATGAGGTAGTCGCTCACGGTGGCGTTGGGCAGGGCCTTGGCCCGGGTGTCTTTTTTCGCCGCCAGCAGCGGCGGCAGGCCCACCGGCTTGGTGGACTCGGTCAGGAAGTCCGGCAGCCCCGCCACCGAGCCGGTGACATCGTCGGTGCCGGGCTGCAGGTAGCCGGGCAGGCCGGCGCGCACCCAGTCAGGGCCCCACCATTTGCTGCTCCAATCGCTCGATTGATAGTCGATAAACTGGTTGTAGCCATGCCAGTTGAGGCCACCGTTCGGGCGCCACTCGTTCCAGCGGGTCGGCAATTTGCCGGTGTTCTGGGTGAGATCGGTGAGCCCCAGATCCTGCAGATCCGCCAGGGTGGCGTAGCCGGCGTGGTTCATCACCACGTCCAGGATGATCCGCATGCCGCGCTTGTGGGCCTCGTCCACCAGGGTCTTCAGGCTCTCCTCGTCGCCGTAGTTGGGGTCAATCTTGGTGAAGTCCAGCGCCCAGTAGCCGTGGTAGGCATAGAAGGGGAAGTTGCCCTGTTCGCCACCGCCGATGAAGCCGTGCACCTGCTCCACCATGGGGGTGATCCAGATGGCGTTCATGCCGAGGGACTTGATGTAGTCGAGCTTCTCGGTCAACCCCTTGAAGTCGCCGCCATGCCAGGTGGCGACCTCGTCCTGACCATCTTTCTGGCGGCCGAAGCTATGGTCATTGGCGGGATCGCCGTTGTGGAAGCGGTCGGTCAGCAGGAAATAGACGCTCGCCTGCTCCCAGCTGAAGGGCGCGGGTTTGGCCGTCTTGACCGGCTCGAGCAGCAGCAGGCCGCCGCTCTCCTTGCTCGGTGTCAGGGTCAGCTTGCCGCCCTTGACCACGGCTTCCTGTCCCGAGTAGGCATCCCGCAACCGGGTGCCATTGGGCCAGACCCCTTGCAGCGATACGGTGACAGGGCCGCCATCCCACTGGATGCAGGGCTCTTCGGGGGGTTGGCGCTTGAACTCGCTCTTCTTGGTCGCCCGCAGCACCTTGAGGCTGGGTGTATCCGGGTTGAAGGTGAACTCGTAGTCACCGGCCAGCATCACCCTCAGGGTGAAGCTCGCCCCCTTGCTGCACTTGTCCATGGGCTGGGCTGTGCCGAAGGGGAGCGGCCTGGCCTCGGTCGGCCCGAAGCTGGTGCCGCAGCTGTTGCCCGCATCGGCGATGCGGATCTGGTGGTTCCCCTTGTCCAGCCTGTGGGTCAGGGTGACGGTGCCCTTGTCCAGCGTCAGCGCCTCGGCCACCGGTTTGCCATCCACGTGGAGATGCACCTCGGGGGCGGCCAGCGCCTGACCGACGAACAGTGGCGTGGCCAGCAGGGCGAGCCACAGGGAGGATGGGCGGAGATCGAAACGAGGCGAGGGACGCATAGGCCATTCCTTGAGCTGAGTGAGGAGATCGGGTTCCGTTGAGGCACTCATTCTAGGGGCCCTGCGGGTGGGCTTGGACCGGCAAAATGCCGATTTGTGAGGTCAGTTCAAATGGTTACGTTTTCAAGCCCGGCAAAGTGTGATGGCCGCCCTGCTGCCCGGAGCGCGGCGCCATAAAAAATGCCGGTCGATGGACCGGCATGTTCAGGTGGGGCTGTTCGCCTGCGGGGGATCGTTCGTCAGACGGTAAAGAACTTGAAGTTGACGAAGGCCACCGCGATGAAGGAGGCGACCATGCCGCTGATGCAGAGCACCGCAGGGCGGATGGACGGCCAGCGATGGGCCAGCAAGATGATGGCCAGCAGGGTCGGGTAGAGGCCGAACATGTAGCGCGGCATGGCGTTGAGCCCGGTCATCAGCGGTATGGTGCAGCAGATGAACATCAGGGTCGCCTCGGCCCAGCGCTTCTGGCTGAACAGGTAGCCGTTCAGGCACCAGCCGAAGATCACCATGATGGAGAGGTAGGCCTTGCGACCGCCCAGCTCGAAGCCGCTCAGCCACCAGTCCAGGGGGCTGTCCATGTAGCGACCCCAGGCGACCTGGATGTGCTTGAAGGCGAGCGCATCCCCGGTCAGGTGATAGAGGTAGACCATGTAGGAGAAGAGGCCGAGGGGGATGAGCCAGAGGGTGAACACCACCTTGAAAGCCCGCTCGGTGAAGCGGAAGAATTCGCGCCAGCCATAGGCCTGCAGCGCCAGGATCAGCACGGGGAACACCATCATGACCCCTAGGTTGCGGGTCCCGGAGATGAATATCCCGAGGAAGGCCACCATCAGCCACTGCTCGCGGTAGGCAAACAGGAACATCCCCAGCATCAGCGCCATGAACATGGGCTCGGTGTAGCCGGAGACGAAGTAGGCGGAGAAGGGGGAGAAGGCCAGCAGCCAGACCCCGAAACGGGCGGTCTCATCCCCCAGCTTGAGCTGGCGCAGCACCAGCAGCATCAGCGGCAGGCTGATGAAGAAGGCGATGTTGGCCACCAGCATCAGGCCGATCAGGCTCTCGATGTTGAGCAGGCTGGAGAGCCCGCCAGCAAGCATGGGATAGAGCGGCATGAAGGCCCAGTTTGCCGCGTTGCCCTTGCTCAGCCAGCGTGGGTAGAGGTCGTAGCCGTTCTCGATGATGCGCTGGAACCAGACGCAGTCGAACTGGCAATAGGCTTGCAGCGGGCCTATGTCGGGGGCGCCGTAGAGCTGGACGCCGAAATAGCCCATGCCGTACAGGGCCACCCGGCTCAGCACGAAGGCGGCGATGATCATCAGCCAGTCGCGGCTGCTGATGCGCAGTGACGGGCGATAGGGGAGGGCGTCCCCGGCGAGGGGAGGGGTATTGGTCATGTCATTCATCAGGCAAAAACCCAGACGCGAGAGAGTATGTAGGTGAGTACGGTAACGGTCAGGGTGGCAATCACCACCGGCAGCAGTCCGGAGAGGCCCGCAAACAGCAGGCCGCTCAGGATCAGGTTACGCACCGCCAGGGAGAAGAGGGCCACCAGCAGAAACTTGCTGGCGGCACCCTGCTTCTGGAAGGTGATGTAGCGATGGCCGAAAAACGAGAACCAGAACGCGATGGCAAAGGCCAGGGTCGTGACCAGGTGCTCAGAGATGGCGGGCCAGGTGTGAAACAGGGCGATGGAGCTGCCCAGATCGACGAGGGTAGCTCCCCCGCCGACGAAACCGAAGCGAACCAGCCGCCAGAATTCCTCGCGGGAGATCATTGGGACGCCGGCTCCTGCTTGTCCGCATCCTGCGCCTTTTCACTCTGGGTTGCCGCCGCATCCGGCTGCTTGCCCGCATCCTGCCGGGCATATTGGCCGTAGACTCCCTCGATGAGGTAGACGGGACGCTGCTTCACTTCCACGAACATGCGGCCTATGTACTCGCCTATGATGCCGAGCGACAGCAGCTGAATGCCGCCGAGGAACAACATCACCGACATCAGGGAGGCGTAACCCGGCACGTCGATGCCGAAGAACAGCACCTGGGTGATGATCTTGAGGATATAGAGGAAGGCGATGAAGGAGACGCCGACCCCGACGTAGCTCCACACCCGCAGCGGCCAGCTGGAGAAGCTCATCAGGCCGTCGAGGGCGAAGTTCCACAGCTTCCAGTAGTTGAACTTGGTCTCGCCGGCGTGGCGGGCGGGACGCTCGTAGGGCACGCCGACGGCGCGGAAACCGGCCCAGGCGAACAGCCCCTTCATGAAGCGGTTGCGCTCGGGCAGTTGCTTGAGAGCCTCGACCACCTTGCGATCGATGAGTCGGAAGTCACCGGCGTTCTCCGGCAGCTTGGTGCTGGTGGAGAGGGCGTTGAAGAAGCGGTAGAAGCCGCCGGCGGTGAGGCGTTTCATCGGGGTGTCGGCGCTGCGATCCACCCGGATACCGTAGACGGTGTCGTAGTCGCCGGTCTGCCACAGCTTGACGAATTCCAGGATGAGGGCGGGGGGATCTTGCAGATCTACATCCATGGGGACCATGGCATCGCCCTTGGCCTGATGCAGGCCTGCGGTCATGGCCGCTTCCTTGCCGAAGTTGCGGGCCAGGTTGACCAGGGTCACGCGGGGATCGCGGGCAATGGCCTGTTCGACCACTTCACGGGTGCGGTCGCGGCTGCCGTCATTGACGAACACGATTTCAAGCCGGTCTTTGAGGGGAGCCAGTTCGGCATCTATCGCGCTGATGAAGGCGTCTATGCTCTCTTCCTCGTTGTAAACGGGCACGACCAGAGAGAGTCGAAAATCGGCATGCGACATGGGAACTTCCTTATTGAAAGAATTATTTTATAAGACTACTGATGCTGGGATCTGCAGCTTCACTGCGCGACGGTCAGACGTACCGACTGGACGTTGAGCGGTGTCGGAGCGGAGAGCGCAAGGAAGTTGGGATGCTTGGGATCGGCTGTCAGGGAGTCGCCCGGCAGGTTGAGCCTGATTTCGTTGATGCCCGCCTTGGCCAGCTTGACCGTGGTGGTGAAATCATGGCCGAGCGCCACCTTGAGCAGGGTGCCGGCTTGCGGACTGTTGATCCTGGCCTGGATGGTGAGCTGCTCAGGTTGAGCCTGCTGTTTGGGCAGCACGAAATAGAGTCCACCCTGACCGCTCAGCTCGGTGCCTTGCTCGCTCGGCTTCTTGGCCCAGCCTTCGCTCGAGAGGAAGCGGCTCGGTTTGGTCAGGTTGAGTTCGTTGCCCGGCTGGTAAGTCATGCTGGAGTTGTGTTCCCAGAAGCGGGTCTTGCCTTCCAGGTAATAGAGTTTGTAAGCCAGGCTCACGTTGGGGTGAGCGGCCAGGTAGAGGGTGTAAAGGTAAAAACCGCTCAATGCCAGGATGGCAGCCAGAAAACCGAACTTTTTGTAGGTCATATTACTCACTCGATGCCCGACGGATAGGTAGGCTGGATTCGCGCATATGCTAATCCAATTGCAAAAAAAGCATAGTGGATCACAAAAATAAATTTGCTCACATATTAACCCCCAATCCCCCTGCGTACCAAGGGGCTTTGGTGTCGTGCGCATCCTGCTTTTGTGGCGGGCATCCAGTGCGACCTGGGCCCTGTCCTGCCCATGGCCTTATCAGGCAAATGGCTGATATAGTGCATCGCTGTGGCAGGATCTGTCGCCATTTTCGTTTGACAGAATTAAGATGACCCGTCCCGCTGTCAAGGATGACCCATGAGACTGCTCTTCCTGTGTGTGCTCTGCTGTTTGCCCCTTCACTCGCTGTTGGCTCAACCGCTTTGTCCTTCCCCGCTGCGCGTCGGTTTCGATGACTGGCCCCCTTACCACTATTACCAGCAGGATGGCGACAAACGGCGGCTGCGCGGCTTCGCGGTCGACTATCTCAACGCCGTCTCGGCCCGGTTGGGATGCCGTCTCATCTACGTAGAGCGTCCCTGGAAGCGGGGGCTGCACGAGCTGGAACTGGGGCGGCAGGACATCGCCATGGAGGCCTACTTCACTGAGGACAGGGCGCGCTATGCCTGGTTCTCCACCGCCTACAATCCGGGGAGGACGGCGCTCTGGGTGCGCAAGGCCGGCACCGACGATGAAACGGATCTGGGGAGCTGGCTGGCTCAGGGCCACCGGCTGGGGATCACCCGGGACTACTACTATGGCGCCGAGATCTCCGAACTGCTGCGCCGTTACCCTGATCAGGTGAGCGCAGTCAATGACGTGCAGAATTACCGCAAACTGGTGCTGGGTCGGATAGACGGATTTCTCGGGGATAGTTTGGCCACTCCCTGGGGTCTGAAGAAAGAGGGGCTGTTGGAGGAGGTGGTCCCCCATGTGATGGGGATCTACGAGACGCCGACCTCTTTCATGTTGAGCAAAAAGACGATATCGAGCGAATTCGTGCAGCGATTCAATCAGGCGATCATGGCCGTTGGCAAGAGCGGGGAGCATGCGCTCATCTGGCGACGCTACACCTCCGCCCGCTAGCAAAGTCGCCGCCATTCCCGCATCATGGGCACCTGACCGTTGCGCCTGACAGGCCGAAGTGAACCGATTTGAGGCAAGCGTGGTAAGAAGCATGGGTAAGAAGTATTGGTTGGCATTGGCAAACCTTATCTGGCTGGGCTGCTGGCCGGCTGGCATGGTCCATGCCAGCACAGAACAGATGGTGGTGGCCAGTCCCAGCATCCAGCATGACTGGTATCAGAACAGTACCGCAGAACAGGCACGCCATGAGCTGGAGCTGCAACTGCAGGAGGCGGTGCTTGCCCAGTTGCACCCGGATTTCTATCGGCTCTGGCAGCAGTTGCAGAAGACCCCGGCCGATCGGCGCGGCGCCCTCTACGACGAAGCCTTCGGCAAGCTGGCGCGTTTCCAGCAAACCTGGCGCGCCATGGACCTGGTCGCCCGCGAGCAGATGCAGACCCTTAAGCTGGACCTGACCAAGCCCCTGGCCCATGAGCCCCTGGGTGACAACCTGCTGGATCAGGTCAAACAGCTCAGGCCCCAAGTCGCCGAATATGAGGCCGTACGCGATGAAGTGCGCAAGCTGCTGGCCATGCCCATGGCCAAGCATTGGCCGACCCTGGACATGCCGACCCTGCGAGCCGGGGAGAGCGCTACCGAGCTTGGCCAGATCCGCTCCATCCTCAACGAGCTGGGGGACGGTGCCCCGAACCACCAGGATGCCACCTATGACGCCGAGACAGAGCAGGCCATCAAGCAGTTCCAGCGCCGCCATGGCCTGACCGCCGACGGCATCATCGGCCGTCAGACCCGCTCCTGGCTCAATACCGGGCCGCAAGTGCGTGCCAGCCTGCTGCTGCGCAACCTGTGGCGTCGGGATCTGGTGGATCACCTCGCCGGCCGCTACGTGCTGGTCAACATCCCGGATTACCGCCTGAGCGTGGTGGAGTCCGGCAGCGAGGTCTTTACCAGTCGGGTCATCGTCGGCAAGGAGCAGCGGGCCACCCCCATCCTTGCCAGCGAGATCCGCTCCATCGTGCTCAATCCCGCCTGGCATGTGCCGCGTTCCATTCTGAGCAAGGACATTCTGCCCAAGCTGGGACGGGATCCCGCCTATCTGGACCGCGAACAGTTCGAGGTGATCGACGGCGAGGGCAATCCGGTGCAGTTCAGCGAAGATGGCTGGCACCATGCGCTGGCATCGGGCTTCCCCTATCGGTTGCGGCAAAAGCCGGGGGATCACAATGCCCTGGGGCGCTACAAGTTCTACCTGCCGAACAACGATGCCATCTACCTGCATTCGACGCCGCGCAGGGCTCTGTTCGAGCAGGGGGCACGTGCCTTCAGCTCCGGTTGCATCCGGGTCGAGCATGCGGACGATCTGGCCGAGCTGCTGCTCGCGGACTCCCGCTATCAGCCGGACAAGGTCGCCAGCATCCTGAAAGAGACCCAGACCAAGTGGTTGCCGTTGACTACCCCTATCCCGGTGTTCACCGTCTACTGGAGCAGCTGGATCGATGAAGAGGGGCGCCAGCAACTGCGCAATGATATTTACGGATTCGATCGAGTGAGCTTTCAGAGCCGCTTGCTGTGATCCCCGCCACAGAGTGAAGAGCCCGGCCAGTGCCGGGCTTTTTCATGGGCCTTTGCGGTTTGACATGACTTTTACGGGCGGGTAGTTTCGGCCTCTGTATCAAATTCATTCACCACTGTTACTTCACTCTGGAATGGACAGACAACGGATGCTGGAACAAGAGATAAGCCGACGCCGTCTGCTGCTGGGGGCCGGTTGCCTGATGGGGGCCAGCCTGCTGTCGTTCCCGGCCGTGGCGAGCCGCAGTACCACAGGGCGTGAACTCAGCTTCTTCAACCTCAATACCGGCGAGCGGGTCAACGCCAGCTATTGGGAGAATGGTCGTTATCTGAACGATGGTCTGGCGGAGCTCAACCATATCTTCCGCGACTATCGCCGCAACGAGGTGTTCAACATCGACAGGAAGCTGTTCGATCAGTTGTTTCTGCTGCAGCACAAGCTGGGCCGCAAGGGGGAGATCCAGCTCATCTCGGGGTATCGCTCCCCGGCCACCAATCGCCAGAAGCGCCAGCGCAGCCGTGGCGTCGCCAAGCACAGCTACCACACCCTGGGGCAGGCGGTGGATGTGCGCATCCCCGGCGTGCAGCTGGCGCACCTGCGCAAGGCGGCTCTGAACCTCAAGGTCGGCGGCGTGGGTTACTACCCCTCCGACAACTTCGTCCACCTCGATACCGGGCCGGTGCGCAGCTGGTAACGGGTTGGCACAGGAGGGCTCCGAGCTGCTAGGCTCTGGGCTCTATCCAGAGGAGAGACAGATGAAGCAGATTCTGATCGGGGGCCTGATCGCCCTGCTGCTGACCGGGTGCAGCAAGCTGAACCGGGAAAACTACGACAAGCTGAAGATGGGGATCACCTATGCCGAGGCGAGCGCCATCCTTGGCAAGGCGGAGCGCTGCGACGATGCGCTCGGCACCACCAGCTGCGTCTGGGGCGGGGACGGCAAGAACATCAAGATCCGTTTCATCGCCGACAAGGCCACCTTCTTCAGTTCGGAAGGGATCAACTGAGTCAGTTTTTTCACTGCCATCAGCAACAAAAAAGCGCCATCCGGCGCTTTTTTGTTGTGTGCAATCCAGCCAATCTGGCCAGAAACTGGCGCGCTCAGTGGGTGGCGTACTGGTAATTGAAGGTGGGGAGTCCCCACTTGAAGCGCACCGCCAGCAGCCGCAGCACGAAGCCGATGCCGATGGCCCCGAAGGCGGCCCAGTCATTGGGCAGGCCCTGATCCAGTGCGAAGCAGTAGAGAGCGGCTGTCACCAGGGAGACGGCGGCGTAGAGCTCGCGCTTGAACACCAGCGGGATGCGCTGGCACAGGAGATCCCGCAGCACGCCGCCAAACACCCCGGTCACCACCGCCATGATGCAGGCGATGCCGGCCCCGTGGCCCATCTCGAGCGCTCGGGCGGCGCCAAAGATGGAGAACACCACCAGCCCCAGAGCATCGAGGGCCAGGAACAGCTTGCCGAGATAACGCATCAGCGGGGCCGAGATGACGCCTGCCATGGCTGCCCCCGCCACCAGCAGCACATATTCGGGGTGCTCCACCCAGAGCAGGGGGTAGTGCCCCAGCAGCACATCCCGGATGGTACCTCCCCCTATGGCTGTCGCCGAGGCGATGATGACGACACCAAACAGATCCATCCGCCGCCGGCCCGCCGCCAGCGCGCCAGTCATCCCTTCGGCCACCAGGCCGAGCAAGAAGAGTGCATGTAACATGAGTTATCCCAGGGTGCGAGAAAGGCCCGCATCCTAACAAGCCTGGTCTGGCACGACAAGCTCTCTCATGTTTGCATTAGATTAAGTAATGAAAAGGGGGCCCATGCCCCCGTTTTTGGTTATGTCTGCGCGGCTCAGCGGCGAAGCTGCTCGCTGCGATACTGATCCACCCACATGGCGGTGGCGCCACAGATGGCGACCGGCATCACGAACAGATTGACCACGGGAATGGCGGAGAAGAGGGTGACCAGGGCCCCGAAGCTCAGGCACTTGCCGCGGCGCTGCTTCAAGGCATCGCGCATGGTGATGAAGTCGATCTTGTGGTTGTCGAACGGGTAGTCCACATACTGGATCGCCATCATCCAGGCGCTGAACAGGAACCAGAGCACAGGTGCCAGGGTCTGGCCCACCACCGGGATGAGGAACAGGATCAGGCAGCCGATGGCCTTGGGCAGGTAGTACTTCAGCTTGGTCCACTCGCGGCTGAAGGTGCGCGGCACGTCCTTGACCACATCCAGCATGCCGGTGTCGCTCACCGCCTCGCCGGTGAGGATCTGCTCCACCTTCTCCGCCAGCAGGCCGTTGAAGGGGGCCGCTATCCAGTTGATCACCGAGCTGAAGATGAAGGAGAACACCACCAGTATGGTGATGAGGGCGATGGGCCACAGCAGGTAGTCGAGCCAGGAGAGCCAGCTCGGGATCTGCTGGTGCAGCCAGGCGAACAGGCCGTCGAGTTGCAGCAGCAGGGCATAGAAGGCACCGGCGAACAGCACGAAGTTGACCAGCAGAGGGATCAGCACGAAGGTGCGGATGCCCGGCTGGCGAATGAGGGAGAAGCCGCGCAGGAAGTAGTCTGCACCGCTGACCGAATCTTTGACCATGTGAGGGGATTGGCTCATCTGAGATCCATCAATGAATGGGTAGGGTGCCAGCATATTACAAACAAGCCTCCAATTTGGTAAAGTCGCGAACTATTCCCGATATCCCGTCCGGTCAGGCCGGACGTCGGATGATATGGGTGTGCTGGCTGCCTACGTAGTCCCAACAAGGCCGGGTCCGGATCTGGTAAAGTCGCGAATTATTCCCGATATCCCGTCCAGTCAGGCCGGACCCGGATGCTGGATGATATTCGTGGGCTGACAGCCCGCCCGCCGCCTCTTCATTTCGCCACTGACACGGGTCGCCATGCGTCTGAAACTGATCAAACTCGCCGGCTTCAAGTCGTTCGTCGAGCCGACCCGCATCGAACTGTCGGCCGACATGACCGCCGTGGTGGGCCCCAACGGCTGTGGCAAATCCAACGTCATCGACGCCGTGCGCTGGGTGCTGGGGGAGAGCTCGGCCCGCCACCTGCGCGGGGAGAACATGACGGACGTCATCTTCAACGGCTCCATCAACCGCAGCCCCCACGGCCGCGCCTCGGTGGAGCTGGTGTTCGACAATCCCCACAACCGGGTACCCGGCGAGTTCGGCCGCTTTACCGAGATCTCGGTGCGCCGCGAGGTGCTGCGTGACGGCTCCAACCACTACCAGATCAACGGCCAGAAGTGCCGTCGCAAGGACGTGACCGATCTCTTCCTCGGCACCGGCCTGGGCCCGCGCAGCTACGCCATCATAGAGCAGGGCACCGTCAGCCGGCTGGTGGAGTCGCGCCCGGCGGACCTCAAGCTCTTCATGGAAGAGGCCGCCGGGGTCTCCCGCTACAAGGAGCGGCGCCGGGAGACAGAGCAGCGCATCCGTCACACTCAGGAGAATCTGGAGCGCCTCGGCGACATTCGTGGCGAGCTGGGTTCCCGCCTTGAGCATCTCAAATCCCAGGCCGAAACCGCCGAGCGTTACAAGCAGCTCAAGAGCCGCAGTCGTGCCGCAAGGGCCGAGCTCATCGGCTCCGAGCTGTGGGCGCTGGAGACCCGCCTCGGCGAAGCCAAGAGCGAGCTGGCCCAGGCAGAGCAGGCGCTGGCGGCGCTCGATGCCAAGCGCACCGCGGGCGAAGGGCGCCACGTCACACTATCGGTGGCCCGCCAGGAGGCCCAGGCCGAGCAGGCGAGTCGTCAGCAGCAGATCTTCCTCGGCGGCCAGGCCATCGCCCGCCTCGAACAGCAGCAGCTTCACCAGACCGAGCTCGGTCGCGACTGGCAGGCACGGCGTCAGGCCCTCGGCGAGCGCATCGAGGCCATCAGGGGAGAGCTGGGGAGCCAGCAGGAGCAGCTGACAGAGGGCGTCCTCCAGGGGGAGGTGGAGTCGGCTCGCCTCGAGCAGTGTGAGCAGTTACTTGCCGATCAGCAGGCCGTTCGCCTCGCGGCCGGCGAGCGGTTGGAGCTGGCCCGCCAACACCAGCAGCAGTGGCAGCAGCAGCTCGGTCAGGCACAGGGCAGGCTCAACCAGACCCGTGCCCAGCGAAGCGGCCTGCAGGAGCTGCAGGCCAAGACCCGGCTGGCGCGACTCAAGCTGGAGGATGAACAGGCAGGCCCCCTTGGCGGGGAAGGTGAGAGCCTGCAGCCCGCGCTGGATGCCCTGTCGGATGAGCTGGCACTCTCTCGCGCCCGCCACGAGGCATTGGAACAGGCGTGGCAGGCCGGGGTGGCCAGCCACGAGGCCCTCAAAGAACGGCGGGATCGGCAGGGCGGCCTGCTGCGCGAGCTCGGCGCCCGCCTCACAACCCTTGATCAGATTTTGGGGGAGCAGATGCAGGGCGCGACCCTGGCGGATCGGCTGCAGGTCGCGCCCGAGTGGGCCCAGGGGCTGGACAAGGTGCTCGGGCGCTGGCTCACCGCCCAGCCGGGGGACCAGTGCAACCTCGAGCAGGGCGGGCTCTGGATAGGCCCGGCTCACCCAGCGGTGCCCGGCACCCTGGCGGCCCGGATCGAGGGGGATCACATCCCCGCCTTCCTCAACGTCATCTGGCTGGCCGATGACAGGGAGGCGGCCCTGGCCCGCCAGTCATCCCTCCTGGCCGGTGAGTCTGTGCTGACCCCGGCGGGGGACTGGTTTGGCCCGAACTGGGCCGATCTCGGCCAGGGCGGCGCCCTCGGCACCCTGGCGCTGCTCGGTGAACGTGAGCGGTTACACACCGAACTGGCCGCTGGGGAGCAGGCCCTGGTTCAGCTGGATGCCCAGTTGAAGGCCGCAGATGCCGACCGCGCCCATTTGCACAGCGCCCTTGAGGCGAACCAGCGCACCCTGCGCGAGCAGGAGCTGCGATGGCAACAACTGCGGGAAGCCTGGAGCCTGCAGCAGGGTCAGCGTCAGGAGCGGCGGCTGCGCCTCGGCCAGCTTGGGGAAGAGTTGGTCCGGCTGGACAAGGAGCAGGCCGAGGAGGCCGAGCGGCTGGCTGCGGCCCAGCAGCAGCTCGAGCTGGAAGAGGCGCAGCTTGCCGAGCTGCAGGAGCAGGAGGAGCCGCTTGCGGAGGCACTCTTGCTGGCCCAGGAAGGAGTCGCCAGTGCCGAGCGGGCGCTGGAGGAGGCGCGTGTGCGCCGGGAGCAGCAGCAGGCAAGCTGCCAGCGCTGGCAACTGGCGCAGCAAAATCTGGCGCAGCTCATCGCCCTGCGCGAACAGGAGCTGGCCCGGCTCGGACTGGAACTGGCCGAGCTCAAGGGGCCGGACGCTCAGGCAGTGCAGGACATCTCGCCCCTGCTGGCGGAGCAACGCAACCTGGAGGCGCAGCAGCTGGCCTGTCATCAGCGGCTCGCCGAGCTGGAGCGTCAGCTGACCGAGCTGGAACAGGCCAGAAGCGCCGACCACAAACAGTTGGTGACCCTGCAGGAGAAGCTCGCCCAGCTCAGACTGGAGCGGGAGCGCAACCTCACCCGGCGACAGGGACTGCACGAGCAGTTCGAAGAGCTGGGCGTGCGGCTGGTGGATCTCGATCAGGCCGTGCTGATCGCCGCCGATCGCGGCAAGCTGCGCCAGGAGATCCAGACCCTGGAGACACAGGTGGAGGCACTTGGCGCCATCAACCTGGCGGCGCTAGAGGAGTATGAAGAGGCGAAAACCCGGGCAAGCTACTTGGAAAATCAGTGCCAGGATCTGGAGCAGGCGCTGGAAACTCTGAGCCAAGCCATTAAAAGAATTGATAAAGAAACACAAATACGCTTCCGCGACACTTTCGATAAGGTCAACGAAGATTTAAAATCCCTGTTCCCGAAAGTGTTCGGGGGGGGCAGTGCCTGGCTTGAGCTGACCTCGGACGATCTTTTGGAAGCCGGGGTGAGCATCATGGCAAGACCTCCGGGCAAGAAGAATGCTACCATTGCCCTGCTTTCCGGGGGGGAGAAGGCGCTAACCGCCCTTGCGCTGGTTTTTGCCATCTTCAGACTCAATCCAGCTCCCTTCTGTCTGCTGGATGAGGTGGATGCACCGCTCGATGAAGTGAACGTGGGTCGCTTCTGTTCTCTTGTCAAAGAGATGTCGAGCACAGTACAGTTCGTTTACATCAGTCATAATAAGGTCTCCATGGAGATGGCCGAGCAGCTGATAGGCGTCACGATGCAAGAGCCCGGGGTTTCTCGCATCGTGTCGGTTGACATCGGTGAAGCCGTCGCTTTGGCTGAGCAAAACTAGAAAGAGAAGCAGCTAATGCAGGAATTGCGTTACATCTTGGTTGCCCTGGGCGGTATTGCCATCGCGGCATTGCTCATTCACGGGTTGTGGAGCAACAGAAAGAACCGTCAGGCACCGATCAAGGAAAAACCCCTGGGTCGGATGGAATCCAAGTCACGGGATCGTGACAGCGATGCGTTTGACAGCGATGGCATCGGTCAGGTGCGCGTGGTCAGCGGTGGCCGTCGTGCCGAGCCCAAGCTGCGCAACGACGAGGCCCATCAGCCGGAACCCCGCCGTGCCGCCACCGTGCCCGCCTTCGATGAGGACGAGGATGACGATCTGCCGCCGCCCGTGGTGCGCAAGCCAGCCCCCCGTCCGGTGACGCCGCCCCCCGTCTATGAAGAAGAAGACGAGTATGAGGAGCCGAGCGCCGAGCCTGTCGAAGAGGTGCCTGCCGCGCCGGTACGCAAGCCTGCCCAGGTGATCCGCCGCACCCCGGTGCACCGCTCCCGCCCCCAGCGCGAACCCATGATGCAGCCACTGGACGACGAGCCGCTGGTGGAGCCGGCCTACGCCCAGGCGCCGACCTTCGGTGCCCGCGAGCCCGCGCCGCAGCAGCAAGCCCGCTATGCCCAGCCCGCGCCTGCGTATGAAGAGCCCGATTATGATGACGAGCCCGCCTACGAAGAGCCGGTCCAGGTGGCAGAGCCCGTCCAGGAGCAGCCGCCGGTCGAGAAGATCTGGCAGGATGTCTATGTCATCAACCTGATGGCCCGTCCTGGTCACGATCTGCAAGGGGCGACCCTGCTCTCCTCCCTGCTGGCGCTGGGCTTCAAGTTTGGCGAGATGGATATTTTCCACCGTCACGAGGATCTCAACGGCAAGGGTGAAGTGCTCTTCTCCATGATCAACATGGTCAAGCCGGGTACCTTCAATCCCTACCGCATGGAGCAGTTCAGCACCCCGGGTGTGTCCCTCTTCATGCAGCTGCCCCTGCGCAGCAATGCGGCCTTTGCATTCGAGCACATGCTGCAGGCGGCGGATCAGCTGGCGAGCGATCTCGATGCCATGCTGACCGATGCCTCGCGCAGCCCGCTCAGCGACGACGACATTGCCCGTTATCGCCATGAGCTGGCCGCCTACGAGGCCAGCCGCGACTGATGCGCCATTTGGCCTCAGCCATGAAAAGTGCGGTACCCCGGTGCCGCATTTTCATTTCTGCCCCAGACTGATTGTTCCATCACACTTCGAGACTTCTTCATGAGCGACATCCTCTCCCGCCACCGTCAATTGTGTGAGCTGCTGGTTGAATACGGCCATCAGTACTATGTGCTGGATAACCCCACGGTGCCGGACGCCGAATACGATCGCCTGATGCGCGAGTTGATTGCGCTCGAGGTCGACCACCCCGAGCTGAAAACCCCGGCCTCCCCGAGCGTGCGGGTCGGCGGCCAGCCACTCTCGGCCTTCAGCCAGGTGCGCCACGAGATCCCCATGCTGAGCCTGGACAACGTCTTCAGTGACGAAGAGCTGCAGGCCTTCGAGCAGCGCATGCGCGATCGCCTCAAGCGCGAGCTGAACTTCACCTTCTGCTGCGAGCCCAAGCTGGATGGTCTGGCGGTCAGCCTGCTCTATGTGGACGGCCAGCTGGTGCAGGCGGCCACCCGGGGTGATGGCGCCACGGGGGAGGAGATCACCGAGAACGTGCGCACCATCAAGGCCATTCCGCTCGTCCTGCGGGGCTCGGGTTGGCCTGCGCGACTGGAGGTGCGTGGCGAAGTCTTCATGCCCAAGGCCGGTTTCGAGGCGATGAATGCCAAGGCGCAGGCGGCAGGGGAGAAGGTGTTCGTCAACCCGCGCAATGCCGCCGCCGGCAGTCTGCGCCAGCTCGATTCCCGCATCACCGCCAGTCGTCCCCTGAGCTTCTACGCCTACGGGGTTGGCATAGGCGGCGACGAGCTGGGGAACTCCCACTTCGCTCGCCTCAACCAGCTCAAGGCCTGGGGGCTGCCGCTCAGCCCCGAGGTGAAGCTCAAGGAGGGCGCTGCCGGTTGTCAGGCCTTCCACGACGACATCCTGGCCCGCCGCAGCGAGCTTCCCTACGAGATCGACGGCGTGGTCTACAAGGTGGACGACATAGCGCTGCAACAGGAGCTCGGTTTCGTGGCCCGGGCCCCGCGCTGGGCCACGGCCCACAAGTTCCCGGCCGAGGAGGAGATGACCCTGCTGGAGAATGTCGAGTTCCAGGTCGGCCGTACCGGCGCCGTGACCCCGGTGGCCAAGCTCAAGCCGGTGTTCGTCGGCGGCGTCACCGTCTCCAACGCCACTCTGCACAATGCCGACGAGATAGCGCGCCTTGGCGTCATGATCGGCGACACCGTGATAGTGCGCCGGGCGGGGGATGTGATCCCGCAGATAGTGGCCGTGGTGGAGGCGCAGCGCCCCGTGGATGCCCGCGAGATCCTCTTCCCCACCCAGTGTCCGGTGTGCGGCTCTGCGGTGGAGCGACTGGAAGGGGAGGCGGTGACCCGCTGCTCCGGCGGCCTGTTCTGCGAGGCGCAGCGCAAGGAGGCGATCAAGCACTTCGCGGCCCGCCGCGCCATGGATGTGGACGGTCTGGGTGACAAGATAGTGGAGCAGCTGGTGGACAAGGGGCTGGTGAAGACCCCGGCGGACTTGTTCAGCCTCAACGCCATCCAGCTGGCCGGTCTCGAGCGGATGGGGCAAAAATCCGCCCTCAATCTGGTGGCCGCCATCGACAAGGCCCGCAGCACCACCCTGCCGCGCTTCCTGTTTGCCTTGGGGATCCGTGAGGTGGGGGAGGCGACGGCGCTGAACCTGGCCAACCATTTCCTCACCCTGGATGCCCTGCGTGCCGCCTCGGTGGAGCAGTTGCTAGAAGTAGCCGACGTGGGGGACATAGTGGCCAAGCACGTCTACTACTTCCTGCGCCAGCCCCACAACATCGAGGTGCTGGACGCCCTGCTGGCCGCCGGCATCCACTGGCCGGCCATCGAGAAGAAGGAGGCAAGCGATCAGCCCTTCGCCGGCAAGACTTTCGTGCTGACCGGTACCCTCACCACCTTGTCCCGCAACGATGCCAAGGCGGCGCTGCAGGCCCTGGGGGCCAAGGTGGCGGGCTCGGTGTCGGCCAAGACCGATGTGCTGGTAGCGGGGGAGGCGGCAGGCTCCAAGCTGGCCAAGGCCCAGGAGCTCGGTATCACAGTCTGGAGTGAAGAAGAGCTGCAACAGGCGTTGCAGGGCTGAGTCGCCAACACAGAACGAGAAACAAAGAACCCGGCATGGCCGGGTTCTTTGTTATGAGGGCCTGACTGGGTCAGTCGCGCCAAAGGGTCCTGTAGCGCCACTTGTCGGGCAGGGTGAGCCGCCAGCGGGCCAACTCGCTTTCGCTGAAGACATACTCTCCGCGCAGGGCGGCACGCGGAGCCAGGGTCTTGGGTTGGGCCCCCGCCAGTATGGCATTGACCAGTTCGGCCGCCTTGGCCCCCTGATCGCGGCCATCGAGCACCAGACCACCGATGGCGCGGCCCTTGCCCACCGAAAACTCCCAGAAGCAGAACAGCGGCACCGGGCTGTGGCCACTAGCCCACGCCAGTACCTGCTGTTCGTCCACATGCCTGCCCTGCTCGTCGATGAGGGTGTGGTAGAGGCCGATGAAGATGGCTTGATAGCCATTCTGTTTGGCGTTGAGCACGGCCTCCTGCCACAGGCCGTAGTCGCCGATCAACTGGCTGTTGACCAGGGTCTGGCCGACGCGGAACTCGGTCTGGGTCTTGAACTCGTCCTCGATGGCGGTGAGCGATACGTTGCTGGAATCAAACAGTACCAGCGCCTTGTCGAGCCCCCCCATCAGCTGGCTCATCTCGTTGATGTTGCGTTTGAGCAGGGGGCGTTCCAGCACGCCGGTGATCTTGGGATGGCCGACCAGCCCCTTGTGGCGCGGATTCTCGTTCATGCCGAGAAACACCACAGGGGTGCCGAGGGTGGCGATCTCTCTGGCCAGGTAATTGATGGCATTGTCGTCGCCGAGCACCACCAGATCCGGCTTGGTCTGCCGGTAGAAAGCGAGCGCCTGCTCGGCAATCTGGTCGAAGTCATCGGGAGAGCGACGTTTGGTATCCATGTAGAAGTGGCTGATGCGGTGGTTGCTGCCCAAATGGGCCTCCAGGCTGGCGTTGTAGCTCCGATCCCACAGGTACTCGGGGTGATAGCTGCTGATCACCAGGATCTCGGCCCCCCACAGCCGCAGCGGCAGGGTACACAGCAGCAGTAGCAGCCACCGCAATACAGGCTTGTTCATGTCGCTTCCCATCGGACAAGAAAAGAGTCGTCACTCATTATGTCCATCTTGGTGCAGGCCTGTCCCGGTCAATTACTGTCGGAGGGGAAATCTTTTTCCAGCCGGTCGTATGGTGCGCCAGCCCGCTCCCCGTCTGGGATGCGTTAAATAAGCCTCTTTTGGCGCTGGTTGTGAACTGCACCACCCCTCCCAAAACCTGTTCTGGATCAAGAAACGAGGTACTGCTTTGGTGCCTAATAGACCCCACATATAGGGGTTATCATAAAAAAAACACCCATATATAGTGTTATCAAGCTGTGCATAAGTCGTCACCCTCTCAGTGTCAGCCCGGGTTTCTCACGCCTCGGCTGAATTTATTTGCGCCGGGGACAGGTGCGGAGAAGGGGACTCAACAAGGGTGAGCCGAGGGCGAGAGCCAGGCCTTTAACGCGGGGAAAATCGATGAAACCGGTAGTGATCAAACGCGATGGATGTCGTGCACCATTCAATGGCCAGCTGATTGCCGAGGCGGTAAGCCGGGCGGCGGAAGCGGTCAATCAGGCCAACCCTATGCTGGCCGAGCGCATCGCCGGTGCCGTCAGCCAGGAGCTGGAGGGGCGAGGCGAGGTGGACATCCACGAGATCCAGAACCGGGTCGAGAACCACCTGATGGCTTCCGACGACAAGGCCATCGCCCGCGCCTACATCGAGTACCGTCACGACCGGGATCAGGCCCGCGAGGCCCGTGGCCGACTGGCCCAGGAGATCCGAGGCCTGGTGGAGCAGACCAATGCGGCCCTGCTCAACGAGAACGCCAACAAGGACTCCAAGGTGATCCCGACCCAGCGCGACCTGCTGGCGGGTATCGTCGCCAAGCACTACGCCATCAGCCACATGCTGCCCCGCGAGGTGGTGCAGGCCCACGAGAGCGGCGATCTGCACTTCCACGATCTCGACTACTCCCCTTTCTTCCCCATGTTCAACTGCATGCTGATCGATCTGCAGGGGATGCTGACCCATGGCTTCAAGATGGGCAATGCGGAGATCGACACCCCAAAATCCATCAGCACCGCCACTGCGGTCACCGCCCAGATCATCGCCCAGGTGGCGAGCCACATCTATGGCGGCACCACCATCAACCGGATCGACGAGGTGCTGGCTCCCTATGTGACCATCAGCTGGCACAAGCATCGGGAAGTGGCCGAGGAGTGGGGCATCGGCGACGTGGATGCCTACGCCATGGCTCGCACCGAGAAGGAGTGTCACGACGCCTTCCAGTCCCTGGAGTACGAGGTGAACACCCTGCACACCGCCAACGGCCAGACCCCCTTCGTCACCTTCGGCTTTGGCCTGGGGGATAGCTGGGAGTCGCGGATGATCCAGCGTGCCATCCTCGGCAACCGCATCGCCGGCCTTGGCAAGAACAAGAAGACCGCCGTGTTCCCGAAACTGGTGTTCGCCATCAAGGATGGCCTCAATCACAAGCCGGGGGATCCCAACTACGACATCAAGCAGTTGGCCCTGGAGTGCGCCTCCAAGCGGATGTACCCGGACATCCTCAACCATGACCAGGTGGTGAAGGTGACCGGCTCCTTCAAGACTCCCATGGGCTGTCGTTCCTTCCTCGGTGCTTATGAAGAGAATGGTGACCTGATCCATGAAGGGCGCAACAACCTGGGTGTCGTGAGCCTCAACCTGCCGCGCATCGCCCTGAGATCCCGCGACGAGGCGGATTTCTGGGACAAGCTGGATGCCGCCCTGCGGGTGGCCAAGACGGCGCTCATGTACCGTATCGAGCGCCTGGACGGCGTCAAGGCGCGGGTCGCTCCCATCCTCTACATGGAAGGGGCCTGCGGGGTGCGCCTCAAGGCCGATGACAACGTCAGCGAGATCTTCAAACATGGCCGTGCCTCCATTTCCCTGGGTTACATCGGGGTGCACGAGACCATCAACGCCCTCTATGGCACCGACGTCCACCTGTTCGACAGCGAGGTGCTGCGCCAGAAGGCCATCGCCATCATCGCGCGGCTCAAGGCGGCCACCGACGAGTGGAAGGAGGAGACAGGTTACGGCTTCAGCCTCTACTCCACTCCGAGCGAGAACCTCTGCACCCGTTTCTGCCGCATCGATGCCAAGGAGTTTGGCGTGGTGGCCGGGGTGACCGACAAGGGTTACTATACCAACAGCTTCCACCTGGACGTGGAAAAGCAGGTAAACCCTTACGACAAGCTGGACTTCGAGGCGCCCTATCCGCCCATCGCCAGCGGCGGCTTCATTTGCTACGGCGAGTACCCCAACATCCAGCACAACCTGGAGGCGCTCGAGAACGTCTGGGACTACAGCTATGACAAGGTGCCCTACTACGGTACCAACACCCCCATCGACGAGTGCTACGACTGCGGCTTCACCGGCGAGTTCGAATGTACCTCCAAGGGCTTCACCTGCCCGCGCTGCGGCAACCACGATCCCGCCAAGGTGTCGGTGACCCGCCGGGTGTGCGGCTACCTCGGCAGCCCGGATGCGCGCCCCTTCAATGCGGGCAAGCAGGAAGAGGTGAAACGTCGCGTCAAGCATATGTAAGTGCGGTAACGATGAAGCGCTGGCCCCTGTTGCAAGGGGCCATTTTCATGGGATGGCGACCGTTTGCACCCCTATGAAGGAGGCAGGAAACAAGCGATGCATTACCACCAATACTATCCGGTCGATGTCATAAACGGCCCCGGTACCCGCGCCACCCTGTTCGTGTCGGGTTGCGAGCACCAGTGCCCGGGTTGCTACAACCAGAGCACCTGGCGGCTCGACGGCGGCAAGCCGTTCGATGCGGCGATGAGCGATCGCATCATCCAGGATCTCAACGACAGCCGCATCAAGCGCCGGGGGCTGTCGCTCTCGGGCGGCGATCCGCTCCACCCCGCCAACGTACCTCAGGTGCTGGCGCTGGTACGGCGGGTGCGTGCCGAGTGCCCGGGCAAGGACATCTGGTGCTGGACCGGCTACCTGCTCGGCGAGCTCAGCCCGGCCCAGCGCGAGCTGATCGCCCTGCTGGATGTGCTGGTGGATGGCAAGTTTGAAAAAGAGCTGGCAGATCCCGGCCTGCTCTGGCGCGGCAGCAGCAACCAGATCATTCACGATCTCAACGCCTGGCGGGAGCGGGAGCACAAGGGACTGATCCCTTGCCAACGGCTGGCATGATCATCGCCACAACCCGTAGATCCCAGGATGACGTGGGGACGCGGGCCTCCGTCAGCTGAACCCTGGCTCAATCCCGGGCGAGAAAGGCGCGAAAGCTGTCCGCTGTGGTTTGCAGTTGAGGCCAGGGATGTTTATGGTTAGCCCATCCGAATCACGAGACATCTTTCATGAGGAACCATGAGATGAACAATCTGCTCAAGATCCTGCTGGCCATCTTCCTGCCGCCGGTCTGTGCCTTTATCCAGGTAGGCTTAAGCCTGCACTTTTTCATCAACATAGTGCTGACCCTGCTCGGCGGTCTGCCCGGCATGGTCCACGCGCTCTGGCTGGTGGTCAGCGACAAGCGCGCCTGAGCCATCCCTGTGCGAACAAGGCCAACCCCAGGGTTGGCCTTTTTATTGCCCGCGAGAGTGTCTCGCCAGATGGGGGCTTCCCGAATGAGCCTCATTGTCTGACACTGGCTGGCCGTTCAAGGAGCCGAGCGGTTTGACGAAGAGGGAGTGTCAGTGCGTTTGAAACTGTTGTTGCTGTGGGCCACCCTGGTCCTGTTGGGGGGCTGTGCCAGCCCCACCGCGAAGCTGAATCAGCCTCCGGTGGATATCGTTTGGGAAGACCTGCCCAAATACTGGGTTCAGGTGGAGCAGATAGGCGACTTCAATCCGGTCGGTGGACTGCCCAAAGAGAGGCCGGTGAAGGGCTGTGTGACGCTTCGCTACCTCATCGATTCCAATGGCGATCTGTTCAGCCCCGAGGTCCTGTCATCCGAGCCACCCGGCGTGCTGGATCTCATCGCCATCTCTGGACTGGCGCAGGTGCGTTATCGGGTGTCCGAGCAGAATCCACAAGCCATCCCGGTGCGGGTGGTGGTCCGATATGACGTCGAAGTGAGATGACAAAGACCCCGGCCTTGGCCGGGGTCTTTGTCACTGTGCGGGGGCGCTGTTGCCTGCGGGGCTTATTGCTCCTTGCAGTCGTTGTAGCGGCTCTGCCACTCCCCGGCGTCATCGCGCATCTCCACGAAGCCTTCCTTCCCCTTGTTCCACCAGACCACCTCGTGATCGTCGGTGTAGCGGGCGCCGGAGGCGGAGACCGCTTGAGGCAGGGTGTAATCCTTGCCATCGGGCAGGGCGAGCTTGACGAAGTTCAGGCTCTCGTCCGAGAGGGAGAAGTAGCGCACCTGCACCTTCTGGTTCTGCTCGCACAGATAGGTGACGGGATCGCCCCCTGTAACCCCCAGCTTGCCGGCCCCCAGATCGCAGCCGCCGAGCAGGGTCAGGGTGCCTATCCCCAGTAGAAAGAGCTTGGCCTGTTTCATGTCGCATCCTTTGATCGGTGTCATATGGCCTTGAGCCTAACAGGCTGAGAGGCAACTGCAACCTCGGTGTCCCCCTCTTGCGTCGGGATGCGTCCGTCACCCTGCACAGTCAGCGGGCAAAAAAACGCCCCGCCAGGCGAGCGGGGCGAAAGGGTGCCGTCCTTGGGCTACAGAAAAGAGATATCAATGGCCGAAGCGGGTCGCCTCGAAGCGGTTGAGCAGGCGGTGGATGAGGTAGCAGGCCAGCAGGGTGGCGACGATGGCAAACAGTATGCTGCTGACCCGGTACAGGGCGCTGAACACCAGATCGTTGCCGGGCGTCAGGTACTGGCCAAACAGGATGCCGAGGGTGGTGAGGGCGCCGAAGCCAACGCCGGAGCCGCTCGCCTCCTTCACATGGGCATGGCTGAACAGCATGGCTCCCAACCAGAGCAGCGGGGTCACCAGCAAGAGCAAGCCGGACCAGTCGTAGAGCACCAGTTGCCCCAGGATGCCGAAACTTACCCCCAGCAGGGTGCCCATGGCGCGCTTGCGGGCGTAGCTCAGGGCCCCGTCCCAGTGCATGGGGAAGAGCACCAGCAGGGTGGTTGCCTGGGCGGACATGGAGTCCCGCAGATCGAACAGCTGGAACACCAGGAACGACAGGGTGGCGATGCTGGCGCCGAGCAGCGCCTCGTGGCGCATCCGGTGTGGTGCCTTGGGAGAGGGGGTGGGGGCGGGCCGCGCCTCCACATCCGGGATCAGCGCCGTCATCAGGTAGGCGATGAGCACCGACAGGACGCTGGCCCAGAGGTTGCTGAAGATGAGATCGTTCAGATCGGTCTCGGGGTAGCTGGCAAAGTGCAGCATGATGCTGAGGCTGAGCACGCCATTGGCGCCGAACAGGAAGAGGCTGCCCCGGGACATGGCGGCAAAGCGGTAGAGAAACAGCAGGAAGACGATGGGCAGCATCAGGCCGGGATGACCGCCGAACAGGCCGCCAAGCAGCCCGACTTCCAGCCCGCACATGGCGGCGGAGGCGATGAGCTGGCGTGCGGCGTGGCCGTTCATCACGGGGATCATCCCCAGCAGCAGCACCGGGGTGACGGTGAAGAAGACCCCGTTGCTCCAGCCGAAGATCTTGCACAGCACAAATCCCAGGGTGCAGCCAAAGGCGATGCGCAGGCACTGGCGCAGCTCGTTGGCGGTAAGGAGTCTGTGCCACAGGTTCATGGTCGTCATCTCAATAGATGTAGTGCAGCAGGCTGAGCAGGCGGATCTGGCCGCGGGCCAGCAGCCCGGTCAGGGCGTTGTCCGGCAGCAGCTGGACGGTGGCGCGAGCCCCGGCCGGCAGATGGGCGGGCAGTTGCTCCAGGGTCAGGTGCAGGCGCAGCCGTTGGGCATCGCGCACCCAGCGATCGGATTCGACGGGATTGGCCAGGAGACCGTTGGCATCGAACTGGCCGGCACTGACCCCGGCATCCAGGCTGGCGACCCGGGCCGGGTAGAGGCGGCCTGGCTCGCCATCGAAGGCGACCAGCGCCCGGCTTTCCGGGGTGATGTGGCGCAGGCTCTTCTCGCGAAAATCGGCGATCACGTCCACCTGCTCGGAGACCAGGGCCAGCAGGGGAGAGCCTGCCGTGGCCACGCTGCCCGGCTTGAGCTGCAGGTTGGTGATGATGCCATCCTGGCTTGCATGGATCTGGCTATAGGTGAGGTTGAGCTCGGCCTGGGCCAGGCGGTTGCGCGCCTGGCGCAGCAGCAGGTTGTCGTCACCGGGCAGGCCCCGGTTGACGCGAGCCTGCTCCACCCGGGCCTGGCTGGCCAGCAGATTGGCACGGGCGGTGCGGGCGGCGCTGTCGGCGTCGTCTTTCTGCTGCTCCGACACCATGTGGCGGCGATAGAGGGCGTCGATGCGCTCGGCTTCCCGCTGCTTCTGGGCCGCCTGGGTCTGCAGGGAGCTGTACTCAGCCTCATAGGCATTGAGGGTCGCATCCAGCTGGCGATTCTGTTGCTCGGCCTGATCAAGGGCGAGTCTGGCCTGCTCGACCGCGAGCTCGAAGGGGGCCGGATCCAGCACGAACAGCAGATCCCCCTGCTTGACGTGCTGGTTGTTCGCTACCGCGACCTCGGTCACCTTGCCGCTGACCTGGGGCGCCATCCTAGTGACGACCCGGGTGGCCATGGCCTGGGGGGTGAGGGGCATCTTGATGTCGGCCAGCAGGAAGTAACCAAACACCAGAGTGAAGCAGGCGATGGCCCATTTGATCCAGCGCTTGAATTGTTGATCCGGGGTCATCTTATTCTCTCTCTTCATGCTGGGTGTCAATCTTGCCGAGGGCGTTGGCGGATATGCGGTGCACTATCTCTTCAAACTGCGTCAGCTCCTGCTGGCTGATGCCGGCGAGCAGCTCCCGGCGCACGGCGATGATGCGATCCTCGATTTTGTCGAGCAGCGCCTTGCCGGCCGGTGTCAGGGTGACGATGCGGGCGCGCTTGTCCTGGCTGCAGCAGTGGCGTTCGATAAGACCTTGCTCCTCCAACTGGCCCAGGGTGCGCATCAGGGAGGGCAGCTCTATCTCCAGCGCCTCGGCCAGTGTCTTCTGGCTGAGGTGGCCACCGAGGCGGCTCAGCTTCCAGAGCGCGGTCCAGCGCGGGTGGGTGAGTCCCAGGGGGGCCAGCTCGAGGTCGGCCACGGTGCGCCACAACCGGTGCAGCCGTCCCAGCTGTTCGGCGAGGGAGAGCTCGCGCAGCATTTCCAGATCCTTTCCCATGACGGGCTCCTTATTTACTTAGCTTGCTAAGCATTATATTTATTTCGCAGGCTAAGTAAATAGTGTGATGCAGGTCACGTTCAGTTTTCGGCGGGGGAGGGGGCACGGAGGGGCTGAATGGTGCTTAAGGTTTCAATGTTTTTATATGGCTTTGCAGGCCCGCTAACCGACAGCAGAGGAGGGGATACGTAGAGTGGCGCCACACCACAAGCTGGAGCATAACAATGAAAAACCTCTCTACCCCCGAAGTACAGATGAAGGGCGCCTGGAGCGACCAGCAGATCGCCGGCATGCCCATGATGATCTTCCTGGGGCTTGCCACCTGCGTCCTCTACGCCGGCTGGAACGGCTCCCTGCCGCTCGGCATGGTCGGCGCCCTGGCGCTGATGTTCGTGCTCGGCACCCTGCTGAGCGAGCTGGGCGAGCGGATCCCCCCCATACGGGAATACCTGGGGGGCGGCACCATACTCGCCATCTTCGGCGGCGCCGCGCTGTTCGAGTACCGGATTCTGCCGGTCGAGGCCGGTGAGGTGATCACCCGCTTCATGAAGGAGGGGGGCTTTCTGAACTTCTTCATCGCCAGCCTGGTGACCGGATCTGTGTTCGGCATGAGCGGCGCCCTGCTGAAAAACGCCGCCATGCGTTACCTGCCGGTGATCCTGGGGGGCGTGGCGTTGGCGCTGCTGAGCGTCGGCCTGGTCGGCTCCCTGATGGGGTACGGCTTCAAGAATGCGGTGCTGCTCATCGGTCTGCCCATCATGGGTGGCGGCATGGGCGCCGGCGCCGTGCCCCTGGTGGAGATCCTCTCCGGCCCCTTGCAGATGTCCAGCGCCGACCTGCTGTCGCGCATGGTGCCCGCCGTGGTGATCGCCAACACCCTGGCCATACTGGTGGGCTCCCTGCTGGCGCGCCTCGGTCGTCGTTACCCCTCCCTGACCGGTAACGGCAAGCTGATGGTCAAGGAAAACAGCCAGAGCGTCGCCGACGAGCAGGCCGAGGCGCCGACCCTGCAGAGCCTGGGTCTCGGGCTCTTCATCAGCTCCAGCATGTTCGTGCTGGGCTCCCTGCTCGGCAACTTCATCCCCATGCACCCCTTCGCCCTGATGATACTGGCGGTGGCCTTCATCAAGGTGAGTGGTGTATTGCCCCGTCGTTATGAACAGGCGGCCGCCGACTGGTATCAATTCGTGGTGAGCAACCTCACCCCCTCCCTGCTGGTGGGCATAGGGGTGGCCTACACCAGCATCCCCGAGCTCATCGGCGCTTTCTCGGTCAACTACTTCATCATGGTGCTGACCACTGTGGTGGGTGGCGCCCTGGGGGCGGCCCTGGTGGGGCGCATGATAGGTTTTTATCCCATAGAGGCGGCCATCACCGGCGGCCTGTGCATGGCCAACATGGGGGGCACCGGCGACGTGGCCGTGCTGTCGGCAGCCCAGCGCATGAAGCTGATGCCCTTCGCCCAGATCTCCTCTCGCCTCGGCGGGGCCGTGATGCTGATCCTGGCCACCGCCCTCATCTCTCTGCTCGCGTGACGACCGGATACAGGAAAACGACATGAACGACATCATGATGGGCACCAGCCTGCCCTATGCCGAACGCAAGCGTCAGGGGCTGATGGGGCGCATGCCTCACAAGGAGGAGTCCCTCTCCCAGCAGCGCCGCCGCATCTACCGCCTGGTCTCGGCCATGCAGAGCCCCTTCGATCAGCACCTGCTGCTGCGCCAGTTGCAGGAGGACAACCCTGTGCTGTTTTACGATCTGGTGCGCCACCACCTGCCCGAGCTCCTGCCCATCATCTACACCCCAGTGGTGGGGGAGGCTTGCCAGCGCCACAGCGATCTCTACCTGCGCAGCCACGGTCTCTACCTCTCCTGGCACGACAGGGACGAGCTGGACGCCATCTTCGCTGCGGTGGATCAGGAGGTGGACGTCATCGTCATCTCCGACGGGGAGCGGGTGCTGGGGCTTGGCGATCTCGGCATCGGCGGCATGGGGATCTGCATCGGCAAGCTGGCGCTCTACAGCGCCGCCGGTGGCATCAACCCGGCCCGCACCCTGCCCCTGTGCGTGGACGTGGGCACCAACAACCCGGCCCTGCTGGAGGATGACTCCTACCTCGGCTGGCAGGCCCCGCGCATCGACGGCGAGACCTACTACCACTTCATGGACAAGGTAGTGGCGGCCATCCATAAACGCTGGCCCCAAGTGGTGCTGCAGTTCGAGGACTTCGCCGGCAAGCATGCCGCCAACCTGCTGACCCGCTACCGGGATGAGCTCTGCATGTTCAACGACGACATCCAGGGCACGGCGGCGGTCGCCTCCGCCTGCGTGCTGGCGGGCTTGCAGCAGGCGGGCAGCACCTTGGCCGACACCCCGGTGCTCATCGTCGGCGCGGGCTCGGCGGGCTGCGGCATCGCCGCCATGCTGGCCCGGCTGGCGGGCAGTCCAGAGCGGGTGCAGTTGTTCGATCAGGACGGCCTGGTCTGCCTGGACAGGGCCAACCTGACCCCCTCCCAGCAGCCCTTTGCCCGCCCGGCAGAGGAGGCTTGCGGCTCCTTGCCCGAGCTCATCGCCCGGCTGAGGCCCGGGGTGCTGATCGGGGTGAGCGGCCAGGGCGGCCTCTTCACCGAGCAGGTGCTTGGCGCCATGGGGGCGGCGTGCGAGCGCCCCGTCATACTGCCGCTCTCCAACCCGACCCGCAGCGCCGAGGCGACCCCGGAGCAGGTGTGGCGGGCGACCGAGGGGCGTGCCCTGCTCGCCACCGGCAGCCCCTTCGCCCCGGTCGAGGTAGGGGGGGAGGCGCGGGTGGTTTCCCAGTGCAACAACGTCTATGTCTTCCCGGGCATTGGCCTGGGGGCCTGCGCGGTCAAGGCGCGCCGCATCAGCGATGGCATGTTGCTGGCCGCGGTGCGGGCTGTGGGTGCCTATCCGCTGGTGACGGGGCTGCTGCTGCCCCCTATCGAACAGGTGGGAGAGGTGGCCCGCGCGGTCGCCAGGGCCGTGGCCCTGACCGCCCGCGAGGAGGGGTTGGCGGATTTTGACGGTGATCCCGCGCCGCTCATTGACCAGACCTGGTGGCGCCCGCACTATTGGTCCGCCTCCTGAGCTTGCAAGGTTAATCGATGAAACTGCGCCACCAACTGGTCACCCTCTCCCTCGGGCTGTCACTGCTGCTGATCCTGATCCTGGGTGGCCTGCTCGCCCTCTTCATCCGCCACCTGCTGGAGAGCAACCTGGAGGAGAAGGGGAGCGATCTGGCCCGGGTGCTGGCGGCGGACAGCCGGGTGGTGCAGGCCCTGCAGCAGGGCAATGATCCCGGCCTGCGCGACTATGTGCAGGGGATCTGCAGCCGCACCGATGCCGCCTACATGGTGGTGACCGACGAGCATGCCCGCCGCCTGAGCCACCCTTCTCCCGAGCTGGTCGGTGCGACCTTCCGTGGCGAGGACATCTGGCCGGCGATCCAGGAGCGGCGCAGCTACTGCTCCAGGGACAAAGGCACGCTCGGTCCGGCCATCCGCTGCTTCTCGCCCGTGATAGGGGCGGACGGGCGCGCCATAGGGGCGGTGGCGGTGGGCTATCTGATGCGGACTGTGGAGGGCATCTATCTGGAGCGGATCGCCCTGCTCATCAGCGCCATTGGCGCCGTGCTGGGCTGCGGCCTGCTGCTGGCGCTCTGGTTGCAGCACCGGCTGCGGCGCACCCTGCTGGATCTGGAGCCGGAGACCATAGTCAACCGCTTCGCCCAGCAGGATCTGGTGCTGGAGGGCATCTCGGAGGGGATAGTGGCCCTCGATGGCAACCATCGCATCAAGATGCTCAACAGCGCGGCCTTCTATCAGTTGCGGCTACCGGGCACCGGCCGCCACGCCCTGCTGGGGCAGTCCCTGGCCGAACTGGCCCCCAGCCTGTTGCCCGCCCTGAACCAGCAGGGGGGGGTGAACTTCACCGTGCAGGGGGAGGCCTTCGTCGGTCACTGGCAGGATCTCAGCGGCCGCGAGCCGGGCCGCATGCTGATCTTCAGCCGACCGGACGGCACCGGCAGCCTCGGCATGCAGGTGACTCACCTGCGCCAGTATGCCGAGATGCTGCGGATCCAGACCCACGAGTTCGCCAACAAGCTGAGCAGCCTCTCCGGTCTGCTGCAGCTCGGTCATGTGGATCAGGCGGTGGAGCTGATCCAGCAGGAGAACGAGGCCTGCCAGACCATGCTGCAGGATCTGCTGCGCTCCATCGAGAACAAGCCGGTGGCCGGCCTCATCCTCGGCAAGTTCAGCCGGGCGCGGGAGCTGGGGGTCGAGCTGGTGCTGGATCCCGGCTCGGCCCTCGGGGAGTACCCGGCCGAGGTGTCGGCGGATCTCATCACCTGCATCGGCAACCTGCTGGACAACGGCATCAGGGCCGCCTGGGCGAATCGCCAGCGGTGCGCGCCCCGGGTGCTCATCTCGGTGGATGACTTCGGGCGCCGGCTGGTGATCGAGGTGGAGGACAGCGGCGAGGGGGTGGACGAGGCGCTGGCGGATCACCTGTTCGACTATGGGATCAGCCGCCAGACCGGCGATCATGGCGTAGGTCTCTTCCTGGTCAAGAAGACGGTGGCCCGCCGTGGGGGTGTGATAGAATGGCGCCGCACCGCCGAACAGACCACCTTGTTCGGTATCTATTTGAATAAAAACCAATTGGTGTGAGTCATGAAGCCAATTTTCACTCTTGTTATCGAGGACGACGAGCGGATCGGCGCCATCCTGGCGGAGCTTATCTCCTCGACCCCGGGCTACTCCCTGCTGGGGCGGGCCGAGAGCCTGGCCCAGGCCGATCTCATGATGCGCGCCACCGAACCCCAGTTGCTGGTGGTGGACATCTCCCTGCCGGACGGCTCGGGTCTCGAGTGGGTGAACCGGCTGCGCAGCCACAATCGGGAGGTCTTCGTGGTCATGGTGACCGCTTCCTGCGACGTGGAAACCATACAGCAGGCCCTGAATCTCGGGGTGCAGGACTACATCATCAAGCCGCTGCGGCTGTTTCGCATCCAGCAGAGCCTGGACGAGATCCTGACCCTGCATCGCCGCCTGTGCGAGCGCGGCCTGCTGGAGCAGAGCGATCTCGATCGCCTGATGGGCAAGGGGCGAATTCAGCCGAGGGAGGTGCGCGACACCCCCAAGGGCATAGACGCCATCACCTTGCGCCAGGTGCTGGAGCTGCTGGCGGGGGAGCCGGACACCGCCTTCTCCACCGATACGGTGGCGCTGCGCCTGTCACTCAGCCGCACCACGGCGCGCCGCTACCTGGAGTTTCTGGAGTCCGAAGACAAGCTGGATGTGGATCTCAACTACGGCCAGCGCGGTCGCCCCGAGCGCCGTTACCACTGGCGCCGGAGCAGCTGAGGCGGCGTGACCACAGCATTGCAAACAAAAAGGGAGCCTCGGCTCCCTTTTTGCCGGACACGGTTGATGGTGCCGGCTTATGCCCCTTCCAGCAGGGCGGGGCGCGCCCTCGGTCTGAACTGGGAGATCATGACGCCGATCAGGACGAGGCCGCCCCCCAGCAGGTGATAGCCGTGGATGGGCTCCCCCAGGGTGATGACGGCCAACAGCGCAGTGCACAGCGGCATCAGGTTCATGAACACCGAGGTGCGCTCCGCCCCCAGGCAGGCGAGGCCGCGCATCCAGCAGTAGGCGGCGAAGATGGAGGAGGCGAGCCCGGCGAACAGCACCATGCTCCAGCCCTGGGCGGGAATGGCCAGGGAGTCGGCATTGAGGGCCACCGGAATGAGCAGCAGCACCGCCAGCAGGATCTGTAGATAGAGGTTGAGCCAGGGGCCGAACGGCAGTTGCCAGCGGCGGATCAGCAGGCCATAGAGCGCATAGCTGGCGGAGCCGAGCAGCATGAGGCCGTCCCCTTGATTGATGCCGTCGTGCAGCAGGGCCAGGGGGTTGCCCTGACCCAGCAGCCAGAGCACCCCGAACAGGGAGAGGCTCATGCCGAGCAGCGCCTGCTTGCCCGGACGTTGGCCGAAGAAGAGGGCGCTCTGCAGCAGGGTCAGCAGCGGTATGAGGGAGCCGATGACCCCCATGTTGGTGGCCGAGGTGCTGTGGGCGGCGTAGTAGGCCAGGCACTGGTAGAGCACCATGCCAAGGGCCGCCAGCACCAGCAGCTTGCCGAGCCAGGGGCGAAGATCGCGCCGGCGGCGCCACAGCTGCGGCAGGCAGAAGGGGGAGAGCGCCAGGGCGGCGATCACCCAGCGGTAGAAGGAGATGGCGGCGGGATCCAGCACGCCGGCGGCGGCCTTGGAGACCACGGTATTGGCGGCCCAGATCAGGATGGCGAGCAGGGGGAAGAGAAAGGGCATAGGCACTCCTTGATACGATGACGAGAGTCTAGCCTTGTCTTGAACGATGCAAGTAGCGTAAATAAGACATGTCATAACCGCTTTGGGACAATCTTCATGGGCAGCCTCACCCTGGCCGAGCAGGATCGCCTGCTGGCCGACCCCAACCCCCTCTATTTTCGCTACCGCCAGATCCAGGGGGGCAACGCCTGCGCCGAACATACCCACCCCTGGGGCCAGCTCAGCCTCATCAGCCTGGGGGTCATGGTGGTGGAGGTCGGGGGGGAGCGGTTGGTGGCGCCGGCCGACTACCTCATCTGGGTGCCGGCCAACCTGCCCCACAGCGCCTTCAACGAGCAGACCCTGGACTACACCTCCATCTATGTGAGCCACGCGCTGGCCCCGCGCCTGCCAAGGGAACCCCAGCTGCTGGAATTGACCCCCTTGCTGCGGGCCCTGCTGGAGGACTTTACCCAGCGCCGGGTCGGCCATCTGGAGGACGAGTGGGACGCGCGCCAGGGGGAGCTCTTCATCGAGAAGCTGGCTCGCACCCGCTGCCAGCCGAGCTACCTGCCCCAGAGTCGCGACCGCCTGCTGGCCCCGCTGCTGGCCGCTCTGCACGCGGCCCCCGAGGACAACCGCACCCTGGCCGAATGGGCCAAGGTCTTGCACACCACGGAGCGCACCTTGGCACGGCGCTGCCAGAAGGAGCTGGGCATGAGCCTGGGGCAGTGGCGCACCCGACTGCGCATGGTCAAGGCGCTGGACTGGCTGCGGGGGGAGATGCCGGTGCAGGAGATAGCCTGGCGCCTGGGTTACACCTCGACCTCGGCCTTTATCGCCATGTTCCAGCGTGAGCAGGGGTGTGCCCCCCAGCGTTATCGCCAGCAGCTGGGCCAGCCAGGGGGTTGATGAGCCTGGTGGAAAAAGAGAGGGCGCCCGCAGGCGCCCTTGTCATCAGAGGTGGCAGGTTCAGAAGAAGCCGAGGGGGTTGATGTCGTGGCTCACCAGCAGGTTCTTGGTGTTCTGGTAGTGATCCAGCATCATCTTGTGGGTCTCGCGGCCTATGCCTGACTTCTTGTAACCGCCAAACGCCGCGTGGGCCGGGTAGGCGTGGTAGCAGTTGACCCAGACCCGGCCAGCCTGGATGCCGCGCCCCATACGCCAGGCCAGGTTGCTGTCCCGGGTCCAGAGACCCGCCCCCAGGCCGTACTGGGTGTCGTTGGCAATGGCCAGGGCATCCGCCTCGTCCTTGAAGGTGGTGACCCCGAGGGCCGGCCCGAAGATCTCCTCCTGGAACACCCGCATCTTGTTCTGACCCGAGAAGATGGTGGGCTGGATGTAGAAGCCCCCCTCAAGGCCGCTCACCTTGGCCGGGCCGCCGCCTATCAGCATCTTGGCCCCCTCGCCGCGGCCAATCTCCATGTAGCTCAGTATCTTGTCAAACTGCTCGCGGGACGCCTGGGCGCCCACCTGGGTCGTGGTGTCCAGGGGGTTGCCCTGCACTATGGTGCGGGCGCGGGCCAGCACCCTGTCCATGAAGTCGTCATAGATGCTGGCCTGCACCAGAGCGCGGGAGGGGCAGGTGCACACTTCGCCCTGGTTGAAGAAGGTCATCAGCATGCCTTCCACCGCCTTGTCGATGTAGCTGCTCTCATGCTGCATCACGTCGGCGAAGTAGATGTTGGGGGACTTGCCGCCCAGTTCGACGGTGGAGGGGATCAGCTTGTCGGCGGCGCAGCGCAGTATATGGGCGCCGACTTCGGTCGAACCGGTAAAGGCCAGCTTCTGGATACGGTCGCTGGTGGCCAGCGCCTGACCCGCCTCGGCGCCGAAGCCGTTGACCACGTTGACCACGCCGGGGGGCAGTATGTCCTTGATGAGATCCATCATCAGCATGATGGTGACCGGGGTCTGCTCGGCGGGCTTGAGCACGCTGCAGCAGCCGGCCGCCAGCACAGGGGCCAGCTTCCAGGCCGCCATCAGCAGGGGGAAGTTCCAGGGGATGATCTGGCCGACCACGCCTATGGGCTCCTTGAAGTGGTAGCTGACGGTGTGCTGATCCAGCTCGGCGGCCGAGCCCTCCTGGGCGCGGATGCAACCGGCGAAGTAGCGGAAGTGATCCACCACCAGCGGCAGATCGGCGGCCAGGGTCTCGCGCACCGCCTTGCCGTTCTCCCAGGTCTCGGCGACGGCGAGCACTTCGATGTTCTGCTCGATGCGATCGGCGATGCGCAGCAGCAGGTTGCTGCGCTCGGTGACGCTGGTCTTGCTCCAGCTGGCAAACGCCTTGTGGGCGGCATCCAGCGCCAGCTCGATGTCGGCGGCGTCGGATCTGGCCACCTCGCAGAACACCCGGCCATCCACCGGCGAGACGTTCTCGAAATAGCGGCCGGCGCGGGGGGCCACCCAGTCACCACCGATGAAGTTGTCGTAACGGGACTTGAAGCTGACCAGGGCGCCTGCCTGACCGGGAGCGGTGTAAATCATCTCATCATCCTTATGTGTGTGGTCCTGACCGGCCCGGGGCCGGTGACCAGCTGCTATCGCAAGGGCCGTGCCAGAGGGTCTGACCAGAGGGACGAAAGTTAATAAAACGTTATCAAATGGGGTGCGGCGGCGTATCTTGATTAACCAATGACCGCGGCGGTGCCGATGAGACTGTGCCGTTTCTGGACAGTGGTCGTGACACTGTGCCCTTTGTGAACAGGAGGCGTGATGAGCGAGTTACCTCAGTCCATTCCCAGTCCCAGCCCCAGCCCGATCCAGCGCTCCTGGCAGCGCTGCCTGCATCAGGGCCTGCTCCGCCAACAGAGCGCCGAGCTGGATTTGCTGCCCCAGGGAGAGCTGTCGGCCCGCCAGGAGCAGCACAGAACCCTTATCACCTGCTTCCAGCGCTTCGTGTTGCCGCTGTTTGCCCAGTTACTGGCGGGCAGGCCCTGTCGCCTGCTGCTGTGTGACGGCGAGGGGGCCATTTTGGCCGCCAGCGGTGACGATGGCTTCGCCCGCCACGCCGAGCGGATCTTTTTGCGCAGCGGTGCCCGCTGGGGGGAGGCGAGCAAGGGTACCAATGCCATAGGCACAGCGCTGGCCGAGCAGAGCGAGGTGCAGGTGCTGGGGGCCCAGCACTTCTTCGCCCAGCACAGCTTCCTCAGTTGCAGCGCCTGCCCCCTGCTCGGGCCGGACGGGCAATTGCTGGGGGTGCTCGACATCTCCACCGATGCGGCCCATCACGATGGCGACATGCTGGGCACTGTGCGGCTCCTGGCGATGACCCTGGAAAACGCCCTGCTGGCGCGTCAACCGGGCTGGCTGGTGGATCTCGATCCCCAGAGTCTCTGGTCCGCCCGCCTGCTGCTGGGAGAGGGGGGCGAGCTGCTCGGGGCCAACCGGGCCGGACGGCTCTGGCTCGGCCAGCACCCGTTTGACGGCAAGCAGCTGCTGCGGGATCGCCGCGGATTGCGGCTGGAGCCCGAACCTGTGGTGATTCAAACCGAAAACCAGCCCCAGCCAGCCGTTACCGCCGGGGTGCCCCTCAAGATGCTGGAGCGGGGCATCTCCCTGCTCATCGAGGGGGAGACCGGCAGCGGCAAGGAGCACCTGGTGCGCGCCCTGCACCGCCAGTCGAGCCGACGAGACAAGCCCCTGGTATGCGTCAACTGCGGCGCCCTGCCCGCCGATCTGGTGGAGGCCGAGCTGTTTGGCTATGTGGGCGGGGCCTTCAGCGGCGCCCGCAGCCAGGGCAGCCAGGGTTATCTGCGCGCCGCCCACGGCGGCATCCTGATGCTGGACGAGATCGGCGAGCTGCCGCTCCCGGCCCAGACCCGGCTGCTGCGGGTGTTGCAGGAGCGCAGCGTGACGCCGGTTGGCAGCCACAAACCCGAGCCGGTGGATTTCTGGCTGGTCAGCGCCAGCCACCGGGATCTTACGGCCATGGTACAAGCCGGGACGTTTCGCGAGGATCTCTATTACCGCATCTGTGGCTGGCGCCAGCAGCTTGCGCCGCTGCGGGCCTGGCCCCAGGGCGATCGCCTGGGGCTGATCCGGCGCCTGCTCTCGGAGATGGACCCGGCCCTGCAACTGACGCCGCAGGCGGAGCGGCAACTGCTGGCCCATCCCCTGCCCGGCAACGTGCGCCAGCTCAAGCAGGCGCTGGAGGTGGCTTGCGTGCTGGCGGAAGGGCAGGGTTGGATTGAACCCGCCCACCTGCATCTGCCGGAGGTGGTCGCCATGCCGGCTCCCCGAGGCGCTACCACCTTGCGCGAACAGAGCCGGCTGCGGGTGCAGCAGACCCTGACGGAGTGTGGCGGCAACGTGAGCGAGGCGGCGCGCCGCCTTGGCATCAGCCGCACCACCCTCTACCGGGCGCTGCGGGAAGAGGGATAGGGGTGTTGCCGCACCGCTTGCTTGTGTAGACTGGGGCTCTGCGATGATTTTTCTTTATTTTTCCATGGCATGGAGCGCTCAGTGGTGAAAGGAATGATGACATCGGGAACCCGTTTCCCCAGGAGCTGGCGTCCGCCTCTTGCGGTGCAATGCCGACAGGATTCAGCCCGGCAGATGGCAAGCGACGCCCTGTGCGCTGACTGAGCCGACCAATGCCCCGGCGCCCATGAGGGCGCGTGTAATAACCTTGGATCTGGATCAGCACGGTGCAGAATTACAAGGTGTAGAGTAAAAGCTCTTTTTCAGGTGTGATCGTCATGACCCCATCCTATTCCCGCGTGACCAATATGCTGTTCTGGAGCCTGCTGCTCGGCAGCCTGCTGGCCATACTGGTGTTCGAGTTCGGGCCAGAGCGGCGGCTGGATATCCTGAGCCAGGCCAGCCTGGCCGTCAGGGCCCAGGATGATCGCGCCCATGGCGGCCAATCGGTCACCACGCTGATCCCTGGGGGTGACAAGCCCGCCATCGACTGCAAGCTGCGCGCGGGCCACAGCTCCCCCTTCTGTGAACTGATCCTGACCCTGTCTGCCCCCGAGTGGGGGCTGGATCTCTCCCACTTCAACGGCGTGCGGGTCAAGCTGAGGGTGGAGGGGAGTGAGCCGCAGAGCTGGCGCCTCTATCTGCGCAACTATGATCCCGCCTACTCGATAGCCGGGGACGAGATCTCCCACAAGTTCAACGAGGTGCTCTTTCGTCCCGATGATTACGGCCGCATCCAGGACATCCCCCTCAAGGTGTTCGCCCCCAGCTCCTGGTGGGTGCAGCAGTACCGGATCCCGCTGGCGCAGCAGGGGGCGGATCTGCACCATGTCTATGCCATCGAGCTTGCCACCGACGACAGGATGCAGCCCGGGGACTACAGGTTGATCCTGGAAAAGCTGGAGTTCTATGGCCGCTGGGGCAAGCCGGGGGACTTCTACCGCCAGCTGCTGCTGGGCTGGCTGATATACGGAATACTGCTGTTTCTGACCCAGTACCTGCTGATGGGAGACAAGCTGCGCAAGGCTCGCGAGGCGCGGCTGGCGGCGGGGGCGCTCAGCCAGAGCCTGTCCGAGCAGTACCGCCGCACCGAGGAGGAGGCCCGCTACGATCCCCTGACCGGGGCCCTCAACCGGCTCGGTGGCGAGAAGCTCTTGAGCGAATTGGGGGAGATGCCGCTCTCCTTCATCTATATCGACATCGATCACTTCAAGGGGGTCAACGACACCCACGGGCACCCCATGGGGGACGAGGTGCTCAAGCACATGGTGAGCGAGCTGCTGCGCCATTGTGACAGCCTGTGCCGCCTGGTGCGCTGGGGAGGAGAGGAGTTCGTGCTGGTCTGCCTGCACCATGAGCAGGCGAGGACCGAGCGGCTGGCCGAGCGACTGAGGGGGGCGCTGGAGGCCTACAGGGACTGGCCCCTCGGGCTCAGGATCACCGCCTCCTTCGGGGTGGCGGAGCGGCGCGGGGACTCCCTTGAGCTGACCCTCAAGCGAGCGGACGAGGCGCTCTATCAGGCCAAGGAACGGGGTCGAGGTGGGCTAGGGTGCAGCCCTGCCCACCGACTAAGGGCCTTGCCTTCGCGAAGCTGATTGCGGCTGGAGCCCCGGTCTCCCAGCCGTTATGATGCGCGCCAGCCGGGGCGCGGGCCCCCTCTTCAGTCAAGGAGTTTCCCATGTCCCAACACCTAGGGAAGGTGCGAATAAGCGGGGAAATTCTTCTCGGCTGACTCAGTCATTTCATTTTTTCAGTTTGAGCCGATCTTTTCTCCCGTAAATGCCTTGAATCAGCCTA